>JAZSRK010000082.1:0-27599 GCA_045538465.1 Candidatus Limiplasma sp. | reverse complement strand
TTGTTGATCTTGCCGCCCAGAGCGAAAACCTTGGTGCCGGGGCTCTTCTCGGTACCGATGGAGGTGAACCAGTCAGCGCCCTTCAGGATGATCTGGGGAATGTTGGCATAGGTTTCAACGTTGTTGATGTTGCTGGGCTTGTCGAACAGACCGCGCACAGCGGGGAACGGAGGCTTGGGAGTGGGCTCGCCACGCTTGCCTTCGATAGATCGCATCAGAGCAGTTTCTTCGCCGCAGACGAAGGCGCCAGCGCCCAGACGGATGTACATATCAAAGTCGAAGCCAGTGCCGAAAATGTTCTTGCCCAAGAGGCCATATTCGCGAGCCTGGTCGATAGCCAGCTGCAGACGCTTAACAGCGATGGGGTACTCAGCACGGACATACACATAGCCTTCGGTAGCGCCGATAGCGTAGCCGCCGATAGCCATAGCTTCGATGACGGAGTGGGGGTCGCCTTCCAAGATGGAACGATCCATGAAAGCGCCGGGGTCGCCCTCGTCAGCGTTGCAGATGATGTACTTCTGCTCAGCCTTGGAAGCAGCAGCGAACTTCCACTTGGTGCCGGTGGGGAAACCGCCGCCGCCACGGCCACGCAGACCAGACTTGATCATCTCGTTGATAACATCTTCGGGAGACATCTCGGTCAGCACCTTGGCCAGAGCCTGGTAGCCGTCGAAAGCGATGTACTCGTCGATGTTCTCGGGGTCGATCACGCCGCAGTTACGCAGCGCAACACGGCGCTGGTCACGGTAGAAGTCGATATCGTCCAGAGACAGGTGAGCATCTTCGTGCTCTTCCTTCTCCTTGTATACCAAGTGCTGGGCAATACGGCCCTTGAGCAGATGCTCGGCAACGATGGTATCTACATCTTCCACCTTGATACGGCTGTAGAAGGTACCTTCGGGGTACACAATAACCACAGGGCCGGCTTCGCAAAGACCGAAGCAACCCGTGCGGACCACTTTAACTTCCTTGTCCAGACCGTGCTTGGCGATCTGCTCTTCAAAGCGTGCGATCAGCTGGTTGGAACCGCTGGAAGTACAGCCGGTACCGCCGCAGACAAGCACGTGTGCACGATAAAGATCCATGTTTGCTCCTCCTTAACGTTTGCTTACGGTTACTCAGCAGCACCGATGGTGTATTCCTGTACAGGACGGCCATTGACGATGTGCTCAGCCACAATGCGGGAAACCATTTCGGGCTTCACCTTCACATAGGTGACCTTTTCCTTGCCGGGAACCAGCACGTCCAGCATGGGCTCAAGACGGCACATGCCGATGCAGCCAGTCTGGGACACGGTCACGTTCTGGAGACCACGGGTCTGGATCTCGTCCATGAACTTGAGCATGACGGGACGGGCGCCGGCAGCGATGCCGCAGGTGGCCATACCGATAACGATACGGGTGCCCTCGTCAGCGTCCTTACGCATGGAAATCTTACCCAGAGTCTTTTCACGGATAGCCTGCAGTTCAGCCAGGGATTTCATAGCTTATGACACCTCCAAGATAGGTTTGAATTCTTCTTCAATGCTTTCTTTCATCCACACATAGATGTCCGGCTCGTTGAGCGGCAGGCCGCCAAGAGCCTCTCGCACCATTCGGGTATCGAACAGCGCTTCGTTTTCTCCTGCCCGGGCTTCGAATACGAAGTCAGGCTTTTCTGGATTGAGCGTAACCAGCGTCAGCAGCGTATCGCAGATCTCCCCCATGGGGATGCAATCGATATGCCCCAGATGGAACGTAGCGGAGATGGTTGTCCCTACGTTAACGGTACTCTGGATGGAGAAGGCGCCATCGCTCATCTCCGCACTTTGCTTGAGCATCGGAATCCCCAACCCCACCTTGCGCGTGGTGCGTGTGGTGGTAAAGGGGTCTGTTACCTTTTTGAGAAACTCCTCGCTCATGCCGCAGCCGTCATCGGCAACGGTAAAGCGAAGCATGTTGTTTTCATCTTTTTCAAAGGTAATGGTAACCAGCGTTGCGCCGGCTTTGATGCTGTTCTGCGCAATATCCAGAACATGCATGGATAAATCTCTCATTGCTTACATCGCCTTGTACTTTTCCAGAATGCCGGGGATTTCGGCGGGAGTCAGACGACCAAAGACATCGTCGTTGATCATCATAACGGGAGCCAGACCGCAAGCGCCGAGGCAGCGGGTAGCCTGAACGGTGAATTTACCGTCCTTGGTGGTGTCGCCAGCGTTGATTTCCAGTTCTTCGCAGAGCTTATCCAGAACAGCCTGAGAACCCTTGACGTAGCAAGCGGTACCGAGGCAGACGCCGCAGACGTACTCGCCCTTGGGCTGCAGAGAGAACTGAGAGTAGAAGGTAGCAACGCCGTAGACTTCGCTCAGCGTTACGCCCAGACCCTCGGCAATGATCTTCTGCACGTCTTCGGACACGCAGCCGAAGATGTTCTGAGCTTCCTGCAGAACAGGCATCAGCGCGCCCTTTTGCTCTTTGTGATCCTGGATTACCTGTGCCAGCTTTTCATACTTTTCGTTACGATCGGACATGGCAGTATAAGACCTCCTCCATAGTTGAATCACTGTAACGTGTGCTTGAACAGCACAAATCTATTATATATTATCATACTCTTATACAAAAAGCACGCATTTTGTGAAAAAATAATCATTTTTATTTCAGGTTATCAAAAGACGGCAGTTTTTGTTGGTCAAACTGCCGTCTTTTCAGAAATATTTGCTTGGATCTTGGCATTAGCCGCACATCATTTTCAAAAAACGGAAAGCGGCAGCTGCTGTTACTTCCCGAAGCGGGATGGAAAATACCTGATCCTGAATATCTTCCAAGCGGTGGGCATCACTGGAATGCAGCTGGAACCGGCCCTTGGTGGCATAGGCCGGGCAATCGATGCCAGCGGATACCTCCACGATAGGAAATTGCGGCAGAAACGGCATCAAACCCAGTGCACCGATCATGCCATTGTGCCCACGATTGATATGCGCCGGTACAGCGATGCCATTATGCCGCTGGATCAGCTGCTCCACTTCGTCCACGCTCAGAGAGGTAGCGTTGATGAGCAGCTTGGACAGGATCCCCCCATCTTCATCGCCGTTGGTTTTGATCAGCTGGTTGCCAAACAGCGAAGGATCGTTTTCGATATCCGGCAGGCAACTGTACACTTCCTCCCCGGCCGCCATAGCATCTTCCAAGGTTGGAAAATAACCAAGAATATGGGCTTCTTCCTTACTGGTGATCTCCATACCGGGCAAAATAGCCACACCATATTCCTTGCCGGCTTCGATGGCTTCGGGCACATTGCGGGTGGTGTTGTGGTCGGTCAAAGCGATCAGATCAAGACCGTTCACCTTTGCCATGCCTACCAGATTCCACGGGGTCATCTCATCATCGCCGCAGGGAGAAAGACAGCTGTGCAAATGCAGGTCGCAAAAGACATCCATCTTATTCTACCGGAGCAGCGATGCCAGCCTTGCTCATGATGCCGCATACTTCATAAGCGGTCTTGGTGGTGGACAGCACGGGCATGCCTTCGTCAATGGCTTTATTCAGGGAAGCTTCCTCAGCTTCCACACCTTCTACCAGAATAACGCAGGCCATTTCCATCAGCACGGAAACGGCGATTACGTTCACATGGGTCTGTACAGTGCACCAAGCCATACCCTGCTTGCCGTGGGCCAGCACCCAGCTGAGCAGATCGCAGCTATAGCCGCAGGTGATCTCCGTATCCAAATCAGCGCCTTCCGTTACGCACTTTGCATCCAGCAAAGTCATGAGTTCACTTACTTTCATTGGTCTCTCTCCTATTCTCTGGTAGTCTTGGCTAACTCAACCATTTGTTGTGCCATTACTTTCAGTTGCTCTTTCAAAATATGGATGCAATCCATTTTGTTGCAGTAACCACGCACGATATCTTCTGCAAAGGTACGGCAAGTGGGGCTGCCGCAGCTACCGCAGTCGTATCCCGGCAAGCTGCGCACAATCTCTTCCATCTGCTCCATCTTGCGCATGGCTTCCACAATGTCGTCATCCAGCCGCATAACGCTGTTGGGCAGAACCGGCTGTTCAGCAATGAGCGGATATTTGCCCAAATAGGAAGCGTTCACTTTTTCGTCCGGATGGGTGATATCGCAACCGGACATCAGCGCTTGTACCGCATTACGGGCAACATAGCCGTTTTCAAAAGTGAGCGGGCCGCCTACACAACCGCCAGTGCAAGCAGCGCCCTCAAAGAACACCAGATCTTGCAGTTTGTTGTTCTCGATCTCTTCCAATACACGAATCACATTTTCAATGCCGTCAACAGCCATACTGTGCTCCGGGCAGACTGCTGCAGCCTCGCCGCCGCTGTTGGCCCAGCCCACACCATAGGAAGAAGCTGTTGCGCTGTGAGAATCCACTCGCACCTTCTTGATATGGCTGGCCAGAACGCCATAGATCTCCAGCATCGAAATAGCGCCGTCCACTGCGGAGGTCTCATGACCGATGGGGTTTCGGATCGCCGTCATTTTTGCGGCGCAGGGCGTAATAAAGAAGCATCCTACTTCCTCAGGCTCTACATGGTGTTTCTTGCAAAATTCCTTTTTGGCCACCATTGCTGCCACTTCCATCGGCTGACGGATGTCGATAATATGAGACAACAGATCCGGGAAGCGGACACGGATCAAACGAACGATCGCTGGGCAAGCAGAAGAGATGATGGGATAATCCTCAGGCTGTGCATTGCGCATCCGCTCACGAATGGCTCGGGTAACGATGTCAGCGCCATTGGCCACTTCGTATACATCATCAAAACCCATGGCAAGCAAACCATCCAACACTTGTGACGGGCTGAGAAGATGCTTGAACTGACCGTAGAGAGAAGGCGCAGGCAGAGCGATCTTGTACTTGAACTTGTCCAGATCGCTCAAGGGATCGGTCTGGGCAAACTTGGCGTGATAGTCGCATACACGGATACACTCACCGCAGTCGATGCAGCGTTCATCAATAATATGCGCACGTCCGCCGCGCACACGGATCGCCTCTGTAGGGCAGCGTTTTAGGCAGTTGGTACATCCCTTGCATTTATCTTTATCAAGACGCACGGAATGGAATCTTTTTTTCTGCATGCTGTTATCCTCCGAAAGAAACCAAGGGGGTTATTTTTTAAGCAGGAAACCCATTTTGATGGTGGTGCCTTCGCCGACTGCGCTTTCAATATCGAAAACATCGGCGTTGCGCTTCATATTGGGCAAACCCATACCAGCGCCAAAGCCCAGATCACGCGCCTCCTCGCTGGCAGTGGAATAACCTTCCTCCAGCGCTTTACTGATATCGGGAATGCCGGGACCCACGTCTTTAGAAATGAGCAGGACTTCTTCCGGCGTCATTTCCATGATCAGGTTGCCGCCATTGCTGTGAATGATCAAATTGAGTTCCGCTTCATAACTGGCAACTGCCACTCTGCGCAGGGTGATCGCATCGATGCCAAGCTGCTTGAGCTTTCTTTTGATGCTGGCAGAGGCGTCACCGGCAGATTCAAATGCACCGGAGGCTACGTCGTAGCTGTCAACAAACAAATGATTGGACATAATAACTCCCTCTCTTGTGTGTGGTTATGCGCCTGTACGTGATGCGCTTCCCTTAATGCCTGCCTGATAAAGCAAGCCGCAGGTAGTATAGTTGGTATGCTCAGTCGCCAGCACAGCGATGCCGATCTCCTTGGCTTCTTCCAAAATTTCATCGCCGGGGATCTTGCCGCGGGCAAAGATAACGCAGTGGATATCCAGCATTTCAGCCGTGCGCATAACGTGTACGTTGGTAAGGCCAGTGATCAGCACGCACTTTTCCTTTACAAAAGCCAATACATCGCTCATCAGGTCGCTGCCACATGCCGTGCTTACTTCTTCATCCAGACGTTCCTCTCCGCAGAGTACCTTTGCATCCAGAATGGGGATCAGATCTCTGATTGTCACCGTGCATTCCTCCTATGTATGTCCCAATATATCGTAAACCTGCCTGAGCAGGTCAAGCGAACGAATGGTCTGATGCTTGATGCAGGCCCCGAAAGCCGCCTCGGATCGGGAAGCATCCAAACCGGCGCAAAAGGTACCGAAATCGTCAAATAATGTGATCAGTCCGGTAACGCAGGGGTCTCTTGGCTGAGCAAAACGCTGGTGGAGCCTGAGCCTGACCAGCTGCATCTGTTCGTTGAGCCCGGTGAGGGTCTGCATCTGCTCCCCTACTGTTGTCTCGCCACGATCCAACGCAAGGCTGGAAGCTTCCAGTGCTTCTATCAATTCTGCACTGTGCACGAAAGCCGCCTGCAAAATCTCGATCTGTCCACGCATGCCGTGAATGCTTACCTGAATAGAGGGCAGAGAGATGCGAAACAGATACGATTCCACATTGTGCTGCTGCAACAGCTGCTGACGGACAGATCTGGCATCGTTTTCGTTTGCATAGATGGCAGCCAGCACGCGCCAGCGTTCCTCTTGCCACAAGTAACCCGCTGCACCACGGCGCTGATAGGTTTCGGCCAATTCCCTTGCCGAGGCTTCGCCATCAAAAGCGCCGAGCTGCAAAGCATACCATTCCACTGCGGGCAGCGCCCATTCGCAGCTTTCGACAGTCTCGTCGAAACTTTCCTCTAAAGGAAATGGGGTAACCGTTGGCAGTGGTTTTACGATCTCGTTGTTTTTTCTGCGTCCGATCAAACCACTGGCAACGATGATGGCTGCCAGCACCACCAGAAGGATGCTGAGCCATCGGATGATGGGGGCCTGTCCGCCCGGATAAACCTTCCTGTGCCCTTGCATAGCCGTTTTCCTCCCAAGCTTATTCTGGAGAAAAAACTATGCGATCAAAAAGAACCTTATGCAGCCTGTTGCGTTTCTTGTCTCATTCTGTTACCATGAATCAAACAATATTATACTTGATGGAGGTCAATTATGCAATATCATCTGGAAACGATTCCCGTATGGGAAGCGATGGAAGCGGAAACAGCATGTCCCTTTTGTATGCTGCATAGCAAATTGGAACAAAACGAAGTGGAGCGGTCTCTGGGCGGCAGTGTTATGGAGCCGGATGCTCGTATTCGAGTAAACGAAACAGGGATCTGTGCACACCACCATCAGCTTTTATTTGGCATGCAAAACAGATTGGGTCATGCGCTTTTGTGCGATTCTCACTCCAAAGAGATCCTCATGAAGCTTCAAAAAACCAAGATCACCGGCAAAACCGGACTCTTTTCTTCTGCCCCCAATGCATGCAAAAAACTGGCCAGAGAGCTTCGCTCCCTGACCAGCAGCTGCGTTATCTGCGAGGATATCGATGCGCATATGAAGCGCTATCTGTATACCTTTATTCACCTTTGGAAAAACGATAAATCTTTTTTGCGCAAATGGAACGAATGCAAAGGCATCTGTTTCCCCCACGCTGCCGATCTGCTTGATATGGCTTCTCAGCAGTTGACCGGAGCGCAGCAGGAGGCTTTTGCAACCGATATTCTAAACAGTATGAAGCGCACCCTTGGCGAGGACGAGGCCGACTTGGAATGGTTTACCCTCAAGTTCGACTATCGCAACCACGATAAACCTTGGGGCAACAGCCGCAATGCATTGGAACGCACCATCAACCGCCTGAGGAGCAAGTGCATTGACAGCAGCGAAAAAGCTTAATGCTGTTCTCCCTCAAACCGTTCCAGCACAACGCCTGCCTGTTCAAACAATTCCAACGTGAAAGGATCAGGATATCCCTGCTCGTATACAACACGGCGGATGCCAACATTGATGATCATGCGGGCGCATACGGAGCAGGGCTGATGAGTGCAATATAGCGTAGCCCCATCGATAGAAATGCCCAGTTTAGCAGCCTGCAAAATGGCATTCTGCTCGGCGTGAATGGCATAGCAAACCTCAGCACGGGTACCGGAGGCGATATTCATCTGATCCCGCAGGCAAACGCCTCGTTCCTTGCAGGTAAGCAAACCAGCAGGTGCACCGTTATAACCGGTGGTCATAACACGCTTATCTTTTACAATAACTGCACCGATGCTTCTGCCTTTGCGGAAACAGCTGGACCAATCCGAAACCAGATAAGCCATTTTCATAAATCGAATATCCCATTTATCCATCCAATTCACCCCATTTCCACTGAATCATAGCATAACTGACCCACTTGTGGCAAGCATGTTCCTTGGCATGTTTTCATACTCTCCCCCGGAGGGAGATTCATGGAGCAAAGCATCAAGAAACAAACCATGCTGGTTACCGGGTTAAACGGCTGTATTCGGGTAATGGGGTTTTTATTACGCATTCTGATGGCAAGAATACTGGGGGCTGAAATAATGGGGATCACCGAATTGGCCTCCGGCGTACATATGTTGGCGATCACCCCACTTACATCCGGTCTGCCAATGGCCATCAGCCGACTTACGACCAAAGCAGCGCCTCAAGAGCAGCAGCGGCCTCTTGAAGAGGGACTCAGGCTGGTCTTGCGCTTTTCACTTTTTTTCATACCCGTTTTTCTTCTGCTTTCGCCTTGGCTGGCAAAACGTACAGGTGACATAAGAACTTTGCCTTCCCTTTGGTTTACTGCGCCCTGTATTTTGATCCTTGGCTATTCAGGCGTATTCAACGGCTATTGCTATGGTATTGGGCGCAGCTTTTGGCCTGCTGTATCAGAATTGACAGAGCAAACCCTGCGCATTGTTCAGATCGTCATTTTTCTACCTCTTTTGCGTCAACTAACGGCTCCATGGCTGGCTGCTGTACCGGTAGCAAGTACCATGACAGCAGAGATCGCCGGTCTGGCCCTGATAGTGCTCATGCTGCGATTACCATTGAAGCATGATACAAAGGATGCGCACTTACAAAAACAAATTCTGAAACTTGCATATCCTTCCACTTTGGCGAGACTGATCCATACTTTGGTGCGTTCTGTGACCGCTATCTTGATCCCGCTCAGGTTGACAGCTTCTGGTCTGTTGCCTTCTGAAGCAACAGCAGGGCTTGGCAAACTAAACGGTATGGTACTGCCTCTGATGACCGCCCCTTGCATTTTTACAGGCGCGCTCAGCCTGGTAATGGCACCGCGTCTTGTTAAAAACGAAGAAAACACCCGGTCTTGCAAACAGATGATGCTGAAGCTGTTTACAGCCGGGGTGTTTTTTGCTTTGTTCTGCACTTTGTGCATGTTTGCTCTCGCGCCTGTGTTTGCGGTTCTGGTATATCGTTTGCCCGAACTAACGCCTATTTTCAGGGCAGCTTCTCCGCTCTGTTTTCTATGCGCCATAGAAAACCTTACCGGGGGCACTGCAACCACCTTAGGGCTGCAAAAGCAAACCATGTATGGTGCATTGCCATCTTCGCTGATCGCCTTGTTTGTTACTTGGCTATTCACTGCCGAACCAGCTTTGCGGCTCTATGGCGTAATCATCGGGCTAGCCGCAGGGCATATTCTTTGCTTGGTATGGAACAGCATTGTTTTGCGGCGCTGGTGGCGAAATCATATGGTGCGGTGATAGATCCTGTCGATCTCAGCGGTCTCACGGCCATCCGGTTCGTATACGACCAAAGGAGGCATCCATAAAAGCCCAGGTTTGGCGTTTTTCATTCCTTCCAGCAAGACAAGATACGGTGCACGGTCAGCTTTGGCATACACCATACGAATGCGCTTGGGTTCTATGCGCCAGCGGCGGTAAGCATCTGTCAGATCCAACAGGCGCTGCGCAGGAAAAACAACGCATAACCTGCCCATGTTGCGCAAAACAGCTGCACAAGCTTTTACCCATTCATCAATGCCGCATTCTTCTTCGTGGCGGGCAATGGTAACACCCTTTGTATCGTTTTTGAGGGTGCTGCCCTGCTTACCATACGGAGGATTACTCACTACCAAATGTGCACATTGATATCCGATCATTTGAGGAGCCTGCCGCATATCAGCTTCCAAAACCGTGATGCGCTCCTTAAGGCCATTCATTTGAACACTGCGCCTGGCCATATCCGCCATGGCAGGCTGCACTTCGAAGGCTGTAAAGGTGGAGCGTTCCTGTTGTGCGCTCAGTAGGATCGGAAGGATGCCGGTACCTGTACCCATATCCACCACATGCTCGCCGGGACGCACTCTGGCAAAATCGCTGAGGATCACCGCATCCATGCCAAAGCGGAAGCCATTTTCGCTTTGGATGATATGCAGTTGGTTGAGCTGCAGATCGTCGATACGCTCTCCAGGCAGAAGCTGTATCTGCATTTTTCGTCTCCTTCCTTAGCGGAAAGCCTCCGCCGGGTACAGTTCGGCCTCTGTTAGGCATATATATCCGATATATTCCTGCCACCGGGCAATGCACCACGAATCGGTAACAGCCAACACGGTTGCTGTTTCGCCGACCGGGATCGTAAAGAGCGCCCGTTCGCTATACGAGGGTGCAACACGAAGCTGCGCACCGTTAAAACCTGCTACTGCAACCAGATCATCTACTGTTTCGTAGCCCTCTGGATAGTCTTGCGCATTTCTTTGTGCATAGCCGGAGAAACCATTCAAGTCTGGCCGGACAGGTGCAGGCGTTGCTGCATTATTGAGAGCATCTGTTACCGATGGTGTGCCTATGCCATGCAGAGTCAGGTAAGCGGTCATAACATAACCCGCCTCATACTGGTACTGTACCAGCGCCCATTGGCCGTTCATCTGGTACACATCCACCGTAGCCCCTCTCGGTATCGTACGAATGACGGCCGCAGAGGAGGATGGGCTGAATCTCATGTTGAGAGAACCACTGTTTGTGGTAACTGTCGCCTTGCCAATGCTTTGCCCATTCAGGGATGGCAGCGGATCGGGTGCATACGTAGGATCTGGGGTAACGGCATATGTAGGTTCAGGCGTCGTTTGCGGCACAGCTGTGCTTTGGAAGGTAAGAAACTCTGCCATAACATAGCCTTCAAGACCCATGTAGCGTACTTGGCACCATTTGCTGTTGATCGGTTTTGCCTCGATCTGTGCATACTGCGGAATACGTGTCTGTATTCTTGCATAGGCATATGGCTCCTGACGAAGATTCAAAGAGCCTTGCAAGGTGCTTACGATCGCCAATTGATAGCCTACATCCGTTACAGGCGGCTGCGTAACAGTTGGCACAACAGCTTCCGGCGTGGGCATCGTCTCTTGATTTATGGTGGGTTCGGGGGGTGCTACGGGAACTTGCGGTGCTACTGCGTCACCAAAAACAAGGAACGATGTCATCACATAACCATCAATGCCCAGATAGGTGACCTTTGTAAACTCACCTACGGTTTCAAAGTACTCCAACATCGTACCATGGGGCAGCTGCATCATTACGTTGTTGCCCATGTACGGCGATCGCCGGAAATTGACGGTACCATTGGTGGAGAAGATCATGGCTTGATTGGCTGCGGAAACGGTAGGTGCAGGAGTGGTCTGCGGTTGTTGCGATGGAACAAGGATCGCATTGTCAGTAAAAAAGGTTTCCGACAGCAAGCTTCGCATGGCATAGGCTTCGATGTTGTTATATTCAACATAAGCCCATGCACCTTCGTCGCGAAGGATGCGTACATTCTCACCAGTGGGTGCAGTACCCACGATCTGCCCCTGCAAGGAAGGCGATTGCCTGAGGTTAACAAAGCCATTGGCGATCACTGTGGCATAGGCCACGTTTTCGTTCGGTCGTTGGGAAGCTTCCCCTGACGGTCGATCGCTGCCTGCTTCGGGCAGCATGGTACCGCCGGTTTCTCCTGTTGGTGCATCAGATAGGTCAAGCTTGGTAAGAGAACAGCCTGGGTAATAGAAATCCAATATCGATTTGTATGTATGCCCTTGGCGTGCCATTTCCATAGCACCGTACTGGCTTAAACCAACGCCGTGACCAAAACGGCCTGCTTTGAGCACGAAAGCATCGGCGTTGCTTGAAACGCTCCACAGCTCATTTTTGGAGCTTTGCAGACTCATACCGAGCAGACCTTCCAACTCAGAAAAAATATCCGCCGTAACTGCAACGGTAGCGGTGGTGGTATTTCCGCTACTGGTCTTCGTTTGTACCGTAAGAATAAACTCTGCTTTGGTATACAGCTTACTGGGCGAAGCGTACTTGGGCTTGTGCAGTTTTACGCTATCCAACGTAAGCAAAGTCGTATTTGATGTTGTTGCAGCATAGCCATTCTGCTTTAAGCACTCTACGGCTTTTTTCTTAAGCAACGCAAGCAGCGATTGGTTCTGGCCGGTTTGCAGATCGCGTTTGATGGTAAAGGTTTTCGTTTTGGCAGAGGCGCTGGCTGCATCATAAGGGTCATCCTTCACGGTAAGGTAGCCATAGCCTTTACCGCCCCAAATATTCTCTGCCGATTCTGTTTGTCCACCATTGCTGGAGGAATAATAGGTTTCAGCATATCCATTGCCATAACGCAGCACCATGCCTGCGGTTTCGTCTACAGCTTTCTGACAATTAGCATTGCTGGAGGGCGTACCCTTGTATAGCTGATCGGTAACGGTATCCACCATATCATACGCATTGCCGGAACGCTTGTCCATCATACGCAAGGTGTAGGTTCTGGCAGCGACTGCCTGTGCTTTGAGCGCTTCCAAGGGAAAGCTATTGTCCATCTCATAACGCAGCACGCCATAGAGGTAATCTTCT
Source organism: Candidatus Limiplasma sp. (assembly GCA_045538465.1). Lineage (GTDB taxonomy): Bacteria > Bacillota > Clostridia > Christensenellales > Aristaeellaceae > Limiplasma. The sequence continues at coordinate 14,996 of JAZSRK010000082.1, read as the reverse complement.
ACCTGTATATGAGCCACTGTTTGAATAACATAAGAACCATTCTTTTGTGTAGCTGTAAAAGAAAAATCAGCCGGATAAGGATTGTTATGACCGCTTTGAGAGATGGTAGCAGATGCATCCATACTGCTGCGGTTCAGTGTAAAGTATTCCCCCATTCTCCAGCTCTGCCCGCCAGCGGAAAGGCTCAACTGCCCGGTGGCACGATCACAGGTAACAACAGCTTGTGTACCGCTGACCAGCGTCAGTTCGTTGCCGTTGACATGGTATGCAGCCTTAAGGGTGAGCGACAAGCTGGAAACAGACCCCATTGACGAGAGGTAAATTCGTACAAGACCATCTTGCTTGATGGCTGCAGCCGGCGAAACAATGGAAAGCAGCACCATAACAAACGCCAGCAGCGCTGCTGCAAAGCGATGAATATTCTGGTTTCTTATGCATAATTGGTTTCTGTGTTGCTGCACACGGTTCACCTCTGTATCTCAACTTGATCCAACCGTGCTATTTTAGCATAATAATGTTGTATTGTCTATGAAACTCAGGTGCACTCTTTGTGATCTTTCATAAGTTTTACAAGTATTTGTTCTTCTGTTGTACTGGATAGGAACGCACCATTTTCTGCATCTATATGCAAAAGAAGCAATTTTTTATCCTCAGGACATAGCCGTAATGCCTTGACCATGGAGAGCGCATCCGGGTTGTCGTCTGTTACCCACAGATCTGCACGGAGCATCCTGTGGCGCTTGCGATCCATCTTTGCCTCTAAGAGCTTCATGCCTTCCACACTGCTATGCAAATCGTTTTGTTTTGCTGCATAAGCTAAATATGGCCCAAGAACGAGCAGCGTCGGGTTTAGGCTGCCATGCAGCGATCCATATACGCCAAGCAAAGTAAAACCTACCGAAACAATATAGGAGAAGAATAAAAGAAGCTTTCGTGTACCGTTTTCCCAGCCCAAGATCGATGCGATGGCCACGATCACCCTGCCGCCATCCAACGGCAAAACCGGCATCGCATTGATAACGAACATTGCCGCATTAGCATTTATGAATAAAGGCATAAAACTGCTTTGCGTAGGAATGAAACAGCACACGATCGTGGTGCAGGCGCTTGCGATCAAACCCGAGGCTGCAATTGCGATCCTTTTTGCAGTGCAAAGCATAGCGTAGTTGTCGGCCTGTGCCACAAAGCCAAAAGGTGTCCATTCGATGGTGCAGCGTCTAATGCCGCAATGCTGCATCGTTAGCAAATGCGCTGCTTCATGAATAACAGCAGCAAGCAAAACCGCAGATAAACGAACAATGGGTATGAACAAAAACGCCGAAAGCAAACATACAAGCCCCAACGGATGAATGGTGAAGCGCCACTTCGTTTTCATTCTGAAAGTTCAGCCATGCATGGTACGGGATCGATGGAACGCCCGTCGATCCGCAGCTCAAAAGCCAATGGTTTATGTTTGATAAGCGAGCCAATAATATCGCCTGCATCAACAGCGGTTCCGCATTCCACATAAGTCGTTTCAAGATTTCCATACAGGCTTTCACTGCCATCGGTATGCCGTATGCGTATGATCCTCTCTTCGCCGAGCCCATGTGCAATGCTCATAACCTCTCCCTGCGAAACAGCACGTACATCTGTTACATTGCTGGCAAACTCCAAATAAGGTTCGCTCTGCGACCAAGCATGCACCACCTCGCCCATCACCGGTTGAAGGATGTTCACACCAGCGCTTGGGTTCCATACGGCACGTATTTCCGGCGGCAGCAATTCACTAACGAAGCTGAGTTTCCCGATATCCTCATCCCACTCTGCGGTCATTTCGCTCTTAAGTGCAGAAAACACACTGACATCCGGTTCTTGCAGCATCCGTTGCGCTGCGATCAAAACCAAAGCAAGGCAGCCCACTGCTGCCAAATTTCGTGTAAGGCGTTCCGGCTGCCAAAGGGTTTTCCAACCTGATGGTTTTGCTGGTAGAACCGTTAATTCTGCGCTGCTTTCAGGCGCAGTCGTTTTTGGGATCGGCGGCTGGATCCACCCTCTGGGCTGCCGTACTTCCATTTGCTTTACCCGTGCTTGTTCATCCAAAGTAAATCCCTCCTCTGGCATAGGCTATGCCCATGAGAGGAGGGATAGAACTGCATCAGAGGCAGCCCAATTTCTGCATATATTCCATTGTACGAAGGATCGCAAGCTTGCCATGGCTGTAGGTGAGCCCGCCTTGCAAAAATGCGGTATAGGGTTCACGCATGGGTGCATCGGCGCTCAGCTCGATGGATGCACCGCTGATAAACGTGCCTGCTGCCATAATGACTTGGTGCTGGTAACCGGGCATATCCCAAGGCTCCGGCAAGGCCATACTATCGATGGGCGAAGCTGTTTGAATACCTTGGCAAAATGCGATCAGCCGTTCTGGCGTACCCAGTTCCAATGCCTGAATGATATCGGTGCGGCGTGCATCAAACCGAGGGGTCGTAGGCATCCCCATCGAATCGAAAACTGCCGAAGCAAGCACAGAGGTTTTCAGCGCCTGAGCTACCACATGGGGAGCCATAAACAAACCTTGATAAAACGGCTGATAGCTGGCTGCATAGCTGCCTACCTCGCGGCCGATGCCCGGTGCGGTAAGGCGATAGCTGATACGTTCGATCAAATCGCTGCGGCCTACGATATAGCCACCAGTAGGAGCAATACCACCGCCGGGATTTTTAATAAGGCTGCCCACGCATACATCTGCGCCGTAGTGGCTGGGTTCCTTTTCGCAAACGAATTCACCATAGCAGTTATCCACCATCAGGCAAGCATTAGGGAACTCCTTATGGAGCATTTCTGCCAAGGGAGCCACATCCTCCGGCATCAGGCTGGGGCGGCTGGAATAACCACGGCTGCGTTGTACCGCCACTACTGCTGTATTGGGCTTCATGGCAGCGCGTATACCATCCAGATCCATTTTTCCATCGGCGGTCATTTCTACTTGAGAATAAGACACGCCCATCTCCTTTAGAGAACCAACGCCGGAACCTTGAATACCGATAACCTCTTCCAAGGTATCGTAGGGCCCGCCGGAGGCATACATCAATTCATCGCCGGGCTTAAGCAGGCCAAACAGGCACATGCTCAGTGCATGGGTGCCGGAGGCGATCTGAGGGCGCACGATCGCTGCATCGGCTGCAAACAGCTCAGCAAAGATCGTTTCGAGCGTATCTCTGCCAACATCGTCGTAGCCATACCCGGTCGTAGGGGCAAAATGCCGGGATGCGACTTGATGACGCTGGAGCGCATCCAACACTTTAGCGGTATTGACAAGTGCTATCCTGTCGATCTCTGCAAATGCATCCTTGCAGCGAATTTCGGCAGCTTCTACGGCTTTCATCATTTCCTGATTCACGATCATCATTCCTTTGTATGGTTCATATCAAGGTTTCAAAAACTGTTCGATGGCTTCGCAGGCCAAGGGTAGTGCGTTGGCTGCTTCCAGCCATTGGGTCGCTTTTTCTCCTTTGAACCAAGTTTCCTGCCTTTTGGCGTAATGCTTTGTATTGAGAACGATCTGGTCACGGGCATCCGGTAAGGATACCACGCCTTTTACAACAGGGATCATCTCTTTGTACCCAATACCTTGCATAGCCTGAGCTTCGGGTGGCACACCGCTTTCCAGCAAAGCAGCCACTTCGTTTTCGAGCCCTGCATCCAGCATCTGATCTACACGCTGCCCAATGCGCTGGAAAAGCAACTCACGCTCCATAGAAATGGCAAGTGGCAATATGGTAAACTCGCTGTTTTCTTCCATGCGGGTCGCGCTAAGGGGCGTACCTGTTAGTTCGTATACCTCGATCGCACGGATCACCCGGCGCAGATCGTTGGGGTGCAGTTTATTGGCGGAGGCTTCGTCTACCTGCCTGAGCATATCATGCAACTTTTGCTTGCCACCGGGTCGGTCGGAGATCGTTTCCAGCCGTGCCCGAATTTCAGGATCGCTGCGAGTTACGCCAAGCGAAAGGCCATGCATCAACGCTTTCAAGTAAAGACCCGTACCGCCTACCAGAAAGGGAGTGCATCCTCTATCCAGTATGCTGCGGATGGTCGCAGTAGCCTCTGTTGCATAATCGGCGACGGTATAGTTTGCTGTAGGAGGTACCAGATCCAGCATATGATGCGGGATCTGACGGCGGTCTGCTTCCGTTGGCTTTGCTGTGCCTATATCCATGCGCTGATAGATCTGCATGGAGTCCATACAGACGATCTCGCCATGAAAGTGCGCAGCCACTTCCATAGCCAGTGCGCTTTTTCCGCTGGCAGTTGCGCCTGTTATGGCGATCACTTTCGGTTTCATATGCTGCTCCTGTTACTGGATGCGTTTGAAACGCTTTTCCAGCATATATTGAGTCATTTCGATCACGATGGGGCGCCCATGGGGGCAAGTAGGCATGGAATCGGATTGAAGCATCTCTTTCAGAAAACCCTTCACTTCGTCTTCGCTCAGTTTGTCCCCTGCTTTGATGGCACGTTTACACGCCATCTGCGCAATTTGCTTGCGCATTCTCTCTCTGGTAACGGCGCCGCGACCGGCCTGCCACTCGTCAAGAGCTTCCAGAAACAAGGTACGGGGGTTTTCATTGCTGCCAAACAGCGTGGGGATGGCATGAATGGCTGCGCTGGAATCGTCGAAGCGCTGTACGTCGAAACCAGCATCACTCAGCACATCCTGCAGCTCATCCAAAAGGAGCAGATCGTGCTGGGTCATCTCCACAAGCACAGGTGCAAGCAATCGTTGCGATACTGCTTCTCCATTCAAACGTGTCAGCATCCGATCATACAACATTCGCTCGTGAGCTGCATGCTGGTCAAGCAGGAGCAATTTGTCTCCGCATTCAAAAATCCAATAAGTAGAGAACGCAATACCCACGAAGCGAAGCTGCTCGCTTACGGATACATCGGGCAACAGGGACGTCTGCTCCGGTGAGATGGCGGGTACCTCTTCTGTCTTTTGGGTACTTGCCGGCTCTTCTTGATGCTTGATTTTATCTTGAGCCTGCTTTTTGGCAAGCTCCATCATAATGCGGTTCACCTCCGGCGAGGAGGATTCGCGCATAGTCGTGTGCTGCTTATGTAAATAAGACAGATCGGGGGTAAAGCTGGTATACAGCTGTTTGCGTTCTACCGGCACAACGACAGGTGTTTCCCCTATTGGCTGCGGCGCAGAGGAAACCTGTTTTTCATCAGATCGGTCGTGAGCGGTCTGCGGCTCTCCTTTGGTCTTTGGGGTCGTCTGCGATGCAGGCACCTTTTCATCATTTGGCAGTTCCTGCACAACAAAGCCGGAGCGGGCAACAGGTTTTTCGGTATTTCTTTCAACCGCTGGCTTCTCTTGCACCTGCTTGTTTACGGATCCTGTTGCAGTAGTAGGCTTTATGACAACTGGTTTCTCTGGTTCTTTTTCTGCGCCGGGTAACGCAGTAACGGTAAAGTTAGAATTGGTGATGGGAGTTTCTTGGGCAGCTGCAACTGGCTGTACCGGTGCTACTGCACCTGTTTTCAGCTGCGCACCAAGGGTCTGCCCATGCAGTGCCTCACTCACCAGTGTTTTGACCGCTTCTGCAATGGCAAGCTCGTTTTGAAAACGTACTTCCAATTTGTTAGGATGAACATTCACATCCACCATTTGATAGGGCAACTCTAAAAACAAGGCGCACATAGGAAAGCGGCCGATCATGACCCGGCCTTCGCAGCCGTTTTCAACTGCCCGGCTGATAACGCCGCTACGAAAATAGCGACCGTTGATAAAGAACGATTGCTGCTGACGGTTTCCTCGGCTAAGCTCACCAACGCCCACGTAGCCCTTTAGCAACAATCCGTTCATATGTCCGGATACATGATGCATATTGGAAAAAGCATCCTTGCCGTATACCTGATACAGCACCGATTCCACTTTACCGTCTCCAATGCTTTGGTACACGGTTTTGCCTTGATTCACAAAACGGAAAGCGATCTCCGGGTGGGACAGCATCAGCCGGAGCAAGTAGTCAGAAACCAATGCGGCTTCCTGCCCGGGCTTTTTGAGAAACTTACGGCGAACAGGGGTATTAAAAAACAGATCTTCCACCACAAAAGTGGTACCAACAGACGAAGCTGCCTGACGGATATCCACAAACTCGCCGCCTTCGATCTTCGCACGAATGCCAAGCGGTGCATCGGCGGTTTTGGTAGTGCACGTCACCTTTGCAACAGCAGCGATGGAAGCCAATGCTTCGCCGCGAAAACCCAGCGTGCGTACATCAAACAGTTGTTCAGCTGTTTGCAGCTTGCTGGTAGCATGCCGCTCAAACGCCATGCGGATCTCCTCCGCAGGGATGCCCTTTCCGTCGTCGGTAATGCGCAGGTATTCTACCCCGCCCTCCCGCACTTCTACGGTAATATGGGTAGCGCCTGCATCGATGGCGTTCTCCACCATCTCTTTAACAACGGAAGCAGGGCGTTCCACCACTTCACCGGCAGCAATTCTGCCAATGATCTCCTGAGATAGCTTACGAATAGAGGCCATTGGTTTGCCCTCCTTCCAATTCAAATCAGATCCTACGTGCTTTTTCTCTTAAGCGATACAAAATGTTCAATGCATCCATCGGCGTAACAGACAAAACATCTAAATTCTGCAACTCTTCGATCAGCTCATCCTGCGCCAAATGGAAAAGATCGGTCTGGCGCTCCTGCTTCTTTTTCTTTTCCAAAATATTAGATGAGATAGACTCTTGATTGATATCGCTTACTTCGAGCCGAGCTTGGATCTCGTGTGCACGCGCCACGACGGTTTTGGGGATGCCAGCCAAACGAGCCACATAAACGCCATAGCTCTTATCCGCTCCACCGGGCATGATCTTGCGCAGGAAGATCACTTCCTCCCCATGCTCTACCACGGAAATGCAATAGTTCTTTACGCCGGGAAAACGCCCTTCGAGTTCGCTCAACTCGTGGTAGTGAGTCGCAAAAAGCGTTTTAGCGCCCACTTTGCTTTGATCCAGCAAGTATTCCACCACCGCCCATGCGATGGAAAGACCATCAAAGGTGCTGGTTCCTCGGCCGATTTCATCAAGGATGACCAAAGACTTATTGGTAGCACTGCGAAGAATGCCCGCTGTTTCGCTCATTTCCACCATGAAGGTGCTCTGACCGGAGGAAAGATCATCCGAGGCGCCGATACGGGTAAACACCCGATCGCAAAGGCTGATATCGGCGCTGGTTGCCGGTACAAAGCTGCCCATATGAGCCATAAGCGTTATGAGCGCAGTCTGGCGCATATAGGTGCTCTTACCTGCCATGTTGGGGCCCGTAATAATGAGCATGCGGTTTTCGTCGTTATCCAGTGTGGTATCGTTGGGTACAAAAGGCGTATCTGTTACAGTACGCTCTACAATGGGGTGGCGGCCCTCGACGATATGCAAAACGCCTTCTTCGTTGATCGTCGGTTTGACGTAGCCATAATCACGAGCCACGCGCGCCAGCGAAAGGAGCGCATCAGCAGTCTTAAGCGCCTGCGCATTCTGCTGTATGGCGCCGATCTCCCGTGCGATCGCATCCCTTACTTCACCAAAGAGGGTAGCTTCCAAAGCCAGAGACATCTGTTGAGCCTGACTGATCTTCTGTTCGATCTCCTTCAGCTCCGGGGTCGTGTACCGCTCGCCGGTGGCCAGAGTCTGTTTGCGTGTATAACGCAGAGGTACCAAACCAAGGTTGCTTTTGCTTACCTCAATGTAGTAACCAAAAACCCGGTTGGATGTGATTTTCAAATTTTTGATGCCAGTGGCTTCTTTTTCAGCGATCTCCATATTGAGGAGCCACTGTTTGCCGTTTAACTGAGCATCGCGGTAACCATCCAGCTCTTCGTTGTAGCCATTGGCAATAATGCCGCCATCGCTGATGAGCAAAGAAGGCTCCGGATCGATGGCTCTCTCGATCAGGTCGCAAAGCTCATCAAGGGGTGTCATGGTATGGGCCAAGGCCGTAAGATGCAACAGTTCAAAGCTGTTGAGCAATTGTTTTACCGGTGCCACGCAGCGCAGAGAGCGAAGCAAAGCCAAACAATCTCGCGCATTGAGATTGTTATAGCTGATCTTGCCCAAAAGGCGTTCCATATCGGCGACTTTGTCAAGGCAATCGCTGAGTTCTTCACTACGAATAAAATCATCTTTCAAAGCTTCTACACAGGCAAGGCGTGCCTCGATGCGGGAACGGCTTACCAGCGGGCTTTCTACCCAGCTACGCAAAAGGCGTGCGCCCATTGCAGTTTCTGTCTTGTCCAACAGCCAAAGCAAAGAACCCTTGCGCTCGTTACTGCGAAGGGATTGGGTAAGTTCCAAATTGCGCCGGGTGGCGCGATCCAGAAACATGGTTTCTTCGCCCTGATAAATGCTCAGCTGGGTAATATGGCTAAGCGCATTCATCTGGGTATCTCGCAAATAGCGCAAAAGCGCACCAGCTGCAATGGCTCGCTTATCTTTGCCCTCCATACCAAGGGAAGCAAGATTTTGCACACCAAAATGCGTGTATAGCTCAGTCTCCGCAGCTCGCTTCTGGAATGTACTTTCCGGCATCTGGCTGCGGGAAACATCTATCGTAACAAAGCTATTGAGGCGTTCCACATCGTTGGTGACCACTTCGTTGGGCTGGATGCGTACAAGCTCATCCCGGAGGGTATGCTCTGCATCCAGCAGCAAATGAACAATGACCTCGCCAGTGCTAACATCTGCATAGGCCAAAGATGCCTGTTTGCCCGAAAACGCCACGCAAAGCACGTAGCTGGGGCGTTTTTCATCCAGAAGCGCAGGGTCTACCACCGTGCCGGGGGTAACGATACGAATAACACTGCGCTCCACAAGCCCTTTGGAGGTAGCGGGGTCGCTCATCTGCTCGCAGATGGCTACTTTATAACCCCGCTCCACCAAACGGGATATATAGGTCGTTGCCGAATGAAAGGGCACACCGCACATGGGGGCACGCTCTTCAAGACCGCACTCCTTGCCAGTAAGCGTCAGCTCTAATTCTTTGGAAACCAAAACGGCATCGTCAAAAAACATCTCGTAAAAATCGCCGAGGCGATAAAACAGGATGCAATCTGCATATTTTTGTTTGGTTTCCACGTAGTGCTGCATCATGGGCGACAGTCCGGCCATGAGAGTACCTCCCTTTTGTACAGGTGTTAAAGCGTTATCGATCAGTGATGATGGTGACCACAGCCGCTGCAGCTGGAGCAGGAGCCTGAGCAGCCCTCTTCTTCGTCATCGCGCTCGCCGGTAACAACAAACTTTATGATGCTGTTAACTTTGCGCATCATATCGTTGAAAGCTTCACGGCCTTCCCGCATCCTGTTGAGGGTTTCGTTCTCATCGATCTGCTTCTCGATAGCTTCCAACTCGCTGCCAGCCTTCGCCAGATCGCCGGGGTTCATGTTGGCATCTGCAAGGATGTTTTCTACAGCGGTACGCTTTTCGGTGTAAGCAGCGATCAGCCCGGTGGCCTCGCTATCCCGCATAGCGTCCTGCTCGCTCAGGCGCATATTGATGTACTCTTCGCTCTCCAGAATGGCTTCCGCCAGCATTTCAGCCTGATTCAAAACCTTTTCCATTTTCTCTCACCTTTCTGTTCTTTCTCCCCGCAGAGTATTGACTGCGGCGGAGGTAATGTGGACGGGAATAATTCTGCCGATATCTTCGGCGCTTCCCTTGAATGTGACGGTAATGTTCCGGGTACCTTTGCCCGAAACCATACCGGGGTCACGCTTGGACAGCCCTTCTACCAATACCTGCTCCGTGCGCCCGAGCATAGACTCGTGGGCTTTGGCGCTGGAGGCTTCCACCTCCTGAATAAGACGGGTGATCCGCCTGGAGCTTTCCTCATCCGAAATTCGCCCGGGCATTGCTGCGGCTTTTGTGCCGATGCGGGGCGAATAAATGAAGGTAAAAGCTGAATCGTACCCAACTTCTCTTACCAAAGAGCAGGTGTCTTCAAATTGGGCTTCGGTTTCACCGGGAAAACTAACGATCAGATCGGTACTCAGACCAATGTCTGGCACTGCAGAGCGCAGCTTTTCCACCTTACGCAGATAATCCTCCCGCGTGTAGCGGCGGTTCATAAGGGAAAGGATCTCGTTATTGCCGCTTTGCACAGGTAAATGCAAGTGGTTGCAAATATGCTTCCCAGTCGCCATTACCTCAATAAGCTCATCGCTAAGATCTTTGGGATGGGAGGTCATAAACCGGATGCGTGGTATGCCCATTTCATCCAAACGGCGCAAAAGCTTGGGGAAGGTCTCGTCACCATTGCCATAGCTGTTTACGTTTTGTCCCAGAAGCATGATCTCTTTTACGCCCGTCTGGAGCAAACCATCCGCTTCCCGCAGAATGTCGTCCATGCGGCGGGAACGTTCTCGCCCGCGCACATAAGGTACGATGCAATAGGAGCAAAAATTATCGCAGCCATACATAATGGTAATGTAGGCATGGTGGGTGCTAAGCCTTTTTACAGGGAGACCCTCAGCGATCAAATGTTCATCGTGGCTGATGGACACCACACGGTGCTTATCCTCCAAGAGCTGAAGCAGGATAGAAGGCAGCTCGTGCAGGTTATGGGTACCAAAGGCCAGATCGATAAAACGGTATTGCTTCAGGATCTTCTGTGCCATCTCCGGCTGCTGCACCATACAGCCGCAAATACCGATGATCAAATTGGGGTTGTTTTTTCTTAATTCCTTAAGCCAATGCACATTGCCAAGGGCCCGACGCTCTGCGTTGTCTCGCACGCAGCAGGTATTAAAAATAACCAAATCAGCATGGAGCCGGTCTTCGGCCTCCGTCATGCCCATCTCTGCCAGCATGCCGGACAGTTTTTCGCTGTCGTGAGCATTCATTTGGCAGCCATACGTAACGATATGATAGCTGCGAGGGCGCTGCGGGTGCTCGGCCACAGCCTGTGCGGCAGCAGCTTGAACTGCATGGGCATCGGGGGTCACATATACAGGGGGTTGCTTCACATTGAAACATCCTTTCTGCGAAATGGATACGGTCAATCGGCTACAAAACCGCTGCCCTTGCAATGATCGCAGGGTTTTTGCAGCATTTCTCTCAAGCTGGGAGCGGTACGTTTGCGGGTCAGTTCCATAAGACCAAGGGAGGTAAAGCCGTGCAGCACTGTTTTGATCCGGTCGCCGGCCAACGCCATTTGCAGTGCTTGCGAAACTTTTTCTCGCTCATCTGCTGTATCCATATCGATAAAATCGATCAAAAGAATACCGCTAAGATTGCGCAAGCGGATCTGACGTGCGATCTCCGGTATAGAAGCCAGATTTTGCGAAAGCGCCAGAGAACCTCCGTTGGTAGAAACCACATTGCCGCCAGAATTGACATCAATGGTATGCAGCGCTTCTCTTTCATCAATAATGAGGCTTGCACCGCCGGCAAGAACGACCTTGCGCGCGAGTGCTTCTTTTAGCTGCCGATCGATATAGGCCCCCATCCATAGACCGTCCATGGCTTGTGTACCAGTTTCGTTCTCTTCAAAGGTGGCAACTTCATATCTGGCGCTATAATCGCGCTTGAGTATTTCGGCATGCGACAAGTCCCGCATGAGCACAGATGGCGCTTTATACTGCTCAGCGTGAGCCGTTGCCTGAAGCCAGCGCTCGTATAGTTCCTCTGCCTCCTGAAAAACAGCTTCTTTACGGGCATGAAGGGCTGCATGGCGCACGATCACACCAAAACGATTGGCTGCTATGGCTTTGCCAAGGGCTTTTGCCGCTGCATGCTCCTCAGGGTCTTCGATCCGCTTGCTTACGCCTACAAAACGGCTCATGGGCATCAAAAGCATATACTGTCCCGCCAGAGCGATGTCTCGGCTCAGATAAGCACCTTTTCCACCTTTTTCATCCTTCTTTACCTGAACGATCACTTCGTTGTCGGTGATCAAGGGAGCTTTGCCATTCTGCGCATGAAAACTTTCGCTTTCCCGGATGGGCAAAAAGCCATTCAAACTGCGACCGATGTTGACAAAGGCTGCCTTCATATCGGGCAGTACCCGCTCGACTTTTCCCAGCAATACTGTGCCGACAAGGCTTTGCGAATCATCACTGCGACGGTCGTATTCCCAAAGCTGTCCCTGATGAAGCAAGGCGGTTTCTGTTTGTCCTTCGTGGCAGCGAACCAGTATTTGCATCCCCTCATCCATTGGGATATTCCTCCATGGGAATAAGCTGTCCCTTCTTTGTTTGAGCCAGAATGGCATCACGATAAATAACGTGCTGGGGTTGGCTGCATTGTGCAAAGGCGCAGAGACATTCCAACCAAAGGGAAGGTTTTAGTGCACCGCTGGCAAAGGTAATGGTCTCCATCTGAATTTCGTAACCCTCATCTGTTTTGCGAATGCTGCCCTCTTTGACAAAGGGACGAATATCGCACGGGTTTTCGCCGCTTTTGGTGCGGCGATTGGCCACATAGCTATCCAGCGCCATAAAAGCATCGAAGGCCTGTGCGGCTTTGTCGGCTTCACTGCTTTCAAACAGTCGGATGGTATAACGGGAACCCGCCACCAGCGACATCAAGGTAGGAAAATCATCACCGATGGTGCGTGCCTGTACCACTTGCAAACAAGGAGGGCTGACACGATTGAAGGCCTCGCAAAATTCCTCCTCCGTTACGCCGTCCTCAACAGGCACCTCCATCAATTCTCGCTGGCCTACCACGCCAACACTGAGGGGCGCAGCAAAACTAAGGCGAATGTGGGGGTTGAAACCGTTGGAATACTTTACTGGCAGGTTACTGCGGCGCAGGGCACGCTGAACCGTCCGCATCAGATCCAGATGACCGATGTAGCGGAGATTTTCGCCTTTTTCAAACACAGCCATCATCCGCATACGCTGCACACCCCTTTCACCTTCTGCAGACCGCAGCCATTGCAGCCTTCCCGGCAATCCCTTGTGGTCTCGCCCCGTTGTGCCTTCTCCCACTCTCGCCACAAGAAGCTCTTGTCGATATAAGCGTTGATATGATCCCAAGGCAGAAGCTCATCCTTGCCGCGTACACGATGTGCATAGAAATCGATATCAAGACCGCAGTCTTCAAAAGCTTGAAGCCACAAGTCGTAGCGGAAATATTCGTTCCAGCCATCCAGTACGCAGCCAAGCTCCCATGCACGGTAGAGCACATCAGCCATGCGGCGATCGCCAACAGCAAAGCAAGCTTCGATACGGCTGATGGCAGAATCGTGGTAATTGAAACGGGCAGACTTTAACGGGCGGAATAGATCCCGTACCATCTGCTGCTTGCGCTGTACTTCTTCGGGACGATCCTGTGCGCACCACTGGAAGGGCGTAAAAGGCTTGGGTACAAATACGCTGGCGCTGCAAGTAATGCGCAGACCCTTTACTCTCTGCCCTTTGGGCACGGCATAGTATGCGCCAGCAGACTTTTTGGCAAGCTCAGCAATGCCAGCCAGATCTTCGTCGGTTTCGGTGGGCAAACCTGTCATAAAGTATAGCTTAACGGCACTCCAACCATTGGAGAAGGCATTGCCCAGCGTTTCCATCAGGTTTTCTTCGGTAACGCCTTTATTGATAACATCTCTCAGGCGCTGGGTACCGGCTTCGGGAGCAAAGGTAAGGCTGCTCTTTTTTACCTGCTGCGTCTGGGTCAAGGTATCTTGCACGAATTTATCCACACGCAGGCTGGGCAAGGACAGGGATACTCGCTTGTCCTTCAAAGCCTCGGTAAGACGGGTAGCCAGCTCGGTAATATGGGAATAGTCGCTGGAGGACAAGGAAGAAAGAGAGATCTCTTCGTAACCTGTATTGCAAACACTTTCGCAAGCCATTTCGCACAGCTTATCTACACTGCGTTCACGAACAGGGCGGTACAGCATGCCAGCCTGACAAAAACGGCAGCCGCGGGTACAGCCGCGCATGATCTCCAGCATGATGCGGTCGAACACCACCTGCTGATAAGGCACCGGTGGATGAGTCGGGCAGTAAGCTTCATCCATATTGACCTGAATGCGCTTGTTAATGACGGCCGGTGCTGCATCGTCGATAGGTTTCAGGCTCTGCAGGGTGCCATCTTCGTTATAGCTGTCTTGGTACAGGCAGGGAATATATACGCCTTCGATCTTAGCCAAGCTGCGAAGGATCTCCATGCGGCTGAGACCTGCTTTGCGGCCATCCCGCACGGCATTGGTCAATTCGACGATCTGCTCTTCCCCATCGCCGATCATCACCGCATCCACAAAAGCATGGAGGGGTTCAGGATTAAAGGCGCAAGGGCCGCCCACACATACGATGGGATCGGTTTCGCTGCGACTTTCCGACTTGACGGGAATACCGCCCAGATGCATCATATCCAGAATGTTGGTATAGCTCATTTCGTATTGCAGGGTAAAGCCCACAATATCAAAATCCTTTAGCGGGGTACGGCTTTCCAACGAAAACAGCGGAATCTGATTGTCTATCAGTTCCTTGCGCATATCCACCCAAGGCATGCAGCAACGTTCGCATACCGCATAGGGCAGGTCGTTGAGAATGCCATAGAGGATCTTGATAGCCAGATTGCTCATGGCCACTTCGTATGTATCCGGAAAACAGAAAGCAAAGCTTACTTCTGCTTCTTTGATGGGTTTTACAGTTGCATTCATTTCACCGCCGGTATAGCGGGATGGCTTTTCTACCCGCTCCAGCAGCTGGTCAATGGTCACAGGCATAGGGTTCCTCCTAAAAAACAACATACATATTTATGATAGCATGTGGGATGAATAGATGCAAATCTTTTTTCACTTTTTCTTGGTAATGTGGTTGGCTGGATCTGAATGCAAAAACCCCGTTTCGATCAAAAGACCGAAACGGGGCAACAATGAGCTATGCAGCTTGGTCGAGCCAAGCGTTCAGCTTACTTGTTGAAGGGGTTCTCGGTGGGATAGGGCAGGTTGGCGGGCTGGTTGTAAGCGATGTCTTCCACGCCCAGATACTTGAACAC
>JAZSRK010000162.1:0-13352 GCA_045538465.1 Candidatus Limiplasma sp. | reverse complement strand
TTTTTGAAAAAGTGGTTTCACCCACATAGCGTATGGGTATCACTAAATCAGGAGGCAGCAAGAAGCCTCCCTGAAAGAAACAAAACAAACGAAATCAAATATTTTAGGAGGACGATCAATATGAAGTGGGTTTGCAAAGTTTGCGGTTATGTACATGAAGGTCCCGAGGCTCCCGAGAAGTGCCCCCAGTGCAAGGCTCCTGCCAGCCGTTTCTCTCCCATGGGCGGCGGCCGTACTTGGGCTGCTGAGCATGTGGTCGGCGTTGCCAAGGATGCTCCCGAAGAGATCAAGCAGATGCTGCGTGAAAACTTCAACGGCGAGTGCAGCGAAGTAGGCATGTATCTGGCCATGGCTCGTGTAGCGCACCGGGAAGGCTACCCCGAGATCGGTCTCTACTGGGAAAAGGCTGCCTACGAAGAAGCTGAGCACGCTGCTAAGTTTGCCGAGCTGCTGGGCGAAGTAGTTACCGAGAGCACCAAGAAGAACCTTGAAATGCGTGTGGATGCCGAGAATGGCGCTACCCAGGGCAAGTTCGATCTGGCCAAGCAGGCCAAGGAGCTGAATCTGGATGCCATCCACGACACCGTGCACGAAATGGCAAGGGATGAAGCCCGCCACGGCAAGGCTTTCGAGGGTCTGCTGAAGCGGTACTTCGGTTAAGCCGGAGCCTAACTGGCAACCACAAAGTCTGAGAAATGATAATTCACAAGGGAACCGTCCTCAACAGGGGCGGTTCCTTTTTGCGTAGAGAATCTGCTTTGACGAACGGCAGGTTTTGTTGTGCTGTAAACATGGCATTTGTTAGTAGTGCAAAGAACCTTGTGGTGTCATCGTCATTTTGATATAATATAAACAATACTTTGCTAATGAAGGTGTGAAAGTTGTATGACGAACATGACGGCTGTGTTTTCATTTTTGGGCTTATAACGTTCTCTATGATGGGTACAAGCCAAGTTGAAACGCGAAGTGGAATATCATGTGAAACGATGGAAAGAAGCTGGTGAAATAAGATGGCAAACGCTAAACGGTGCTGCATTTGCGGCAGGCAGACCCCTTCATGGAACAACCCGGAACCTGTCCGAAGTGCGCAAGAAGATTGTTGCTCCGAATGCAATCATTTTATTGTGGGTGCGGCCAGACGAGAAGCTGCGATGTTGGCGGAGGATGAACGAGAACGCTATTTCAAGCAGCTTCAGGCAATGTCCTTTCTGCAGCTGTGCCAGCATTTTGGCGCTGCACAGCAAGAGTGAGCACAGCCGCATCCCGACAGCATAGCGCAAGAATAGTTAAGCAAACAGCATTCAATACAAACAATAAGATCCCCGCCGATCCAAAATGGATGACGGGGATCTTGCTATATATTATGCTCTTGTTCTTTAGGCGGCATGGGAACCGGCTTTGCCATTCAGCATAGGCCGTGCCACAGTACGGTTGAAGAACTCGATCACCGGTCCCATAAAGAAGGCGGTGATGATAGTGCCCACACCGGCGATGGTGGGTACGAGCCCCCAAGTACCGCCAGCCAACAGGAACAGTGCAACGCCCAGAATGACGCACACCAAGTCGGTGGCAATGCGGCAGTACTGGAACTGTGCCACCTTCCACTTGCGGGACATGACGATGGCTACGGCATCGTAGGTGGATACACCCAGATCGGCGGTCATGTACAGAGCGGAGCCGAAGCAGATGACCACGATGCCCACCACCAGACAGATGGCGCGCACCACCATGGAAGGGTCAACGATGACGGTCTGCAGAAGGCTGTAGGTGAAATCGGTGATGTAGCCCAGCAGGAACAGGTTGATAAAGGTGGCAATGCCGATGTTGTGCCGGTCTACGATCAGGCTGAAGGAAAGCAGGATCAGGTTGACGATCACATACAGGGTGCCGAAGTCGATGGGGATCAGCTTATCCAAGCCAGCCATCAAGGTCTGGAAGGGGTCAACACCCAGAGCGGCGATCTTGAACACGCCCACGCTGATGGCGCAGATGATAACACCGCACAGGGACATCAGGATCCGTTTGGTTTTGATATTCATAGTAGCTCTCCCTTTGCTGTTGATATGAATGAATGGCGCATACAAGTTGGCGAAAACGCCCCCCGGCAACGCCCACGGTAGTATATCATTCTGCCCATGGGAAAGCAATGGGCGAGAAACCATACCTGCTGTTATTTATTTGCAGCATGCATCACAGTCCGAAGGCTTCCCGGATCCGGGCGGCTGCTTCCTCCGGGCTCAAGTTGCTGTTGTCGATGCGGATGTAGTGCTCCTTGGTAACTTCGCCGGGCAGGGAGTTTAAGCGGTATTTTGCTTCCAGATTGCGGAACAGCTCTTCGGACTTTGCCACATCCCGCTTGGTGGGTTTGTGCAGGAGCCGGTTTTCCGTTTTGTTGCGCTCAATGCGCAGGTCAAAATCGGCGCACAATTCCACATAGTAGATGGGCGCATTGTACTGCTGAAAGATGCTTTCGATGTGCTTGAGATCGTCCCAGTCCTCCTGCCGGTCAAAGGCCCACATGTAGGTAAAGATCATGCCGTATTCATCGCTGCGGGCATAGGCCTTGAAAACCTCCTCCCGGAACTGGTGGGTCAGGCGGCTGCGCTCAGTGGGCATGCGCTCAAACAGGTCGGATACCACATCGATGGTCATGTGGTTGTGGAACAGTTTCAGGCCGGTTTGTGCTGCCAAGGCTTGCCCGACGGTCATTTTGCCCACGGCGTGGGGGCCGACGATGATGACGAGTTTCATGGGATAAGCACCTCCTGTGAGCGAGTAAAACCAGTGTAGCAAAAGGTGGGGGAAAGGTCAACGCCGGGCGGGCGCAAATGATCGCAAGAAAAAATGCCTGTCCCTTATGGAACAGGCGCATTTGTTTGTGCAACCGACACTCATCAGCCGCCCAGCTTGGGCAGCTTCTCCATCATGGCCTCGTACTGCTCGATCACAGCATCGCACCATGCATCAAATTCGGGATCGGGGATCTGGCACTCGGGGTGGCTGTACACATACTCCACCACTTCGCGGGCCCCCTGATCGAACCGGGTGGAGGCGCAGAATTCCGGCACGAGACGCTTTACCTTGGTGTTATCAAACAGCACGGTGTTGCTCTTGTCGCCAATGAGGGCGCCTTCCCAGTCGTTGCCCAGCTTGGCAAGGGTCTCGCTGGCAATGTGCACCATCTTGGGCTCCTGCCCCAGCGCACGGCCAACGCACTCGTGGATCTGGTTCCAAGTCAGCTTTTCATCGCTGGTGATGTGGATGGCCTCGCCAATGGCGTGGATGTTGCCCATCAAACCGCAGAATGCCACGGCGAAATCGCGGGCGTGGGTCAGGGTCCACAGGGTAAGACCGTCGCCGGGAATGATCACCTTGCGGCCGGTGCGGATGCGCTCCAATACGCTGAAGCTGCCCTTGCTGCCATGGAGACCAAGGGGCATGCTGCGTTCGTTGTAGGTGTGGCTGGGGCGCACGATGGTCACCGGGAAACCGTCCTTGCGGTAGGCCTCCATCAGCATTTCTTCAATGGCAATCTTGTTGCGGCTGTAGCCCCAGAAGGGGTTGAACAGGGGCGTGCTCTCGGTGATGTAGGGAGAGGACAGGGGCTTCTGGTAGGCAGAAGCGGAGCTGATGAAAATGTATTGCGCCGTGCGGCCCTTGAACAAGCGAAGGTCACGCTCGGCCTGCTCGGGGGTAAAGACGATAAAGTCTGCAACTACATCGAATTTTTCGTCGCCCAGCAGTTGGTTTACGGCTGCTTCGTCGCTTACATCCACCTTGAGCACCCGTGCGCCTTCGGGCACAAAAGCACCGGTGTTGCCGCGGTTGAGCAAGGTCAGTTCCCAACCAAGCTTTACCAAACGTTTGCTAATTTCGGTAGAAATGGTACCGGTACCGCCGATCAATAATGCTTTCATAGGGCTTATTCCTCCTGTGCATGTTTATTTGTTTGGGAAAAACCAATTGCATACAGCTTACCACAGTCGGATGCGGTATGCAAGTGATGAGCTATGAAAATCGAGAGCGACTTTTGCTTTTTGTGCATACGCTTGCCTTTCGCAGCAGGGTATCGTATACTGTACCCATCAACCAAAGGAGGAAACGTTGCATGGCAGGCTGCGATATGATCGCCAATTTGACTCGTTTGCCGCAGGAGACCACGCTTCAAGGGATCAAAGTAAAACGTGTGTTTCCGGGCGAAAAAATGCGGGTACTGGGTTTTATACAGGAACATTTCAGCGAAGGCTGGGTATACGAGGCAGAAAATGCCATTATGCAGCATAAGTGCTTTGTGGCCACCAAGGATGGCTGCATTCTCGGTTTTGCTTGCTACGATGCTTCGGCCAAGGGTTACTTTGGCCCCATCGGCGTTGCGGAGAATGCACGTGGTCTCAACGTGGGCACGGCACTATTGCTGCGCACCCTTACTTGTATGAAAGAAGAGGGCTATGGCTACGCCATTATCGGTTGGGTGGATGATGCGGAACTGTTTTACCGCAAAACCGTCAACGCCGAGTGGATCCCCGGCGGGGAACCGCAGAACACGGTATACAGCAATTTGATCGATATGTAAGGATCGGTAAGCCGATCTTACGAAAGGGGAACAGAAACCATGAAATTGGCAGAGGCTTTGCAGGAAAGGGCTGATCTGAACCGGCGGCTGGAGCAGCTGCGCGTTCGCCTGTGCAATAACGCCACCGTGCAGGAGGGAGAAAAACCGGCGGAGGATCCTGCAAAATTGTTGCTGGAGCTGGAACAGGATCTGAACCGTCTGGCGTTTTTAACGGCGCAGATCAATCTGGTCAACAGCCGTACGCTGGTGGAGGAGCGCTCGCTTACCGAGTGGATCGCGCATCGGGATATGCTAAAGCAGCGTATCGATGCTTTGCGGGAGATCACGCAAGCAGCCAGCCGTTTGGCTGGCCGTGCGACTCGCAGCGAGATAAAGATCTTACCTACCGTAGAAGTGCCGCAGCTTCAGCAAAAATTGGATGAAGCCTGCGCACAGATGCGTAAGACCGATAATCTGATCCAGCAAGCCAACTGGCTAACGGAGTTTTGACCAGCCGAAGGTAGTCTGCGGGGCGAATGCGATCTCTGCGGCTGAGAATGAATGAGCCCGCATTCATGGCAGCGCCTGAGGGGAGGCGCGGGGTTCGAATCCCCTGCTTATGGTTAGCCCCCAACAGTGCACGACTGTATGCTATTTGTGCATCGTTATTACCATGCATTGACCGCAGATGAGGGTGGGTTTGGGGAATGGCTATGGATACCCCGTTGTGCGCCCAATGGGCAGATACGTGCTAAAGTGTCGAAAATACGCCTGTAAGAGTATTTTCGGCACTTTTTCATTAGCAGAAGTTGACAAGTCAACTTTCATATGGTATGCTGTTACTCACTTGTTGACGAATCAACAAGTGCACATTCCCAAGCAAAAGGCAGGTGTTCAGGCATGATGAGCCGTTACGAGCAGTTTTCCGGGGCGATCTCGTCGATCTATCGCTGCATCGAAAAGATCGAACGTGAAGAAATGGTCAAGTATGGTTACAAGGGCGCCTATGCGCAGTATTTAGCCGCATTGATGCGCTACCCAGCCGGGCTTACCTCGGTGCAGCTGTGCGAGATCTGCGGCAAGGATAAGGCTGCGGTATCCCGTATGGTGGCAGAGATGGAGCAAAAAGGATTGGTTTGCCGGCAAACAAGCAACGAAAGCTTATACCGTGCAGTATTGCGCCTGACCGACGAGGGCATGAAAGCGGCACAATATGTGCAGCGGCGCGGGCATGAAGCGGTCAAGCTGGGCGGCATGGGTTTGACAGACGAAGAACGCACCATCCTGTATGATGTGATGCAGCGGATCGCGGAAAACTTGAACGCGGTATGCTGCCAAGGTCTGCCGGATGAGGAATAGCCCCTACAGGTAACAGCCCTCTAAAATAGGAAGGAGTAATTTGAATGAGTGTACGGATCATTGTAGATTCCACCGCAGATGTGACCCCGCAGGTGCGCCAGCGGCTGCATGTAGTGCCCCTTACCATCCAATTTGGCGAAGAGACTTTTATCGATGGTCAAACCATTACTCATCAGCAATTTTACGAGAAATTGATCGAAAGCGACTGCCTGCCCACCACCAGCCAAGCGGGCCCGGCTGCCTTTGCCGATGAGTACGAAAAAGCCAAGCTGGCTGGGGATGAAGCGGTGGTGCTGACCGTATCTGCCAAACTGAGCGGTAGCTACCAAAGCGCTATGATCGCCGCACAGGATTACGAGCAGGTCTATGTAGTAGATACCCATTCGGTAGCGCTGGGTTCCGGTATATTGGCGCAGATGGCGCTGCAATTGGCAGATGATGGGCTGGATGCCTGCACCATCGCACAGCGGATAAGAGAGGAACGCAAGAATGTTCACCTGATCGCTTTGTTGAACACGCTGGAATACTTGCGCCGCGGTGGTCGTATCTCCAAAACAGCAGCGTTTGCAGGCAGTCTCTTATCCCTCAAGCCGGTCATTTGTATCCGGGATGGGGAGATCGTAGCGCTGGGCAAGGCAAGAGGATCCCGTCAAGGCAACAATTTGCTGGTAAAAGAGATCGAAGCAGCCGGGGGCGTAGACTTTGCTAAGCCGCTGCTGCTGGGCTATACCGGTATGCGGGATGATCTGCTGCAAAAGTATATTCGGGATAGCGCCGAACTGTGGCAGCAACAGCGGGAGGAATTGCCCATTACGATCGTGGGCAGCGTAGTGGGTACCCACGCTGGTCCGGATGCGGTAGCTGTTGCATTTTTCAAGAAGCCCTAAGAAGCCCTTGCGGAAATTTGATGCATGTAAAAACTGGTTCTGGTATCTGTGAAACGAGATAAATACTGTGTTTCTTATCGTTTTTCGGTCATGGTCACGCCTTGCATTTCCAAACGGAACAGGCTATAATAGACTGCCGGAATAATCGGGCGGCTTTTACCGGCTGCCTGTTGTTCTGGCAGAAAATATACCTATACAAAAAGGAGCCGCGAAGATCGATGAAACGTACCGTTTGGACTCGTTTGACTGCTATGGTACTGGTCGTGCTGCTGGCAGTTTCCCTCTTGATGCCTGCGCTGGCTGAGAAGACCATCACTGTATATGCCGCAGATTATCCCCTCACCAAGGATGGCTATTACTCCACCATGGAAGAAGTAGCCGTATACCTGCGTGTGTTTGGCCGACTGCCCAACAACTTCATTACCAAAAAGGAAGCGGAAGGCATGGGCTGGAACAACCGCGAAGGCAACCTTGACGAAGTGGCTCCCGGCTGCTCCATCGGCGGCGATCGCTTTGGCAACTACGAAGGCATTTTGCCGGATGCCAACGGCCGCAAGTGGACCGAGTGCGATATCGACTTTGACGGCAGCTACCGCAATGCCAAGCGCATTGTTTTCTCCAACGATAACCCCATGCTCATCTATTACACCGACGACCATTACGAGAGCTTTGCTCTGGTGGATGTTGTAATGGATGAAAACGGCGGCAAGAAGGAAGATAAGCCCGCACCGGCTGCCGAAGAGATCCAAGGCGTCTGCGAGGAATATCAGGAACTGGAACCCGTGGAGGATGAGGAATACCTCACCGCTGGCGAGGTAGCCACCTATGTGTTCTACTACGGTCACCTGCCCTCCAACTACCTCACCAAGAGCGAGGCAGAGGATTACGGCTTTACCAACAAGAAAGATAATCTGGGCGAGGTAATGCCCGGCTGCGCCATCGGCGGCGATTCCTTCGGCAACCGGGAAGGTCTCCTGCCTGATGAGAAGGGCCGCAAGTGGTACCAGTGCGATGTGAATACCGAAGACGGCAAGCGCGGCAGCGAGCGTCTGGTATACTCCAACGACGGTCTCATTTACTACAGCCCCGATAATTTCGAAAGCTTTGTTAAGCTGTATTAAGGAGGAACCTCTGTCATGCGTGAAGTAACGCTGGATCTGACTGCCTTTGAGGAAAAGATTTCCCTGCATCGTTACCTGAAGGAGACCCTCGGTTTCCCCTTCTATTACGGCGCGAATCTGGATGCTCTCTACGATGAGCTTACCAGCGAGACCAACGACCTGAGCGTTGTGATCAACCTGCCCGTGGAGCCCAAGGGCAAAATGGTGGAATACCTGCCCCGGCTGTGCATCGTTTTTGAAGATGCTGCCCGCGAAAACTACCACCTGAAGGTGCAGTTTGTGCAGGTGCAGGCGTAAGCCGCTTCATTATTAAATGAATGAAAAAAACAGGCGATTGCTGATGAAGAAATGCAGCATCGCCTGTTTTTGCGTTATTTATGTGCTTATCCTATGTTTATTTCCCCACGCAGAACCGGGAGAAAATGTCATCCAGCAGCTTTTCATCCACGCTTTCACCGGTAATGCGCCCCAATAGGTACAGTGCTTCGTGCAGATCTACGGCCGCAAAATCGGTGGGGGCGCCGCTGGTAAGGGAAAACCGAGCCTGCTCCAGCCGCTCCAATGCCTGACGAGCCACCGCCATGTGGCGCTCGTGGGTGAGCAGCAATTGCTGCGGGGTCTTCAGCTGGCTGCGCAGGTAGTTTCGTACCGCCTCCAGCCCTTCGCCGCTTCTGGCACTCAAGGTAACGATGGGGGAGGGAGCGCCGATCGAAGCCGCATCCTCCGGGGATACGACGGCAATATCCTGCTTGTTGAGCAAAGTGGCGCAGGGGCAGGGGAATGTATCGGTAAGCAAGGCTTTGTCCTCTTGGGTAAGCGGCTGGGAGGCATCCACCACCAGCAAAGCCACATCGGCTTCCTGCAAGGCTTTACGGGCCCGCTCCACGCCGATCTGCTCCACCACATCCTCGCTGTGGCGCAGGCCTGCGGTATCGCTGATCAGCACCCGGCAGCCGTCCAAGGTAAAGCTGCCGTCCAGCACGTCTCTTGTGGTGCCGGGTATATCGGTCACAATGGCTTTTTCCTCGCCCAGCAGGGTGTTGAACAACGTGCTCTTGCCAGCGTTTGGTCTGCCGCACAGCGCCACCCGCAGACCCTCGCGCACGATGCGGGCGCTGCGCTCATCGATGGCAGCGCTCAGGCTGGCGATCAGCTGGTCAAGCCCAGCGCTTAGCCCGCTGATGGCTTCTTCTTCCTCAATTTCATCCGGGTAATCAATATGGGCTTCCAATCCGGCCAGAAGCGTGGTAAGCTGTTGTTGTGCTTCTTTAATGAAACGGCTCTGCCCGCCGCTTAGCTGCATCTGCTGCGCACGAAGCGCTGCCTGCGATTGGGCGGAGATGACCCCCATCACCGCCTCGGCCTGCGATAGGTCGATGCGCCCATTCATAAAGGCACGGCGGGTAAACTCGCCCGCCTCCGCAGGGCGAGCTCCCAGCCGGATGAGCAGCTTCATGGTAAGGGCAGCGGCAGTGCTGCCGCCGTGGGTATGTATTTCGCATACATCCTCCCGGGTGTAGGTGCGGGGCGCGGCCATGTAAACAGCCATGCATTCGTCTACCACCTCTGCACCGTCCATGACATGCCCATACATCAGCCGGTGGCTTTCAAAGGGGGGCTGATGCTTTGAGGCGTGGAACACTTGCGAAAGCAGATTGGATGCATCCTCGCCGCTGATGCGCACAATGGCTACGCCGCCTTCGCCTGCAGCGGTGGCAATGCCCACAATGGTATCCGTCATATCCGTCAGCCTCCCTGAAGATGTGCTGGCGTTATCATAGCATGGTTTTGTTCTTTTTCCAAGAGGAAGGAGGCGCCGCAATGGCAAATGTACGTATTCTTACCGCCAGACCGCACCGGCTTTTTGTCCCGGTGGCGAAGGAATTGGAGGAAAAGCGCCTGCAGGGGGAGGATAGCATCCTGTTGGTGCCGGAGCAGCTTACCCTGCAGGCCGAACGGGATCTGATGGATCGCTTGCAATTGGAAGGCTTGTTTCTCATTGATGTACTAAGCCCTTCCCGTCTTTACGAGCGTATTTTGGAAAGCAGCGGCAGGGATAGCCGGGAACCGCTGTCTGCATCCGGTCGGCGTATGGCGGTAAGCCTTGCGCTGGAAAAGCTGGAGGACAAGCTGGGGTATTATGGCGCGCTGGCATCCCGGCGCGGCTTTGTGGAAAAGACAGCAGCGCTGATCACCGACCTGAAGCGCGGCGGCATGACCCCGGAGCTGCTTTCGGAATATGCGGGTAAGTTGCCTTCCGGCATCACCCGCGAAAAGTTGCTGGATCTGGGCATGATCTATGCCCAGTACGAAGCAGTGCTCAACGACCGTTTCAGCGATAGCGAGGATCAGTTGGCTTATGTGGCCGGCAGGCTGAACAGCAGCGATTACCTGAACAGCAAGCACTTGTACGTGTACGGCTTTGATACCTTGCCCGACCAAATGATGCGCCTGTTGGCCGCAGCAGCGGAGCAATGTCTGAGCTTGACTGTGGCGTTGCTATGTGATGGGGTCTCCGCAGCGGATGGCGATCTGTTTTTGCCGGTGCGGCAAGGTGTAGGGCGTTTTGTGGAGATGCTGGCTCAGAGGGGCATCACCGCCCGGATGGTGGCTGTGCCTGCCGAACCGCTTCAAACAGCGCCGGTGTTCCGTCATCTGGATGAGCAACTGTTCACCCTGTCGCCTGTGCGTTTTGAACACCCGCAGCAGCAGGTATATGCCTACGACGGTCTGAGTCCCCACGAAGAGGCCACTTTGATGACACGGCAGGTGATGCGCCTGATGGCGCAGGGCATGGATGTGGAACGCATCGCTGTGCTTTACCCGGATTCGGGTGGCTATGGCTTTGCTGTCAGCACGGCTTTGCGGGATGGCGGTATCCCCTTTTATTCGGACCAGAAGCTGCCTGCCCTTAGCCATGGTCTTGTGCGGTTTTTGATGTGCGCCATGCGTGCCGTGGCCGATGGCTACCGCAACCGGGATGTGCTGGGGCTTATGAAAAGCGGCTATGCGCCCCTAAGCTACGATGAGTGCTGCCGCTTGGAAAATTATGCCTTCACCTATGGGATCGACCGCGCACGTTGGACGAAGCCCTTCACCCGGGGTGGCGAAGAAGAATGCGAAAGCTTAGAAGCGCTTCGCCAGCGGCTCATCGAACCCTTGGTAAAGGTACGGGCCGCCTTGGTGGCTGCCCGCAACGCTGCCCAATCCATGGAGGCGGTCTTTGCCCTTCTGGAAGATGTACAGGCTTATGAGAAGCTGAAAATAGAAGAAGAGAAGCTGCTGGAGGCAGGGCTGACGGTGCGGCAAAGCCAGAACAGCCAGATCTGGCAAGCTGTGCTGAGCCTGATGGATCAGATGGTACGCCTTAGCGACAGGAGCCGCATCCCCCTCAAGCACATTGCGACCCGTATGGAATGTGGCTTTTCTGCCTTGTCGCTGGCAGCGCTGCCGCCCGCAGGGCATATGCTCCATGTGGGCACTTTGGGACATTCCTTGCCGGAAAACGTGGATGCCTTGTTCTTGATGGGTTTGAGCGACAGCGTTTTGGCAAGGGACACCCAAAGCCTCCTCACCCCGGAGGAACGCGCTGCCGCCCAAGAGGAGACCGGCTGCTTCCTCGGCCTTACCGATGATAACCGGGTGCGCTTTGCAAAACTGGACTTGAAGCGTGCCATGACGCAGCCTGCCCGCTACCTGTTTCTCAGCTGTGCCAAGACCAGCCCGGAGGGCGCCGCTCTGCGCCCTTTGCCGCTGCTGAAAAATCTTTCGGAAAAGTTGATCGCCCAAGTAAGCCCCTCCCCGGTGGAGGTGGATGAACTGCCCATCTCGGCGGCGCAAGCGCTGGCAGAGTTGAGCTTGGCGCTTCGTGCCCAGCAGGATGGTCTGGGCGAAAGCGCTTTGAGCCCCAAGCACCGGGAGCGGTTGATCAAATTGCTGGAAAACCAGCATACCGCTCCTGCGGCTATGCGGCTGCTTCGGGCCGTGCGCTACGATGGCAGCGCCACGCCCATTACCAAAGAACAGGCACGCTTGCTCTTTGGGGATGAGACTATGTCCATCAGCCGTTTGGAGGAGTTTGCCCGGTGCCCGTTCAAGCATTTTCTCCACTATGGTCTGCGCCCCAACGTGCTCAAGGAATGGCGGGTGGATCCCATTGAGACGGGCAACTTCTACCACGACGCGCTGAACCGCTTTGCCCAAAAAGCGCGCAAAGAACCGAACTACCCAGCAGTATCCCCCGAACGGGTCGTGGAAATGGCAGAAGAAGCCATGGCCCCCAGCAGGGAGGAGGCACTGGCAGGCCCTATGGGCGATGGCGAGCTAAACCTCTGGCGGCTTCAGTTGGCGGAGGATGTGGTGCGCCGTGCCGCCCGGGTGATCACCGAACAGCTGGCAGCTGGCAGTTTTTCTGTGTACCGTACAGAGGCTTCCTTTGGCTACGAAGGCGGCATGCCGCCCATTATTCTTGTGCTGCCGGATGGCCGGCAGGTAACGCTGCGCGGCCGGATCGACCGGATCGACCGCTACGATGCGCCCGATAGCGTGTACCTGCGGGTGATCGACTACAAATCTTCCCCCCAGCAGTTGGAGGCCAATCGGGCGTGGTGGGGGCTGCAATTGCAGCTGCTGCTGTATTTGGATGTATGCACCCACGCTATACCAAACAGCAAGCCCGCAGGCGCGTTCTATTTCTATGTAGCCGATCCGCTGGTGGAAAGCGAGACCGACCTGACAGAGACCGTTCAGGATCAACTGCGCAATTTGTTCCGTTTAAAAGGCATTACCCTTTATGATGTGGAAGTGCTGCAAGCGATGGATAGCGGTGAAGTTCCCTGTGTTATACCGCCCCTTGTACAAAAGGACGGCAGTTTGCGCAAGGATGCCCATGCCCTGAGCATGCAAGAATTGCAAGCCCTCATCCAACATGCCAAAGACGAGGCGACCCGGCTTGCGCAGGAGTTGTTGGATGGCGAGACCGCCATTTCTCCCATGCAGGATGGGCGGGCAGCCTGTGAAATGTGCGATTATCGGTCGGTTTGCCATTTCGACCCCAACCGCCCCGGCGCTGTGCTTCGGGAGGTGCCTCCTCTGGATATGGATGAGCTTCGCCAGCGCCTGAATGTGCCGGAAAACGAAGGAAACGAAACACTTTGACAGGAAACGACACAAGAAAAACAGGAAAGTCGTTGCCATAAGCATGGGTTTCATGCTATAATCATATCGAAGCATAACGCAGGTGGTGGCAGACCGATGGCGCACCACCGCGTGGTAAAAAACAAAACAAAATTGTAAGGAGGCGTTCCCATTGATTCAGGTAATTGCCGGTAAAAAGGGTTCCGGAAAGACCAAGCGGATCATTGAAATGGCCAACACTGCTGCCAAGGATACCAAGCACGACATCGTTTTCATCGATGACGATAATCGTTATAT
>JAZSRK010000048.1:0-4995 GCA_045538465.1 Candidatus Limiplasma sp. | reverse complement strand
CATTTGTCGCTTCCACAACATGAGGTCTGTACCTGTTCGCTGGTATTCAGTTGTCAAGATTCGTATATGATATCGGTTCAGCATAGTGCTGTGCAAAAGCAGCGGGCAAAGGGTGAATTGTCACTCGGCTTCCGTTTTACTCTTGCTTGCCGTATCAAACAGATTTTGAGATAACTTGGCTATGGTGCAATCTCTATGCATCCAGTCAAGCCCCTCCCAAGGGTTACAGTGATGCGAACAACGTGCGCAAAAGAACATGGAAAGTACTCGGAGGTACGGAACATAGTACTCGTAATACTCCCTGACTTCTTCGGAAAGACTTCCGAAATCCGGCAGACAAAGATCATGGGCTGACGGTGTTGTTTCGACGTCTTTATCTTGCTGAATGGGTTCCAGCAAGGCTCCCTGGTGGAAGTCCTGATATTCCCTGAACAGTTGATCTACTGATATCTTTCGCTTGGCGCAGAACAACAGAGCGCGATCAAGTACAATCGTGCTTCCTTTCGCTTTGTCGTTGTGCAGCTGTTCAAATACGCGCTGCATGGTACGATGACGAATATCCAGCTGTCTTGCCATGTCAGACTTGCTTTCAAAGTGATTATCCAGCAAATACTGAAGAATAAAGCGGACTAATTCTTTCTCGTTGTCCATGGTGCAGCCTCCGTTCTCTTGGGGTCATGTATATTCTATATCGAATTGCCGGGTCTGAACATACGTCAAGTTTTGCGTACCCACATGCGAAAAAAGCCGCTCCCAGGGAGCAGCTTAGTTTTCTTTGTCATGGCGGGCCATGGTGATCAGAACATCCAGCATGGTCTGCAAAGTATGTTTTGAGCATCCTTTTGTAATCTCCCGAACAGCGTCCAGAAAATCGTTTGGAAGTTGCTCATCATTTTTGATTGGAACGCTGCCCTGAACAAGAGATTCAATCGGCACGGTCAGGATCTTCGCCAACTCGGACAGGTTGTCGAGGTTGGCAGTTCTCTCACCACGTTCCAGTTTGCCTATGTAGGCAGAGGATACGCCCATGCACTCTGCCAGCTTTTCCTGGGTCATACCCTGGGCTTTGCGCGCGTTGCGGATGTTGCGACCAATCGCTTTACTGTTGACAGGCATATCATCACCTCAAACCTAATCATGCAATCTATATTTTATTAGGTTTGAGCATTTTCTTGAAGAAACGTCACAGTCCATATCTGCACAACAGCGTGTAATTGTGCTATAATAAAGTTGCACATATACGGGTAAAAATGGCTCTGGGAGGTCTGTAAATGGACAAGAATGAAATTGACCGCCAGGACTTGATGAAGCAGCTGACGGATGTGTCTGTAGAATGGACCGATGATGAACTCATGGACGTCATCACACAGGAACTGCAAAGGGATAGCAGCGTCCTGGATATGGTTCTGATTGATACTGCTGCAGCAAGGCTTCTTCAGCTCCAAGGAAAGGAACTGACCGGAGACAACCTGCATCAAATCGAAGAGGAAATCATGCATGGTATACTTCGCAAAGAGTTGGGATTACCGCGATAAGCTTGCATAGCTGCTTTGCATTGTGAGAGAATAAACCGTAGTCTGTGTCGTGCAAGCAATCCACGACGAAAGGAACGGTTGACGCATGAAGGAAAAGATTGAGAAGCGGTTGGCAGCTGCGCATGACAAAGTGCGAAAGCAAGAAACGAAAGTGGCCGAGCATCAGGCTGGAATCCGTGCGCTGGCAGCACAGACGCCTGATATGATTTTGAGCGCCATGCCGATGAAACTGCAGAACATGCAGGAAGCCATGAACTATCTTGAAATGCTCCAGCACGAAGTGATGGTGCTTGAAAGCCTGATAAACGAATAAAAGCGAGCCTCCTGCAGGAATGCGGGAGGCTCGCTGGTCTATGAGATTTATTTCGCCATCTGCATGATGACGCTATCCAAGGAAATTCGATGGACTGCGCAGTATTTGAATAGTCGTGCTGCCAGATCAGACGGGGGCATTTCGTCCATTTCGTTGAGCTTGAGGTTAAGGGCTGACGCCATTTTCTCCCGATCATGGAAATGGTTTTGGAGCATGTGTTCCATCAAGCAGTTGCAAAACTTTTGCTCCATATATGCTAAAGGTGGATTCAGAAATGTCACCTCATTCTTGCTTTAATGAACAGCGTCGTTTACCGAACGGTACCCTCCGGAGTCAGAAATACATATGCTTCAGAACCATCTGCAAAGCGGAAAGTGATACAATAGGTCATGTCTTCGCGGTTGACATCGCTGGCGTGTGTCATATAGTGCCATACACGCCAAGCATCCTCGACTGTATCTTTATCATGTCCCTGCGAAATCAGATGTTCTTCGGCTATACGCAAGGCTTCTTCAGGTGCAATAGCTTCTTCGCCCGGCGTTTCGTAAACATCCACATCACTGGTTTCATTCCAGAGGCCGACTTCAAACATGAGCTTGGAGTACCACACCCACGTTTCGTTGTCCCAATCCGTATACGGTCCCATTTCTGTCCAGGCAATTCCAATCAAGCTGATTGTGCTGAGACCTTCGGGGCCGGGTTCAAATCCATAACGTTCAAGCATAAAAGCATCAATCTCGTCCCCAGATTGGCGAGAAAGTTTTTCTGCTTCTGCTTCAGATACAAGGCCATACTTACCCATGATGGACATCATGTAACGCTTTTCATCAAGAGACCAACTGGCGTAATCTCCGCTGTTAAGAGTGATCTGCGCAACGTCTGCAAAGTATTCCCTCGACAGGGACCATGCCAAGCCGATGGTTCCCATAAGTGCAATACAGATCAGTGCAATCAAAACAATCAGTTTCTTTTTACTTCTCATCATTGAGAATCCTCCTGTTTCCTGCGTTTGGTGTGCCGCATTCAGCACCCGCTGCGCCATCCAGGGATCATCCTGAATGCCGGAAAGAGAGTTATCGATTACACGGTGAACAATCTGCTTAGCTTTGAGATCTTCCATAACCTAACCTCCTCTCCAGCACGTCATAGAGCTTTTCTCTGGCGCGCTTCAGTCGGGTTGATACAGTAGAATGAGTGATACCCAGTGTATGGGCGATCTCATTCACATTCATGTTTTGCCAGTAATACAGCATGACGACCTCTTTGAGCTTGGGCGGAAGTTTCATTACATCGCACATTACATCAAGATCATTATCGTCATCCGGCAGTCGAATGGCTTGCGGTAAGTCTTCCGGCGTAATACGTCGGTCATTGTGACGAAACCAGGCGGAACGCTGCATATCCCGGCAAGTGTTCATAGCGATCTGGATCAACCAAGTCTTCTCGCTGCATTCCCCACGGAAAGAATCCAACGACTTGTATGCCTTGAGAAAAGTATCCTGTGTGGCATCTTTCGCCTGTTCCATATCCCGTAGGTAAATGTAACACATGCGGAGCAGCAATCCCTGATATTGGTTCACCATCTGAACCAGTACCTGGTCACGGTTGTTGCCCGGATCCTTGACAACTTCCATTCGTTGCTCACCTCCTTCGATTATGTAGACGAGACAGGATGGCTCTCATGTCGATATTTTCAAAAAAAGATTGCAAAAGAATTGTATCTCTTTTGGCATGGTATGTCACTCATAGACCAGCAAGCCTCCTGCAGATAATGCGGGAGGCTTGCTGGTCTATATGGGTTACTTGGCCATTTGCATGATGACACTATCCAGGGAAATGCGATTGACGGCACAGTATTTGAAAATCCGTGCGGCCAGATCGGAAGGGTGCATTTCGTCCATTTCAGCTAACTGGAGATTAAGCGCTGACGCCAACTCCTGCCGATCATGGAAATAGTGCTGGAGCATGTGGTCTGTCAAGCAAGAGCAGAACTTTTGCTCCATGTATGGCATTGGCATATCCAAAGCGTTTCACCTGCCTGATGTTTACTGTTCAGAGATCGTGCCAGGGGTATAAGTCTTGACTACTTCACCACTAACTGCATTGATTGTTACGGTGAACGCTTTGATAGGCTGATCAAGATCATCGACAAAATAGATGACATAAACCGGATTTGTCATGACAGTGGAAGAA
Source organism: Candidatus Limiplasma sp. (assembly GCA_045538465.1). Classification (GTDB taxonomy): domain Bacteria; phylum Bacillota; class Clostridia; order Christensenellales; family Aristaeellaceae; genus Limiplasma. Next base: position 954 of record JAZSRK010000048.1, on the reverse strand, counting down.
TCATTCACCTTGTACCACACACTGATCTCAAAACCAGTCAGGTCATAGCCGAGCGATGCAAGACGCTTACGAGCAATCTCGACTGCTTCGGTTTCAGAAATATCTTCGCTTCGCGGAATTCCATTATCGTCTCCAAGCACTTCAGCCTTTTCAGCAAGCGTCAAACGCCAAATGCTGCGAGTTCCCACCATGTTACCGTACTGTTCATAGATTTTGGTGATTTCCGGATTCTCAGCATTTGCAATTTCTTCGCTTCTGGCCTTCTGACGCGCCACACTTTCTGCAGGATGTTCGATACCTACATCAGGATCAGAGATGACCTCGCCATTTTCATCGACAATAGCACAGTATACTTTTTCCAGATAATTGTCGCTGCCATCACGATACTTCTTGAATTGAATATCCCAGCGTTTGTAATCCGGATGCTGCTCAGTAACATACAGATTGGCCACCGGATGAAGACTGTTCATGTACGCATCATCAAAGCCGTACGCTTCCTGAATGGCTGCTCTGGCAATGGCAATAGCATCTTGCTCTGACAGGACATCCTTAGTCGGAACAATGAGGGTGTCCGTCGCACCGTCATCACCATACATCGTAACAATGCCATTCCACCAAACACGCTGTTCAGGAGTCCAGGTATCTTCATGCCCCATAATGGCATAAGTGATCAGCGTAGAGTGAATTTCCTTCACATCTGTCAGACCAATCAGCTCCAGCATCAGCCGGTCAGCTGCCGCCGCCTTGTCCTGCTCGGTGACTGTTTCGCTGGATAGGATCTGCGTGTCTTCGGATTCATCCAGATAGCCCATAGCAACAATATCTTTCGCCAGCTGAATCCGGCGGGTTGCGGGCCACTCCACATAGTCGCCCATATCATGCTCGGTCTGCTTCATCTGCGGCACATAGTCCTGCCACAAAAGGGTTGCTGCCAGTGCGACCGTTCCGGTCAGC
>JAZSRK010000004.1:0-7351 GCA_045538465.1 Candidatus Limiplasma sp. | reverse complement strand
ATTCAAAGGCCATCCAGAGGCTGTAGATCAGCGTATCCACATTGACCGTGCCGCGGGTGATATAGGGCGTAGGATCCATGCCTGCCGCGGCCATGCTGTCGGCGATGACCTTGTTGGAGTGAAAGTTGCTGTCCCAGAAGGATTGGAAGTTATCCAGCGTGAACGCGCCGTTTGCGTCGGTAAAGGAATAATAGCTGATCAGGATGACCGGCACGACGGTGAAGATGATCATCCACAGCGTGTAGGGAGAGGCGAACAGGGAACGGTGCATGCCGCGGTTGCGCTTGATCGTCAGGGCGATCATCACCACAAATACGATCAGGCCAACGCCCATTGCCGCCCATGCCCACCAGGGGAGCGACATATCAGTGAGCATCGTCAGTTTTCCTCCTGCATGGGCTTCATGATGTGGATATTGAAGGGTACGATATTGATGCCCACACCGGAACCCTGAGGCTGCATGGCAGTGGAGTGTACCTTGAAGACCGTTTCGCCGGTCTGCACCATCATCTCATAGTGCACGCCCTTGAACAGAACGCTCTGAACGATACCCGTCAGCTGACCAATATCCTCGCCCACGATCATGATATCTTCCGGACGGATGACCACATCCACCGGCACATTCTCGCCAAAGCCGCTGTCTACGCAAGGGAAGTCGTACCCGGCAAAGTTGACCAATTCGTCCTTGATCATGGTGCCGCGCAGTATGTTGCTCTCGCCGATGAAGTCGGCAACAAAGGCGTTGGCAGGCTCGTCGTAGATGCGCTTGGGGTCGCCGATCTGCAGGATCTTGCCATCGCGCATTACCACGATGGTATCGCTCATGGTGAGGGCTTCTTCTTGGTCGTGGGTAACGTAGATGAAGGTAATGCCCAGCTGCTGCTGCATGTTCTTCAGCTCCAGCTGCATCTCCTTGCGCAGCTTTAGATCCAGTGCACCCAGAGGCTCGTCCAAAAGCAGCACTTCCGGCTCGTTGACCAATGCACGGGCAATGGCGATACGCTGCTGCTGGCCGCCGGAAAGCTGATCCACATGACGCTTGCCGTAGCCTTTCAGGTTGACCAGCTCCAGCATACGATCCACCTTTTTGTCGATCTCTTTCTTGGGTACCTTCTTAAGCTTGAGACCAAAGGCGATGTTATCCCGCACGTTCAGATGGGGAAAGAGTGCATATTTCTGGAACACCGTATTCACACGGCGCTTATAGGGCGGCAGTGCGGAGATCTCCTTGCCTTCAAAATACACCTCGCCAGAGGTGGGGTATTCAAAACCGCCGATGATGCGCAGCGTGGTGGTTTTGCCGCAGCCGCTGGGGCCCAGCAGCGTAACAAATTCCTTCTTGCGCACATAGAGGTTGATGTCCTTGAGTACCGTGGTTCCGTCGTAATCCTTGGATATCCCCTTCAGGTCGATCAGGTGCTCCTGCTCCATCATAATCGGGCACTCCTTTTATGTAATGAATGAATCCTTATGATCTGTTAGAAACTGGGCGGTGTGGAGATCCATAATACGGTTGCCGGGGTTTTGGATGTGTTCTCCAAATAGTGGGTCGCACTGGGATGCAGGCAGAAACTGCCGCCTTTTTTGATTGGATAGCGGCGTTTGCCAGAAACCAGCACCACTTGCCCCGCCAGCACATAGCCGAACTCCTCGCCTTCCAGAGGTGGCAGAACAGCGCTTTTACCGCCGGGATGAAGCTCCAGCAAAATGGGCTCCATGCTGTTCTTCTGTGCATCCGGCACCAGCCATGTTATCTTCTTTTCCTCATCTTCTTTTTCGAACATATCCTGAGGAGTGAAGACCACTTTTTCTTTGCCGCTGTCGGTAAAGAAGGTTTGCAGGGTAACGCCTAAGCATTCCAGCATATCTTTCAACGTGGCGATGGACGGGGAAGCCAGATCGCGTTCCACCTGAGAGATAAAGCCTTTACTCAGCTCGCAGCGGTCTGCCAGTTCTTCTTGCGTAAGGCCGCGTTGCAAACGCAACTCCTTTATTTTCTCTCCGATTTCCAATGGTTCCCCCCCTTTCTTCGCTTCCAGCGATGACAGTCCGGAAGTTTAGAAATAGTAAACTCGAAAGCAGAAAATAGTAAACCACAAAGTATTGGTAATGTCAATAGGTTTCGTAAAGATTGTTGATTGCAATTGTATTAAATTTGCTTTTGTCGAAAGAACTGGTTCTTTGTCAATTTGTTTCACTTGTAAAACCTTGCGTAAAACAATTGACAAACCGTGGTAGACAAGTGTACCCCGTCGGTAGACAATTGTCACCTTGCAAAAGGAGGAACACGCATGCACCTACAATGCACCGATGCCGAATGGAAGATCCTTGAGGTGCTCTGGGAAAGTCATCCGCGCACCATGGCAGAGATCACCAAGCAGCTGGAACCAGAAACCGGTTGGACTCGCCACACCGTTATTATGATTGGGATGATGACAGCTTGTTGACCACTACTTTTAACACCTTAGACCATGCCGCATACAACGGCCGCTTTGCACAATGGCTCATGTACAGCTACCGTGACCTACGAAGAACCGGAAAATTTTCGCAAGCCTGATGGCAGTGGTCTGATCGCCTTGCAAAATGGCGAAAAGCATTGCCTGTGTCTCCTTTACGATCCCAGCGAAAACGATACGGATAACACTTGGATGTTGCTGCCTACCAGTGAAGAAGCATTGCCGGATGGTTGCTCGCCTGTTATTTCTATAGCCGATGCATCCGGTATGGGCAGGCTCTATTACAGCGTTTCTTTCACAGCAGCAGACGGCTGCAAAGTCGAATTGTTTTTCACGCCTTCTGTCATTGGCGACAGCGCCTATCCCACTCTGATGCTGAACCAGTGCATTCTCACAAAGCCAGACCAAACTGTTCTGAAAACGAGCCATAATGGTATGGATGAGGTGCATTTCTCGCTATCCATCACAGGCGATCAGGTAAGGCAAACAAAGATCAAAGCCCTGATCCCCTTTGATATCAACCATCACCCTACCGAGACGCTCCTTTATGCCATGACCGACCCTGATGCAGCTATCGGTTATGAGCCGCCTCCAAATGCCGCATTCGTCTCCTGTGTTCATCGTGGAAGGTACCTATGGCTATGTAAAGACAAATCGGCTGGTCATCGGCAATAGCGCCCGGCAATTGGAATGGCAGTTGGCGTTGGAAGAAATGCAAGAACAATAACAACATAGCAAGAGAAACCTCTGCGGTTCAAAATCGCAGAGGTTTCTCCTTATAGGCCTATTCATCATTCAAAAAGGTCTGCTCTATCAAACTACAACGGCGATCTCCGATCCGCGCAAAGTCTTGGAAACCACAAGCTGCTTCTCGATCTTCTCTTCCAATTCCTGTACGTGGGATATGATGCCGATCAAGCGTTTACCATCAGCCAGATCGTTCAGCACGCGCAGAGAATTGCGAAGCGCATTCTCATCCAGTGTACCGAAGCCCTCGTCGATAAACATTGCTTCCATACGCACAGCTCCGCTCTGCCCCTGCACCGCATCTGAAAGCCCTAACGCCAGCGCAAGGCTTGCAAGGAACGATTCACCACCAGAGAGCGTGGATACATCTCTCCATTGACCGGTGCTGCGATCCAGCACATCCAAGTCCAGACCGCTCTGGTGTACCCTGTCGGCTGCTTCTTCTTTGCAGCGCAAGGTAAACATGCCATCTGTTAAGATCGTGAGGCGCTTGTTGGCAGCAGCAACGATCTGCTTAAAATAATACTGCTGCACATAGGCTTCGAAAGTTAGTTTCGCCCTGCGGGATGCACCGCTTTTGCCAGAACAGCAATCGTACAGATCTCGTATGACCGCCCAGTTTTCTTCCTTTCGTTTGCGCTGCTTGCAGGCTTCTTCGATCTCCTTGCGAATGCCCTCATGCAGGCTAACACGGCTGGCAATGGTCTGCTCTGCCAAATTGGCTTGTCTCTGCGTTTCTTCCAGCGCAAACCGCTGGGCTTCCAGTGCAGCCACATCCACCGGCTCCTTGCCAGATAGCTTTTCTGCCAGCACACCAAGCTGATCGGTAAGGGATCGTTTACGCTCATAGTACCTGCGAATGGCACGCTCAAAACGATCCATATCCCCTTCCGACAGAACCGCCAACTGAAAATCTTGTTCGTTTTCAAAGCCGCTGGCAGCGAGTTCTTGCTCAAAGACCTGTTTGCGCTGGGCTACTTGCTCTGAGGTCTCCCCTATCTGCTTCTGGATACTTTGCACATTAGCCTGACTTTCTTTGTGCTGCAATTGCAAGTTGTGCAGGTGCTTTTGACAAACTGTCATTTGGTCACGGTATTGCTGGGCTTGTGCTTGCAAAGCGTTGGCTTTTGCCAGCAACGTTTGCTCCGTTTCCGTTTCATTTATGTTCAGTGCTTGCAAGCTCTGCCGGGTTTGTGCCAAATGAGCCTGAACCTCCGTTAGCTTATTGGCTGCTTTTTTCAGAGCCTCCTCAGCATTGCGGCGGTCGTTTTCCGCTTCATCCAGTTCTTCGCGGGTCACTGCTTGTTCTGTTAACTCTGCCGGGCAAGGGTGAGTAGTGGAGCCGCATACCGGACAAGGCTTTCCCGATTCCAACGCCTGTGCCAAAAGCCCCGCTTGGCTCAAATAATAACGCTCTTTAGCCCAGCGATAGGCTTCGTCGGCCTTACTGCTTTCGGCCGTAAGTGGAGCGATCGCCGCCTGAAGCCTATTCTGTTCCTTTTGCCGATTTGTAAATTCCTTGAGTACGGGAACTGCATTTTGCAAAAGACGCGCTTGCTGCAATAGTTCGTCTGCCTCAGCCTGATGGCTTTCAGCCTTGTTCAGCTGCTTTTCTGCCTCCGGCAATTGCTGCGATGCATTTTCAAGTTGTCGCTGCGCCTCTGAGAGCTCAGTTTTCAATTGGTCGTACTGTTTTTCAGCGCTGGTGAGCAGCACCTGCGCAGGAAGCAGCTTTTGCGCCTTTTTGGCTCTATCGAGCTGTTCCTGATGTTCATCCACAATGCTCTGCTTGGCGGATAGTTCATCAAATGCAGTGCTGCAAGCCTTCTGCTCATCGAACTGCTCATTCAGCGCTTTTCCCTTCTCCAGCAAAGCGACCGTATCCTGCCGCTGGCGGTCGATACTTGCTCGTTTTGATGCAGCGTGTTCTTGCAGTTCCTTCTCGTGTGCGATCATCCGAACCAGCATATCCACCAGTAGTTCAGCATACTTGGGATCCTGACAATACTGCGTCAGCAATTCCTTTTCGGCAAACTGCTCATCCGGCGTTATCTTTTTAGCAGCGATCAAAATACGGGCATCCAAGGTTTCTCGCTCTTTGTTGCAGCTTGTGTTCATCTCCTGCAATTTCTGTCGGAGGGCATCGTACATACCGGTGTGAAACAGCTTTTGAAACAACGCCTTACGATCGGCAGAAGAAGCGTTTAATATTTTCAAAAAATCCCCCTGTGCGATCATGACGGTCTGCGTAAACTGATCCTGCGTCAAACCAAGCAATTCATGCACACGGTTGTTTACATCCATCAAACCGTAAATATCTTCCTTGGTTTCCAGACAGGTCATTTCAGCAGCAGCGGTTTGCGTGGTGACCCCTGAGCCTGACAGTTTAGGGCGAACATATTCGGGGTTTCGGCGAATTTGCCATGTTTCCCCGTTATGGGAGAAGGTAAGTTCTACATAGGTCTCCACCTTTGGCACAGCATAATCCGACCGGAAGGATTTGCTTTTGCGGCGCTCCTTGCCGCCTGCTGCTTCGCCGTAAAGCGCAAAGCTGATGGCATCAAAAATGGTGGTTTTTCCCGCACCGGTATCGCCAGCGATCAGGAAAAGTCCGGTTTCACCCAAGCGGGTAAAGTCAATTTCGGTTTTTTCCGCATAGGGGCCAAAGGCAGACAGGATGAGCTTAATTGGCTTCATAGGGATGCTCCTCCAATTCTCGGATCACTTTTTGCAGCACTTGCATGTGTAGCTCGCTAGGTGGCTGATCGTTGTTCTGCAAGCGGTAAAAATCGCTGAACATCTCTGTAATGGTCTTGTTCTCTAAAGTTTCGGTCGCCATTACATCCTGATCGTATTTGGTTTTGGAGTTGACAACAGAAAACTTGAGCATATGCGGAAAGTTGACCGATAGCGTGACTTTCGCATCCGGCGGGGGTAATTCATCATGAATAGTGATCCAGACATAATCCTCCGAATAGGGCATACTCATGAGTTCGTACATATTTCCCTCGATCAGTCTTACATCGTGCAACGGATAAAGAGGGACGGATTTGACCTGCACGTCGCCTTTTTCGCGCAAGTCCACGATCGTTACAGACTTTTTGTGCTCCGCTTCTGAAAAAGAGTATTTCAGCGGCGAACCGGCGTAGCGCAATGTATCCCGCAAAACCCGCTGCGGCTTATGAATATGCCCCAGTGCCACATAGTCAAAGCCATCAAACACCGCGCCGTCGATGTGATCCAACCCGCCTACCGACAGTTCTTCCGAGTCGCACACTTCGCAGCCCAAAATAAACTGATGGCACATAAGCACATTGCGCTTTGCAAAATCGATATCTGCATTGCGCAATACAGCGCTTACCGCCTCCTGATAGGTGGTGCATTTTTCATCTGGATATACACGTCGTACTTGGGCAGGGCGTAGAAAAGGCATCATCCATACGGTGATGTCGCCATCCCGGTCGGTCAGGGTAACGCTTTGCAGATTGCCTGTAAAACTCTCCGTAACATACAGCCCGGCTTTTTCCACCAGCGAACCCAAATAGGCGATCCGCAGAGCGGAATCGTGATTACCGCTGATCGCAAAAACCTTTACCCCATTTTGTATCAGTTGTGATACGAACCGATCAAACAATGCCATGGCCTCCGCTTGAGGCGTGGTGCGCTGGTACACATCGCCTGCGATCAAGACGGCGTCCACCCGTTCTGTTTGTGCGATCTGTACCACCTGCTGGAGAACGGCCTCTTGATCTGACAGCATAGATACATCATTCATCTGTTTTCCAAGGTGCAGATCGGCGATATGGAGAAACCTCATAAAAGAACCCACCTCCTGCGGGATGATGTTTGTTTGGGATGGAAAAGAATGTGGATGTGTGGTGATAGATTCTGTTCATGATATAGTATAGCTGGTTTTGGGTGTTTTTCAATAGGGGTGGAAATAAGAAAAGAGGCTGTCTCAAAATACAATTTTGAAAAATGAAAAGGCATGGAATGTTGCTCATTCGGCGAGCTTGTGAAAAAAAGTCTGTAAAAAGCTGAAAGGCATCGGCCTTCTATGATAAGATAAAGATTATCAAGGAGGCCGAATTTATGGCGAACAAGAAAAAGGAAGTCTACAGACCGGGGCCCATGACTGAAGGGAAAAG
>JAZSRK010000092.1:0-58809 GCA_045538465.1 Candidatus Limiplasma sp. | reverse complement strand
ACGTCCCCCCGTACCCCAACACAGCCCCTTCGGCGCTTCGCAGGTCGAAGCACCGGGGGCTGTTTTCAAAAAAAGGAGTATTCAGCTATGACGAAAGTGTTTATTGATGGTAGTGCAGGCACCACGGGTCTTCGCATTCATGAGCGGCTGCAGAGCCGCAGCGATCTGGAACTCATCATTTTGCCGGATGAGGTGCGAAAGGACGACGCTGCCCGAAAAGAAGCGCTGCATGCAGCGGATGTGGCTTTTTTGTGCTTGCCGGATGCGGCAGCGGTGCAGGCTGTAGCGCTGGCAGAGGGTGCTAACACCGCCATCATCGACACTTCCACCGCCCACCGCACAGCAGAAGGTTGGGTGTACGGCTTTGCGGAGCTGCCCGGCAAGCGGGAGGCGCTTTATGGTGCCAAGCGAGTGGCGAACCCCGGCTGCCATGCCAGCGGCTTTGTGGCGCTGGTGGAGCCGCTGGTGCGGGAAGGGCTGATCGCAGCCGATCTAGGCTTGCAAAGCTTCTCGCTGACCGGCTATTCAGGCGGCGGCAAGGGCATGATCGCCGATTATCAAGCACAGGGACGGGATCCTTTGCTGGATGCGCCTCGCCAGTATGGGCTTACCCAGCAGCATAAGCATTTGAAGGAAATGGTCAAGCTGTGCGGCCTTGCCACCACGCCGGTTTTCTGCCCCATTGTGGCGGATTACTATAGCGGCATGGAAGTGGTGGTGCCCCTGTTTGCCAAGGATCTGCGAGGCACACCGGAGGATGTGAAGCAACTGTATAAGAGTTGCTACCACACCGCCATGGTGCACTACGAGAATAGCGCAGACGAAAGCGGCTTCCTGTCGGCCAATGCCTTGAGCGGCCGTGATGATATGGAGATCACCGTGTGCGGCAACGAAGAGCGACTTTTGTTGGTAGCACGCTTTGATAACTTGGGCAAGGGCGCATCTGGCGCCGCTATTCAGAACATGAACATTATGCTGGGTCTGGATGAAACCACCGGGCTCAATGTGTGACGGAGGGAAGAGAAATATGCAGCTGATCAAGGGCGGCGTTTGCGCCGCAAAAGGTTTTGTAGCAAACGGTATCCATTGCGGCATCCGCAAGAACACCACCAAGGCCGATCTGGCTTTGGTGTACAGCCAAGTACCGGCCAATGCAGCCGCTATTTATACCACCAATCTGGTCAAGGGCGCGCCCCTGCTGGTCACCAAGGCTCATCTGGCCAACGGCAAGGCACAGGCTATCATTTGCAACAGCGGCAATGCCAACACCTGCAACGCCGATGGCATCGAGATCGCTGAAAAGATGAGCGCCATGGCTGCGGGTCAGCTGGGCATTTCGCTCGATGACGTTGTGGTGGCTTCCACTGGCGTTATCGGGCAGCGGCTGAATCTTGACCCCATCGAAGCAGGTCTGCCTGAGCTGGCAGCCGGTCTCACCGCCGAGGGCGCCGATGCTGCCGCCAAGGCCATTATGACCACCGATACGGTGGATAAGCAGGTGGCAGTGGAGTTTGAGCTGGGCGGCAAGGTGTGCCGCATGGGCGGCATGGCCAAGGGCAGCGGCATGATCCACCCCAATATGGCCACCATGCTGGTGTTCATCACCACCGATGCTGCTATTTCTGCCGATATGATCCAGAAGGCGCTGCGCTGCGATGTGCAGGATACCTTCAACATGACCAGCGTGGATGGAGACACCTCCACCAATGATATGGTCACGCTGCTGGCCAATGGCTTGGCTGGCAATAAGGAGATCACCGAAGAAGGCGAGGATTTCGCCGCCTTTATGAAGGCGCTGAATACCATCACCATGCAGCTGTGCCGCATGATCGCCGGGGATGGCGAGGGTGCCACCCGCCTCATCGAGTGCAAGGTGACTGGCGCTGACAGCATGGAAGTGGCTCGCACCGCCGCCAAGAGCGTCATTTGCTCCAGCTTGGTCAAAGCCGCCATGTTCGGCGCTGATGCCAACTGGGGACGCATCCTGTGCGCCATCGGCTACAGCGGGGCACAGGTGGATGTGAACAAGGTGGACGTGGCGTTCCGCTCCGCTAAGGGCGAGATCCCCGTTTGCAAGGATGGCGCTGGTATTGATTTCTCTGAGGAGATCGCCAAGGAGATCCTTTTGGAGAAGGAGATCGAGATCCTTGTCTCCCTTGGGGATGGCGGCTGCGCTTCCACCGCTTGGGGCAGCGACCTGACTTATGATTATGTAAAGATCAACGGCGACTACCGCACCTGATGGGAGGAGAAATACAATGATCCATTGCGAATTTACCAACGCCCAGCGGGCAGAGGTGCTCACCGCTGCACTGCCGTACATCAAGCGGTACAACGGCAAGGTCGTCGTGGTCAAGTACGGCGGCAATGCCATGATCAACGAACAACTCAAGCAGCAGGTGATGGAAGACATCGTTCTTCTGTGGCTGATCGGTGTGAAGATCGTGCTGGTGCACGGCGGCGGCCCCGAGATCAGCGAATTGATGAGCCTGATGGGCAAAAAGCCTGAGTTTGTTGACGGTCTGCGGGTGACCGACAAGGAAACCATGGATATCGTGCAGATGGTGCTGGCTGGCAAGGTGAACAAGACCTTGGTCAACCTGCTGGAAATGAAGGGCGGCAAGGCTATGGGCATCTCCGGCATGGATGGCCGCCTGATCGAATCCAAGCCCAAGGATGAACGTCTGGGGTATGTGGGCGATATTACCAAGATCCACATCCGTCCTGTCATCGACCTTTTGGAAAAAGGCTATATCCCTGTGGTCTCCACCATTGGCTGCGACCGGGAGGGCAACGCCTACAACATTAACGGCGATACCGCCGCTGCCTTTATCGCCGGTGCCCTGAATGCCGAGCGCCTCATTATGATGACCGACGTGGCAGGCATTCTGCGGGATAAGGACGATCCCACCACCCTGATCCCCAATGTGACGATTTCCGAAGCGGAAAAGCTGTACGAAGAAGGCGTCATCAACGGCGGCATGATCCCCAAGGTGAACTGCTGCATCGAGGCCATTCAGAAGGGCGTAAAGAACGTGGTCATCATGGATGGCCGTGTGCCACACTCCATCTTGATGGAGATATTGACTGATGAAGGCGCTGGTACCATGGTAATGGGGGAGGAACGCAAATGAGCAATCTGCAACAAGTGGATAAGGCCTACGTAGCCGGTACCTATAACCGCTTCCCGGTGGAGATCGTCAGCGGCAAAGGTTCGCTGGTGTACGATGACAACGGCAAAGAATATATCGACATGGGCAGCGGCATCGGCGTTACCGGTTTCGGTATTGCCGATGAGGAATGGGTGGCTGCTGTAACTGCGCAGCTTAGCAAGGTGCAGCATATGTCCAACCTGTACTATACCGAACCCTGCGCTCTTTTGGCACAGGAGCTTTGCACCCGTACCGGCATGAGCAAGGTGTTCTTCGCCAACTCCGGCGCAGAGGCCAACGAGTGCGCCATCAAGGTGGCCCGCAAGTACGCCGCTGAAAAGAAGGGCGCTGAGTATACCACCATCATTACCCTGAAAAACAGCTTCCACGGCCGCACACTGACCACCCTGTCCGCTACCGGTCAGGAGCACTATCATGAGCATTTCCAGCCTCTGACCCCCGGCTTCGCCCATGGCGATGCGGGCGACTTGGAGGGCATCAAGCAGCTGGCGAAGGAGACCAAGGCAGCTGGCATCCTCATTGAGTGCGTGCAGGGCGAGGGCGGCGTTATCGCCATGGAGCCCGATTTTGTCAAGGGTCTGGCGGCCTTCTGCCAGCAGGAGGACATCGTCTTTATGGTGGACGAAGTGCAGACCGGTAACGGCCGTACCGGTGAACTGTATGCCTACATGCATTATGGCGTACAGCCCGATGTGGTGTCCACTGCCAAGGGTCTGGGCGGCGGTCTGCCGCTGGGCGCAGCGCTGCTGAGCGAGAAGGTGCAGGGCGTGCTGGGCTTTGGCGACCATGGTTCCACCTTCGGCGGCAACCCGGTCTGCTGCGCTGGTGCGCTGAGCATCCTGCGCCGCATTGATGACAAACTGCTGGCAGAGGTGCGGGCCAAGGGCGAATACATCCGGCAGCAGCTGGAAGGGGCCAAAGGCATCGTGGGTCTCAGCGGTATGGGGCTGATGGTAGGCATCAAGACTGAAAAGCCCGCCGGTGAGCTGGTGCGTGCGCTGAATGAAAAAGGCGTTCTCTGCCTGACCGCCAAGGATAAGGTGCGCCTGTTGCCCGCCCTGAACATCCCCATGGATGTACTGGCCAAGGCGATCGATGCTATCAAGGAAGTTTGCGCGTAAATAAGGAGGATATCGTGATGAATTTGCAAGGCAAAAGCTTTTTGAAGCTGTTGGATTTTACGCCCGAAGAGATCCAAGGCTTGATCGATATGGCATACGAACTGAAAAAGCAGAAGAAGATGGGCACGCCCCATCGGACGCATAAGGGCAAGAGCATCGCCCTGATTTTTGAAAAGACCTCCACCCGTACCCGCTGCGCCTTTGAGGTGGCAGCGGCCGATCTGGGCATGCATCCCACCTACTTGGATCCCTCCGGCAGCCAGATCGGCAAGAAGGAATCCATCGCCGATACCGCCCGGGTGCTGGGGCGCATGTATGATGGCATCGAGTACCGCGGCTTTGAGCAGGAGCGGGTGGAAGAACTGGCCAAGTACGCCGGTGTACCGGTTTGGAATGGCCTGACCAACGAGTTTCATCCCACCCAGATCTTGGCAGACTTTTTGACCATTCAGGAGCATTTTGGCAGCCTGAAGGGCAAGAAGCTGGTGTACATGGGCGATGCCCGCTACAACATGGGCAACTCCCTGATGGTGGGCTGCGCCAAGATGGGCATGCACTTTGTGGCTTGCGCTCCCGCCAAGTATTTCCCCGGCGCAGAGCTGGTGGCACAGTGCCAGGCCATTGCCGCCGAAACCGGTGCAACGCTGGAGTTTATCGAGGATCCCATGACCGCCACCAAGGCTGCCGATGTGATCTACACCGACGTGTGGGTATCCATGGGCGAGCCGGATTCCGTGTGGTCGGAGCGCATCAGCGAGCTGACTCCCTACCGGGTCACCAAGCAGCTGATGGACAATGCTGGCTCCCAGTGCCGCTTTATGCACTGCCTGCCCGCCTTCCACGACCTGAATACCACCGTGGGCAAGGAGATCTACGAAAAGTTCGGCATCGACTGCATGGAAGTGACCAACGAAGTGTTTGAATCCGAGCAGTCCATCGTGTTTGACGAGGCCGAGAACCGCATGCATACCATTAAGGCGGTTATGGCGGCAACCCTATAATTGATTTTCCACTTTTCGTTTAAAGTGGAACCAAACGCAACAAGTCCTAACCGTGAACAAAAACCACGGAAAGGACTTGTTTTTTATATTCAAGTACATCCTATTATTCCTTGCACCCGCAAAGCGGGTGCAATAACGGGATTCCCAAGGGACGAAGTCCCTTGGGCGGGGAGTGGGGCAGAGCCCCCCCGTCTCCCCCCTTACCCATGCAATCCAGACACGATCTCCCGGATCAGCGCTACTCGCCTAAACGGTGTCATCAAATACCAGCCGTCGGTGTAGGGCTCGATCTCCCTGGCGATGGCCACGGAGATCTTGGCAGCCAGCTTTTCGGCTTCGTCCCGTTCCAAGCCTTTGTAGCGTTCGGCGATCTCCGGGGCGACACGCATACCGGCGATCTCGTTGTTGAGGAAACAGGCATTGCGGTAGCTGACGATGGGGAACACGCCGCCGAGGATCTTGCCCTTTAGTTCCTTGCGCGCCAGTTTCAGGTTTTCCAACGCTTCTTGCGATAGCACCGGCTGGGTCAAAAAGCTGGAAACGCCGCAGGCTTCTTTTTCTTTGGCAAGCTCCAGCTGTACGCGGAAGTTGACTGCGTTTAGGTTAAGGGCAGCAAAGATGGTAAAAGGATGAGCCAATTGCTGGTTCAGCTCCGTAATGTAAGCCGCCAGCTTGCGGGAGTTAAAGTTGAATACGCTCTTGACGGATGAACGCTCTTCGGTGGGTACCGGGTCGCCGGTAACGATGAGCACATTGCGTACGCCTTCCATGGCAAGCCCCAGCAGCAGAGCTTTGGTAGCGTTCAGGTTGCGGTCGCGGCAGGTCATGTGGGGCAGAACGGTCATGCCCAACTCCCGCTTGAGCTTGCAGGCCAAAAGGCTGCTATCTGCCCGGGGACGGGCAATGGGACAGTCGGCAATGGTGATGGCATCCACCTGCGCATCCATCAGGGTCTGTACATCGCTGAGGAATGGGTCGATGCGGTCGTCTGCGGGAGGATCCAGCTCCACGGCAATGATGCGCTGCCCGGCAGCCAGCTTGTCCCAGATAGGGTTGGGGTCAGGAACATGGGATTTGTCATCCTGCACAGGTTGGCTGGCCTTGGGCAAAAGAATGGGTGCATCCTTCAAAGCTTGCGCCAGCGCTTTGATGTGCTCCGGCGTGGTGCCGCAGCAGCCGCCCAGCAAGGAGGCACCTATGGTACGAAGCTGTACCATCCGGTCGGAAAAATACTCCGGCGTGCCCTGATACACCGTGCGCCGCCCCACCACGGTGGGGTAACCGGCATTAGGCATCACGGACAGGTATTTGCCGCATAGGTCAACGCCTTTTAGCAGCGAAAGCATGTGATGGGGGCCGGAAACGCAGTTGAGACCCACCGCATCCACCTGCGGGATGGCGGCAGTACGTTCCAAAAGCCCTTTGCCGGAAAGACCCTCTCGGGTAAAGCCCTCGGGGCGCACAGCGTAAGATACCAGTAGGAACGCCTCTGGGCAGCGGGCTTTCAGTGCTTCGGCACAAGCCCGCACACCATCATCGGAGGAGAGGGTCTCCAAAAGGAAGCAGCGCATGCCCTCCTGCAAAAACCAGTCGATCTGCTGGATGAAGGCTTCGGCGGGGGAAACCGGCATGCCCAGCGGGGCAGGCCCGATGTCTGCAAAAATGATGGCATCGGTATCAGCAGCGGCCTCTTTGGCCAAGCAGCAACCGGCGACGAGTAAGCGATGGGATTCCTCGCTGCGCCCCTGCGCAATGGCGGCGCTGAGGGAAAACGTGTTGGTCTGGATGGCATTGCTGCCGGCTGCCAGATAGGCTCGGTGGATGGCTACGATCTGCTGGGGCTGTTCCAGATTGGCGCTTTCACAGGCGGCCTCGCTTTGGTGGGGCAGAGCGGCAAACAGGGTCCCCATGGCTCCATCCAATACCAGCGGCCTTCCGCTGGCAAGATACGCTCGAATGTCCATGCGCTCCTCCTTAGCCCAGAATGGTCTTGGTCAGTTCGGCAGCCTGCCGTGCGTCGGCGGCATAGTGCACGCCTAAATTTTGGGCATACTCCGGGGTGACTACTGCGCCGCCTACCATAATGGCAGGGGGAGTGGGCAAAGCTTGCAGCTTGCGCACGGTCTCCTCCATGGCGGGCAGGGTGGTGGTCATCAAAGCAGAAAGCCCCACCAGACGGATGTTTTGTGCCAAAACGGTCTCCACGATCGTCTCCGGGGGCACATCACGCCCCAGATCCAGCACCTTGTAGCCGTAGTTTTCCAGCACAGTTTTGACGATGTTCTTGCCGATATCGTGAATGTCTCCCTTGACGGTGGCAATGATCAGCTTGCCTTTTTCCATGGCGGTATCAGCGCTCATAGTGGTGCGGATGTGATCGAACACGGCCTGTGCCGCTTGAGCCGCCCCCAGCAGCTGAGGCAGGAACAGCTTGCCGCTTTCGTAGTCCACGCCCACTTTGTCCAGCGAGGGGATCAAGCGGCTTTCCACCAGCGACATGCCGTTTTCCCCTGCGGATAGCAGTTTGGCGGCAGCCTCGGCGGCCTCGTTTTTCAGCCCACGATAGATGCTTTCTTCGAGGGAAAGGGCTTGTCCGGCGGCTTTTGCGACCGGGGCAGAGCTGCTTTCGGCGGCAAAACGGGCCACGTAATCGGCGCACTGAGCATCCTCACAGCAAAGCACCCGATGGGCGGCGATAGCATCCATCAGTTCTTTTTGGTTGGGGTTGATAATGGGCAGGTTGAGACCGCAGCCAAGAGCCTGCACCATAAAGGTTTGGGTAATGAGGGGACGGTTGGGCAAGCCGAAGGAAATGTTGCTTACCCCCAGCACAGTGTTGAGCCCCAGCCCCCAGCGCACAGTGCGCAAGGCTTTCAAGGTCTCGTTAGCCTGTTCCTGCTGGGCAGATACGGTCAGTGCCAGACAGTCGATCCACAGATCTTCATCGGGGATGCCGATGGCATGGGCGGCGGCTTGGATGCGCCTTGCAATGGCGATGCGTTCCTCGGCAGTGGTCGGTAGCCCTTTCTCGTCCATGCATAGCCCTACGACGGAAGCACCGTATTTTTTTACAATGGGCAAAACCGTGCGCAGGCTTTCTTCGGAGCCGTTGACGGAGTTGACGGCGGCCTTGCCGTTGTACACCCGAAGGGCGGCTTCCAAAGCGGTGGGGTTGGTGGTATCCAGCTGTAAGGGCAGGGGAACCACGCTTTGCAGCTTCTTGACCACCTTGGGCAGCAGGGTTACTTCATCCACATCGGGCATGCCCACGTTCACGTCCAACAGGTCTGCGCCGGCATCCATCTGTTCTACGGCCAAAGAAGCCACATAATCCAGATTTTCTTCCAGCAACGCCTGCTTGAGCAGCTTTTTGCCGGTGGGGTTGATGCGCTCGCCAATGACCCGCACTCCATCAATGGTCAGCGGGCGGGTGGGGGAGCACACAAAGCTGCTGCGGGGGGCAGTGCGCTTGGCGGGCTGATGGTTTGCCAGCGCATCCCGCAAAGCCCGCAGATAGTCCGGGTTGGTGCCGCAGCAGCCGCCCAGCAGGGTAGCACCGGCATCGGCACAAGCCAGCATGGCCTGTGCATACTCGGCAGGGGTCAGGTCGTAGCTGCCGTCCACAGGGTTGGGCAGACCGGCGTTGGGCTTGGCAATGATGGGCAAAGAGGTGTGCTTCGCCAGCTCCTGAATAAAGGGGGCGGCCTGTACCGGCCCCAGCGAACAGTTGATACCGATGGCATCCGCGCCCAGACCTTCCAGCGTGTGCGCCATGGAAGCCAGCGTACAGCCAGTAAAGGTGCGTCCGGTGGCTTCAAAGCTCATGGTCACCAGCACCGGCAGGGTGGAATTTTCCTTGGCGGCCAGCAAAGCAGCCTTGGCTTCGTACAGGTCGGTCATGGTCTCGATAACGATCAGATCGGCATCGGCTCCTGCTTTGACCATCTGGGCAAACAAAGCATAGGCTTCCTCAAAGGTGAGGCTGCCCATGGGCTCCAAAAGCTCACCCAGCGGTCCGATGTCCAGCGCCACCAAGGCGTCGGTGCCTACGGTAGCAGCCTTTGCCAGCTTGACCGCAGCGGGGATCACCTGCTCCGGCGTAAGGCTGGTGGAGGCCAGCTTGCGGGCATTGGCACCGAAGGTGTTGGTATAAATGATGCGGCTGCCCGCTTCCACATAGGTGCGGTGGATGGCGGTGACTGCCTCACCTGCGATCAGGTTCATCTCTTCGGGGTGCATGCCGGGTTTCAGGCCGTTTTGCTGTAGCAATGTGCCCATGGCACCGTCCAGTTGAATAAAGCCTTGGTCAAAGTGGATCACAACGTTTTCCGTCCTTTCTGATGGTGCATGTATCCCGCAGGCTGCAATAGGCGCAGCCCCGGATCTTCGCCTGCTGGGGCAGAGAGGACAGCCCCACGATGGCGGTAACGGTCTTGGCAGGGGTCATCAGGTAGGTATCCGATAGATATACGCCCGCATTCCGCTGGGCATCCAGCGCATGGAGCAGCTCCTTTTGCAAGGGGAGAGGCAGGTCGCCGTAACCGGGAGAGAAACGGTCGCTTAGGTGCAAGTTAGGGAAATGCTGTTGGATGTCCTGCTCCATTCGGTCGCAAGCTTCCTCCACCAGTACATTGCCGCAAGCATCCAAGATAGCAGCCTCCGCCATGCTTCGGGCTTGTTGGGTGCGCAGCATCGCATCGAAGGTGAGCCCCAGCGTGGCAAGGAGCAAAACCGCCTGATGGCAGCTTTTCAGCATGGTGTTTGCCAATTGCCCGGTGAGGGTGAAAGCGGGCTTGCCCGGCGCAGCCAATAAGGTAATGGAACCGTCTGGCTCGTGCTGCAAGGGAAACACCCGATGCAGGCTTTTGGGGGAAAGCTGGTCATCCAGCTGAGCAAGGGTCTTCTGAATTTGCTGCTGAAGCAAAACAGGGGCATTCGCTTCCTTGCCGCCCCCCAAGTACCGCAGCACTTCGTTTATGCGGTCGGTCATAGGGGAGCCTCCATTTGGTGGCGTTCCGTCTCGATGGCATGCTGCTGCGGTGGGCGAACATCACGCAAGGCAAGTGCTTCCGGTGACGCTAAATCTTTCTGTAAAGCAAGGTATTCCCGCAGAGCTGTATATTCCCGCTGGTAGGAGCCACGCTTTTCTTCACTGGTGGCGGCATGATCCTGATGGTGGGAAAACAACTCTACTGCCTCACGCAGCTGCATCCATTCCGGGATCAGCCCCCGGCGCTTTTCCGCTTCGGTAAGGGCTTGTTTTCCCATGCCCACCGGCCGGCAGAGATAGTAATAACTAATGTACAGCCAATCTTCATAGTGCTCCCGAAGGCTGAAAAGCGGCTTTTCCAAGGCGACCAGCACGCCGGTCTCCTCTTCGATCTCCCTAAGGCAGCATGCTTCCGGGGTTTCACCTGCCTCCATCCCGCCGCCGGGGATCAGGTACCAGCCGGAGTTTAGCTCGTGGGATAGCAGGATCTTCTCCCCGTCCAGCACGATGCCCCGGCAGCCAGCCCGCACATGGGCATAGCTGGGGTGCGCATTGGCGCCGGTAATGCAAAAGACCGGGCGATCGGCAAAGGCGGCAGATATTTCCATGGGCACAGGTACACTCCTTTTCACTTTGAGGCGATCAGGCAAATACGATGACCAGCACCACATACAGCAGGATGCCGATCAGCGTAAGCAAAGACAGGGCGGAGGAAATATCGGCTCGCTCGTCCTCCACATCGGCAAAGATGGGCAGCACATAGGGCGGCGGCAGAATAAGCATCATCAAAAGCGCGCCGGTGTGCATCACGTTGCCCAGCAGATGGTTGACCGCCATCAGCAGCCCCACCAGAATGGCAGAAACCGCCAACCGCAGCCCCACCAGAGACAGGGTCTGCTTCCAGCGCACATCGCTGAAGACCAGATCGTAGCCGATGGCCAGCAGGATGATAGCGCTGGTGGGCGCTGCCACAAAGCTGGTGATGGCATCGATGATGCTGCTGACGCCGGAGGGCTTGAGGGCGGTATACAGCCCGCTTACGCCAACGATCAAACCAGCGATGATGGCCCAGACGGTGGGGGAGGTAATGGCTTCGTGCACCACGCCCTTCAAACCGCCCTTGCCAGCCAGCAAGGCTTTGTAGACCGTAAATACAAACAGCACCTGTCCCAGATCCACAATGGCGAAGGCCGGGCGTTCCGCTTCGGAAAACAGGATGGCGAACAGGGCATAGCCCAGCATGCCCGCTTCAAAACCGGCTGCCATAAAGGGAGAAAGCTTGCCTTTGATGCGGAATAATTTGCAGAAAAGAAAACCCAAAAACAGCGCCAACAGGCAGGCGGCAAACATGCTCACCGGGATGGAGATGCTGCTGAGGCTGTATTCGGCTGTGGCGAAGGCAGAGAACATGACCGCAGGCAGGGTGATGTTGACCGCTACAGATTTGAGTGTGTTGACCCCTTCGCGGGAAAGCAAGTTGGTTTTGCGGCAGAGCATGCCCAACCCCAGCATGATAAAGACCGGCAAGGCTTTTTCCAAAATGCTGATGATGTCGATCATAAGGAAGACCTCCTGAATATACTTAGATAGAAAACGCCATAATAATAGGTAATGATACCATAGCACAGTATAGCACACAAACAGCGGCTGTGTATCGCTTTTCAGCCGATCGCATACGAAAAATACGAAAGAGAAACGAGGAAAAAAAGCAGCCCTAAATAGTTTCGTAATTTTCTTCTTGCGTTTCGGAGCTTTCCGTGATAAAATGCACAAAACTTGCGGATAAAAAGACAAAATATTCCGTGAAGAACGAGAGGAAGCATTGATGAAGAATCTCCAACAGCCCAAAGGTTTTGTGCTCAATGAGGAATTGGGTTATTTTCAGAATGCCGGTGTGGATGTAATGGCATTCACCGATTTTTATGCTGCGGGGCACCAAAGCGGTTTTAGCATGCTGATGCATGGCCGCCGTGTTGCTACCAATGGCGATGTGCGCTTTGAACAAACGCCGGGCCAGTGGCAGCCTCTGCCCAAGCAGATGGAAAGAGTGGTGGATGCTCAGCAGAATACCATCACCACTACGCTGCACTATCCCGATCTGGAGCAGCACTTGCGGGGCTTTAACCCCATGATCTACCCGGACTACGAGTTTGGCTACACGGTGCGTGTATCCGGCGAGGGCAGCTCCATGCTTATTACCGTGGATATGGACAAACCCGTACCGGACGAATATGTCGGCAAACTGTGCTTCAATCTGGAGTTGTTCCCCGGCGATCTGTTTGGCAAGCCGTGGATCATGGACAATCAGCAGGGCATTTTCCCCAGCCAGCCCAACGGCCCCACGCTGGCCATGCCCTCCAATTACGGCAAAACCGCCACCCTCCAGCCCAAGGAAGGCATTTCTGCCGACCGGGCCCATCTGGCCGGTGAGGGCAAGGGATACAGCCCTATGGTCGCCGACGATCTGATCGCCATGCCTTACGCCGAAGGACACAGCTTTACTGTGCGCCCCGACGACCCTTCCGTGCGCTTTACAGTGCAAAGCGAGGGCGCGGCTATCAAGCTGTATGATGGGCGCATGAACCACAACAACGGCTGGTTCGTGCTCAGCAGCGAGATTCCGCAGGGCGTCACCAAGAATGCCATTCGCTGGGTCGTTACCCCCAGCGTGCTGCCGGATTGGCGCTATACCCCTGTGGTGCAGACCTCGCAGGTGGGCTATCTGCCCGCCCAGCCCAAGCTGGCCATCATCGAGCTGGATAACCGGGTGGAAGAGCGGGAGACCATCACCCTCCATCGTATCGATGCTGGCGGCCCTGTGCCGGTGCGCACCGCTGAGGGCAAGGCGTGGGGACTCTTTTTGCGCTACGAATACCTGACCTTTGATTTCAGCGATGTCACAGAGCCGGGTCTGTATCAGGTGCGCTACGGCGATTCCGTTTCTTCCGTGTTCCGTATCGGCGAGGATGTATATGACCGGGGCGTTTGGCAGCCGGTGCTGGAGTACTTCCTGCCGGTGCAGATGTGCCACATGCGGGTCAGCGAGAAGTATCGTGTCTGGCACGGTCTGTGCCACGATGATGATGCACGTATGGCGCAGCTGAACTGGAACCATTTCGATGGCTATCTCCAAGGCCCCTCCACCCTGTGCAAGTATCAGCCTGGCGACAAGGTGCCCGGTCTCAACGTGGGCGGCTGGCACGATGCGGGCGACTTTGACCTGCGTATCGAGTCTCAGGCAGGGGAAGCCTACATCCTTGCCTTGATCTACGAGGCTTTCCATGTGGATTATGATGCCACCAGCATCGACCAGACCACCAAGACGGTGGAGATCCACCAGCCGGACGGCAAAAACGACCTGCTGCAGCAGGTGGAGCATGGTGCACTGACGGTGGTGGCTGGCTACAAGGCGCTGGGGCGGCTGTACCGGGGCATCATCTGCAACGATCTGCGCCAGTACGTGCTCTTGGGCGACCCTGCCAACATGACGGATAACATCCCCGGCAACGAGGATGACCGCTGGGTGTTCACCGAGGATAATCCCCCTCGTGAGCTGAGCACGGCAGCTCATCTGGCAGCGATCTACCGAGTGCTGAAAGACTTTAACCCCGCTTTGGCGCAGGATGCCCTCAAGGCGGCAAGGGAATTGTTTGAGAATACCGACCATCAGCGCAATGAGTGGGCGCAGGGCGCAGCGGTGCATGCGGCTGTGGAGCTGCTTCTGGCCACCGGCGAGGAACAGTACCGGGCGTATATCTTGAATAAGCAGGAGAAGATCGTTGCCAACATCAAGCGCATGGGCTGGATCGCCGCCCGCAGCCTTAAGGCAGTGGACGATGCAGCCTTCACCGAAGCGGTGCGCAGTGCCTTGGTGCCCGAGAAGGACGACATTGAGAACCAGTGTAAGGAAACGCCCTACGGCATTCCCTACCGTCCCCACATTTGGGGCGCTGGCTGGCAAATTCAGCGCATGGGCATGGAATATTACTACCTGCACAAGGCCTTCCCAGATTTGTTCGGGCCTGAGCTGATCCTCAACTCGCTCAACTTTGTGTTGGGTTGCCATCCCGGCTCCAACAAGGCCTCCTTTGCCTCCGGCGTGGGCGCAGTGTCCGCTACCACCGCTTACGGCATGAACCGTGCGGATGCCTCCTTCATTCCCGGCGGCGTCATCTCTGGTACGGCTTTGATCCGTCCAGACTTCCCCGAACTGCTCACGTGGCCCTTCCTGTGGCAGCAGACCGAGTATGTGCTGGGCGGCGGTTCGTCCTGCTATATGTTCTTGGTGCTGGCGGCACGGCAGCTGATGGGGAAAGAGTAAAAAAGTGAATAACGGAACCGCTGCGCTGGGATGCCCGGCGGGCGGTTCCTCTTTTTGCAACGGATGGTAGCGGATGTGCAATGTTCGGTTGGTTGTTTATATGGTAACAAGCTGATATGCTGATGGAAAAGTGAAGGGGGAATGACCAATGAACTTGGCTGCTAAATTGAACCTGCTCCGCCGCAACCGTGGCTACTCCCAAGAAACCCTTGCCGAAAAACTGGGCGTATCCCGGCAAGCGATCTCCAAGTGGGAAACCGGCCAAAGCGAGCCGGAGATCGCCAGTCTGCTTGCCATCAGCCGCCTGTTTCAGGTCACGGTGGATTATCTGGTTCGGGAAGATGCGGATTGCATGACGACACCGGAACTGCTTCGGCAAGGCTTTGGCGAAGAAGAGGCAGCTCTTTTGGCTTTTCTTGCCCGTGCCAGCCGGGAGACTTATGCAGGCTATGGCAAGGAAACAGAGCCTAGCCGCCCCACTTCCCACGATTACG
This sequence comes from Candidatus Limiplasma sp., assembly GCA_045538465.1. Taxonomy (GTDB): domain Bacteria; phylum Bacillota; class Clostridia; order Christensenellales; family Aristaeellaceae; genus Limiplasma. Next base: position 43,709 of record JAZSRK010000092.1, on the reverse strand, counting down.
AATACCGCGAAGATGGTTGGCTGTATCTGGATACGTGGATCGGCGGTGAACGCTTTGCCGGGGAAGAAGCGGTATGGCAAGAGGAACGCCCGGTTTACGCCATGAACTATTGCGGCCGTGTGCTAAGTGCAGATTTCAGCGGCGATTTTTTGAAAGCAGCCCTTCGTGCCGCCCCTGCGGAGAAGCCCTTCCGCGGCCCTGCTATTTACACGGACGGGGACAATGTATACGAATGCGCCATGGAGGGCGGTCTCGATTGGTTTCAGGGCTACGAAGAGATTCGCTGGCAGGGAAAGAAAGTGTACGAATGCTTCTTTCACGGCGGGAAAATGTGAGGAACCACGTCCCGGTTTCCTCCATTGCTTTAGCTGCCAAAACAGGGTATAATAAACAGGCTGAATAAAGTTCCTCTGAAAGGACAGAGACATATGGACATTTTCAACTATTTGGAAGGCATGGCTGTGCAGCATGGCCCCAGCGGTCATGAGGGCCCGGTGTCCCAGTGGCTGGCAGATTGGTTCCGTCCGCTGGTAGACAGTGTGGAGATCGATCCCCTGTACAATGTGATCGCCTGCAAGAAAGCCACCCTGCCTACGCCGGATGGCTCGCCCGCACCCCGGGTGCTGCTTTGCGCCCATCAGGATGAGATCGCCCTGATGGTATCCGACATTCTGCCGGATGGTACCTTGCGCATGGGTCAGGTGGGTGGCGTGGATCCCCGCATCCTGCCTGCTGGCGTGGTCAAGGTGCATGCATCCCTCTCCGGCGAGACCCTCACCGGCGTGGTGGGCGCTGTGCCGCCCCATCTGCTCTCGGCGGCGGATCGCCAGAGCAACTACAAGCGGGAAGACCTGTTTGTGGATCTTGGCTTTGATGGCGACACCGTGCGCCAGAAGGTAGCCGTCGGCGACCTGATCACCCTTTGCGGCCCCGCCACCAAACTGCTCAACGAGCGCTGTGCCGCCAAGACCATGGACGACCGCGCCTGTGTGGGCGTTCTCTTGGAGGCTGCCGAGCGGCTCCAGCGGATGCAGCACATGTGCGATATCTACTTTGTGGCCACATCTCAGGAAGAAGTGGGTTGCAAGGGCGCTGCGGTAGCGGCCTACACGGTGGATCCCGATCTGGCTGTGGTGCTGGATGTATCCCATGCCACCATTCCCGCCAGCCGCCCCGATACCACCGTGCCGCTGGATGCCCCCGCCGCCACTTACGGCCCCTTCATCCAGCACAAGCTGCTGGACAAGCTGAAAAAGACCGCCGGGGATCACCACATCAAGCTGAATACCGAGCACGCCACCAGCCGCACCGGTACCGATACCGACAACGTGCAGGTGGCTCGCGCAGGCATTCCCTGCGTGCTGATCGACCTGCCCCTCAAGTACATGCACACCACAGTGGAACTGCTGGATATGGGCGTGATCCGGGAATGCGGCAGACTGCTGGCGCACTTCCTGTGCGATATCGACGAAAGGTGGGATGATGAGCTATGGAGCTGAAACAGCTTTGTGAATTGCAGGGCATCAGCGGACGGGAGGAGCCTGTGCGCATGGCCATTTACCATGAGTGCGTCGAAAAACTGGGCAAGGAAAACGTGACCATCGACCGCATGGGCAACGTGATCGCCCACAAGGCAGGCTGCAAAGCCGGTGCCCCTCATGTGATGCTCACCGCCCACATGGATGAGGTGGGTCTCATGGTCATCAACGCCACCGACGACGGCCTTCTGCGGGTGCGCGCCATCGGCGGCATCGACCCCCGTGTGCTGGTATCCAAGCGTGTACGGGTGGGCTACGATGTGCCCGCCAAGGATGACAAGGAAGAAAAAAAGGCCATTTCTGGTGTGATCGGTGCCATGGCCATCCATCAGCAGTCGGCAGCAGATCGCAAGAACGTGCTGCCCATCGACCAGCTGTTTGTGGATATCGGTGCCAAGGATAAGGACGAAGCCCTGCGCTGCGCCCCTGCTGGTACCCCCATCACCTTTGATACAGAGTGCACCCCCTTCGGCGACGGTCTGCTTTTGAGCAAGGCAGCCGATGACCGTGTGGGCTGCTACAACATGCTGCGCCTTTTGGATGCGCAGGTCAGCGGTGACACCGATTTCGTCTTCACCTGCCAAGAGGAAGTAGGCTGCCGCGGCGCTGCCGGTGCGGCCTTCCGCCTGATGCCGGATGTGGCGCTTGCTTTGGAAGGCACCACTGCCAACGATGCCGGTGATATGCCCGATGCCCTCAAAGTGTGCAAGGTAGGGCAGGGCGTTGCCATCAGCTTTATGGATAACGCCTCCATCGCCCAGCCGGAGATCTTTGCCGATATGCTGGCGGTTGCCAAGAATAGCGGCGCTGCCCATCAGGTAAAGATGAGCGTTTCCGGCGGCAACGAAAGCGGCGTGATGCAGCGCACCGGCATTGGTGTGCGCACCTGCGTGCTCAGCGTGCCCTGCCGCTACATTCACAGCCCGTCCACCGTCTGCTCTTTGGCAGATGTGGAGGCTCAGTACCAGTTGGCGAAAGCCTATCTTGAAAAGTAAGGGGGAAAATGACCCATGTATGATTTGATCGAGAAATTGGTAAACGCCTACGGTCCCACCGGTCGTGAGACCCTTGTGGCCGATACCATCGAACAGCTGGTAAAGCCCTATGTGGATACCATCCGCCGGGATGCCATGGGCAACCTGATCTGCGAAAAGCAGGGCGAAGAAGGCGGCAAGCGCATCATGCTGTCCGCCCATATGGATCACATCGGCTTTATCGTTGTGGCAGTTGAAAAAGAAGGCTTCCTTAGGGTGATGCCCGTGGGCGGCATCAGCATGAATGCCAGCCTGACCCGCCATGTGAGCTTTGGCAACGGTGTGCAGGGCGTCATTTGCCGCGAACCCGTCCGGGAAGGCGAGACCCCTGCCATGAAGCACATGTTTATCGACATCGGCGCTGAGGACGAAGCCGAAGCCCTCTCCATGGTCAATCTGGGCGATATGGCTGTTTACAGCAACGATTGCTTCCGTCTGGGTCAGCACAAGGTAGCTGCCCCCGCCATGGACGACCGCATTGCCTGCGCTCTCTTGGTGGCTGTGCTTAAGGAGCTGCCCCAAAAGACCAAGAACACCATCGTTGCCGTTTTCTCCACCCAGGAGGAAGTGGGCTGCCGTGGTGCCAAGACCGCCGCTTTCGGCATTGAGCCGGATATCGGCATCGCCCTTGATGTGACCGGTCACGGCGATACCCCCGAGACCAAGCTGCCCGCCGTTAAGCTGGGCAAGGGTGCCGCCATCAAAGTGATGGATCGTGGCAGCATTTCCAATCCCGAACTCTTCCAAGACCTGCTTGCTGCCGGTGAGGCTGCTGGCGTGCCCACCCAGCGGGAAGTGCTGCCCTACGGCGGCACCGATGCCAGCGCTATCCAGCTCAGCCGCGGCGGCGTGAAGGTCTGCACCGTGTCCATCCCCTGCCGCTATGTGCACAGCGCCTGCGAGGTCATCGACCTGCGGGATGTGGACGCCGCCAAGAAGCTGCTGGTGGAGTATTTGAAGTAAGGGGGGACGGAGGGAAGCGCGTGCCCGGTGGGCACAACGGCGAAGCCGTTAGCGACCCGTAGTCGTCAACCGAAGCAAGTACAGGCCACGACAGTGGACTGTACGCCGACTGAGGTTGCGGGTCAGCGCCTCCTGCACCTCCGGTTTGCGCCCGTTTCACGGGCGCAAGGGGGGAATAAGACTGTCTATAGTCATCAATAAAAGCAATGCCCGAGGAAACGGAAAAGTGTTTCCTCGGGCGTTGTTGTGTTTATTTGGATTATGTGTAATATGATCCGGCGAAAGCAGCATTAGCTGCTACGCACGACAATCAAATACTCGCAATCATCTCCGCCACCTGCAAAGCTGTTTTCCCGCTTGTATCCATCTTGATCGTATTCAGCTTCTGGTACAGCGGCAACCGTGCAAGGCTGCGCTCGATCACATCCGATGTACGCAGCCCATCCGCAACATCCTGCAAAAGCCGCTGGCGCAGGCTGTCTTCATCCGCAAGCAAGGAAATTTGCCGCACTTGGCAGCTTGCAGTATCCAGTTTGCCCACAATGCTATCCAAGATGGCCTGCTCATGCATCACCCAGCCAAACACAATGTTTTCATAGGCAGTGCAATGCAAAAAGCGGTTCAGCATATCGCAGATATTGTCCAGCACCATCACCTTGGTTTCCTCCGTTACCTGAAAGGGATCCGCATCCCAGCACCAATCCCCATCCAGATACACGCAGTTAGGCAGCCGCTTCTTTAGCAGTTGGCATACTGTGGTTTTGCCAACGCCCATGGGGCCGCCGAGCATATACAAGGTTTTCATGAAAATAAATCACCCTTTCAAATTGGCTCGGCACAAATGAAAAATAGTCACACCTCAGCCCTCATCCTCAAAAGAAATTGCCGGAGCCGCTTTGCCGCTCCGACAATTCAACAAAATCAGTTATCCTTCTGCTTTTCTCTCAGAATAAACCGGATGGGCGTGCCCGTAAAGCCAAAGCTCTTGCGGAACTGGTTTTCCAGATACCGCTCGTAGGCAAAGTGCATCAGTTCCTCATCGTTGATGAAGAACACGAAGGTGGGCGGGCAGACGCTCTGCTGGGTAGCATAGTAGATCTTCAGGCGGCGGCCGCCGGAGATGGGCGGCTGCAGGCTGGCCTGTGCATCGGCCAGGGCTTCGTTGAGCACGCCCGTGGGGATGCGCTTGCGGTACTGCTCAAAGGCAGCCTTTACAGCGCCCAGCACATTGTTTACGCGTTGGCCGGTCAAAGCGGAAAGGAACAGCACGGGAGCATAGCTCATAAATTTCAGGTCGCCCAAGATCTTCTTGCGCATCTGCTCCATGGTGTTGGTATCCTTTTCGATGGCATCCCACTTGTTGACGACCACGATGACGGCCTTGCCAGCATTCAGGATGAGACCGGCGATCTTGGTATCCTGCTCGGTTACGCCGGTCTGGGCATCGATGAGCAGCAACGCCACATCGCAGCGGTCGATGGCAGCGATGGAACGCAGCACGCTGTAGCGCTCCAGAGACTCATCCTCCACCGCCTTTTTCTTGCGCATGCCGGCGGTATCGATAATGTTGAAGCGGGTGCCATCTGTATCGGTAAACAGGGTATCGATGGCATCGCGGGTGGTGCCGGGGATATCGCTTACCATGGTGCGTTCCTGACCCAGCAGTTTGTTGGTCAGGCTGCTCTTGCCCACATTGGGGCGGCCTACCAGCGCCAGCTGGATCACATGCTCATCGTCCTCCATCTCGTCCTCTTCGGCGGGAGGCAGTTCCTTAACGATGGCTTCCAGCAGATCGCCCAAGCCCAGCATGTTGGTGGCGCTGATGGTATGGGGTCGCCCAGACCCAGATTGTAGTATTCGTACAACTGGTCGTTGAGCCCCATATGGTCCATCTTATTGACCACCAGCAGCAAGGGCTTGTGGGTCTTGCGCAGGTAGTTGGCGATGTCCTCGTCATCGGGGGTCATGCCGGTACGGCCGTCGCAGAAAAAGCAGATCACATCGGCGGTGTCCATGGCGATCTCTGCCTGACGGCGCATCTGGCTCAGCAGCACGTCTTCAGAGCGCATGTCCAGACCGCCGGTATCCACCATGCTGAAGCGGCGACCCATCCATTCCACATCGGCATATACACGGTCGCGGGTCACGCCGGGAATGTCCTCCACGATGGAGATGCGCCGACCGGCGATCTTGTTAAAGAAAGTGGATTTGCCCACGTTGGGGCGGCCAACGATGGCCACAAGGGGTTTTGCCATGCTTATCTACCTCTCAATGCATCATACAGGGCTTGCCCGTCGTTTTCCACCAGCTGAACTGGCAGGGGCGAGCGTTTGCAAAATTCGTCAATGGTCATATCGTCAAGGAACAGATCCCGCTCGTGGCGCAGCATCACGGCACACAGCAGCAGGGTATCGCAGCCTTGGCAGTTGTCGGGGGTGAGGGCGCTGAGCACGTCGCCGCCAGTCAAAAGCCCTGTAACGGTGACCGTATCGCCAAAGAAACGGTTGATGACCGGCAGCACCTTCACCGATACCCCTTCCGGGGCAAAGCGCTTGCACAGCCGCTTCATATGGGGCGCTGCGCTGATGCCGGTGGCGATCAGGTAGCTGCGCTTGGGTGCAGGGGCATCCGGCTCATCGTCGAAGAAGGCGGAATCCTCCATTTCCATTTCCAGCCTGCGCAAAAGGCCTACGCCGTTTTCGATCTGGGGAAAGCCCTCGTACCACTCCTCATCTGGGATGGCGCGCCCCGCAAGGCAGTAGAACTCATCACTGGGGAAGGCGAAGGTGGTGCCCAGCATTTTGCGGCACTCTTCCTGAAACGGTGCAATGCTGTCCAAAAGGGCGGCAGCGCCTTCGCTGGTAAAGGGCGTAAGCTGGGCTAGCCCATCCCGGCACTTGGTAAGTCCTACCGGCACCATGGCAACGGTCATAGCGGCGGGCGCAAGGGAGCGCAGGTCGTGCAGGGTCTCAAGCAGCACTTCGCCGTCGTTGTATCCGGGGCAGACCACGATCTGGCAATGGAAGCGGATGCCCGCATCCTTGAGCCTGTGCAGCTTATCCATCAGGTCGCCGGCGAAGCGGTTGTTCATCATCCGGCAGCGCAGGGAAGGCTTGGTGGCGTGTACGCTGATGTACAGCGGCGAGGGCTTGCGCTTGATGATGCGCTTCATCTCCTCGTCGCTTACGTTGGTCAGGGTAACAAAGTTGCCCATCATCAGGGAATAGCGCCAGTCGTCGTCCTTTACGTATAGGGTCTCCCGCAGGCCTTTGGGCATCTGGTCGATAAAGCAGAAAATGCACTTGTTGTGGCAAGGGCGGGGGCTAAGCGTCATGCTTTGCCCAAAATGCAGCCCCATGGGCTCGGCTTCATCCTTGCGGATGAGCAGGGTCTCCTGCTTGCCGTCTTTGCGCTTGAGGTTCAGCTTTATGCGGGAGGCGGCGATCAGCGCCTGATAGTCGATCTCGTCTACAATGGTTTCGCCGTTGATGGCGCACAGGGTATCGCCCGCTTCCAGTCCATGCCGGGCTGCCGGGCTGCCGGGTTCTACCGCGGTGATCAGGTGCTCCATAGCCTCGCTCCTTTCGCTCGTGCTCATTGCAAAGATAGAAACGGGTAAACCGACCCGTATACACAACTTAAATATCATACCCCATCGCTTGGTAAAAAGTCAAGATTTTCGCCGAAAATCGGTGCTTTGGCGCTGCGGGACCGCTTCGAAAAGCTACAAGTGTTACGAATTTATTACGTTGACATTCACAAACTTGTAGGATATAATGGGAAACGAATATGGCGTTTGATCCGTCTAATTGGATGGATCCCCCATGATGACCACGGATTGATTGCTACTTAAGGAGGCAACAAAGTGAAGAAACTACTCTCTATCCTGTTGGTTGCTGCCTTGCTGCTGACCAGCGGCATGGCTTTGGCGGCTGATGAAAAGTCCGACCCCGATAAGGGCGCCAAGTATACGATGGATACCGATGGTGCTGTTGTGCTGCAGAATATGGAAGACCGTAACATTGCTTACGATGCAAGCCAGCTCAGCGACAACCCCGTTATCCCCGGCGAAAGCACCACCACCGGTTTGCCTCTGAGCGACGGTTGGTATTTCCCCGTGCTGGTACAGATCAGCAACCCCGATGATACTGTTAAGATCGACGGCAAGAAGGTCACCACCGCCGGTGTTGGCAACCGTGCTCCTTGGAGCGGCCAGTATGCCGATGTGGTTTACGAAGGCATCCTCTACCGCGAGGGTCAGACCCGTATTACCTTTATGTTTAGCGATAGCCTTAACGAAGGCTACCCCACCAGCGCCGGCCCCGTGCGTTCTGCCCGTATCGGTCACGCTTTGCTGCGTGAAGAGTGGCAGGGCGGCATCGTGTTCATGGGCGGCCCCCGTGCCGAAGGCAACAACATTGTGGAGACCTTCAGCGAGCTGGGCGCCATCGAAAAGGGCGTTGTCTTCAATCTGGACGGCAACGATTACAACGATTACTGGTATCGTGTCGAAGGCCTCAAGAACCCCGATAACGTGACCGTCAACCCCGTTGCTATCCGCGAGACCGTGCCGCAGGAGTGGCGCAACGCTACCCCCCATCCCTTCCTGTTTGTAGATTTCAGCCCCTACACCGAGGGCTACGAGCAGGCCTACACCATCAATCTGGACTGGGGCCACAAGCGCTACATCTCTCATTTCTACTACGATGAGACCAACAACCACTACCTGCGCTACAGTGCCAGCGCGCCCTACATGTCCTTCGACTCTGCCGAGGACCGCAGCGAAGAAAACGCCGAGCAGCTCAGCTTCTCCAACGTTATCATTCAGCGCGTGCCTTACGAGTATGTAAAGAACAACAAGACCATGCCCAAGATGCTGTCTGTGGGTCAGGGCAATGCTGATATCTTCATCGGCGGCCGCTACATTCCCGGCTACTGGGTACGCGAGAGCGAGACCAGCCCCACCGTCTTCTTCGATGATAAGGGCAACGAGATCCAGCTCACCCGCGGCAAGACCTTTATTGCCCACTTCCCGCCGGAGCGTTTGCTCACCTACACCGGCGCTGCCGAATAAGCGCTGATCGGTTTCTCAATTTGATAGCAAGCCCCGCTGCCTGTAATAGGGCGGCGGGGCTTTTGCTTGCAGCGCAGACGACCGCCCATTTCCCGGTTGCAACCAAGACATTTATGCACTATAATAGAGCTATCATTCCCGCTGTTTTTCGGCGGGGAAAGGATGGCTATTGCTGATGAACACATACCGTCAGAACCCCTTGGCTTTCTATTTTCGTGCGCTGACCTATACGCTTTTTGCGGTGCTTATGCGCCTGTTGATGCTGGCTCCGCTGCTGTTTTTGCTCATGCCTGCAGGCTCGCCGTGGCGTTGGGGCGCACTGCTTTGCCCGGTGTTTTTGCTTTTAATTGTGCTGCCCATGCGCTTTTCCTTTGCGGATGCGGTGGTGCAAAGGCCCCGCCAGCGCTTCTTTTCTTTTGATGCAGCGCTGGGTACCCAGCACTATGGCGAAAAGCTGGGCGAAAGCCTGCTCCATGTGCTGAATGTGGTCAAGTGGCTGCTGCCGCTGGTGGTCATGTTGGCTGTTATGGCTTGGTACTATCTCTTCCCGCTGGAAGAAAGCCCTGCCGAGCTGCTGGTCACCCTGCAAAGCATGGGTCAGTGGGGCGCATCGGTATGGCATAGCGTTGGCGATTTCTTTATCAAGCTCTTTGGCGGTACCCCGGCTGCTCATCCGCAAGGCTCCTACATGGAAGGGCTCATGATGGTGGGCATTGTGCTGGGGCTGGGCGTGCTCCTTTTCTTCTATGGCGTTTTGCGCAACAGCTGCAACCGCTATATCTGGGTAGCCGCTACCCGCGATGAGCGCAACCCCCGCAGCGAGATCCGCCGCCGGATGCGCGGTCGCCGTTTCCGTCAGTTGCTGGTAGGGTTGGTCAATCTTATTTTGCTGGCTCCCTTTCTTGTGGTGCTGGTGCTCTACGCCAAAAAGATGCTGGCCCCCACGGTGGAGCTGGTCAATATCAATATGGTGCGCAATTTTGTTGCAGTAGATAAGCTGAACGAGCTGATCGGCCCCTTGGCGCTGGCCTTCCTGTTGCTGTACCTGCCGCTTTTGCCTGTGCGCCGCATTTTGACGGCCACCTTCGCCACGGCTCGCAAGCGCCACGCTGTTAACGAAGCAGTGGTAGATAACAGCGCCGTTGCCAAGAGCATTCAGGCATCTCAAGCCCCGTCCGATGTACCGATGCCTCAAGCACCGGTCGTGCCTATGTGGGTGCAGCAGGAAAGCCCCACCTACTATCCCCAGCAGCAGAAGGTCGATGGCTGATGATGCGGCTGGATAAATATCTGTCCCAAAGCGGCGAACGCTCCCGCAGCGAGGCAGGCAAGCTGATCCGCAGCGGTGCGGTGCGGGTGGATGGTCAGGTGGTGCGCAAGCCGGATACCCAGATCTCCCCAGAGGTGCAAGTAACGCTGGCCGGTGAGATCGTGGGGGATAGCAGCCAGCAATACTATCTGCTGCATAAGCCCGCCGGTGTGCTCACCGCTGCCCGGGATAGCCGCGCCCAGACCGTAATGGATCTGGTACCGGAGAACCTGCGCAAGCGTAAAGTGCTGCCTGTTGGGCGGCTGGATAAGGACACCACCGGTCTCCTGCTGTTGACCAACGATGGCGAACTGGCGCATTTTTTGCTCAGCCCCAACCGGCACGTGTGGAAACAGTACCGGGCAACGGTCACCGGTCAGCTTACCGAAGCGGATGTAAAGGCTTTTGCCGATGGGTTGCAACTATCCGATTTTACAGCCAAGCCTGCTAAACTGACCATTTTAGAAAGCACACCGGAGGAAAGCATAGCACTGGTGGAGGTTCGGGAAGGCAAGTTTCATCAGGTAAAGCGGATGTTTGCTGCCACCCAGCACGAAGTAACAGCGCTGCATCGGTGCACCTTTGGGCCGCTCACCTTGCCGGATGATCTGCCTGTGGGGCAGCATCGCCCTCTGACCGATGACGAGCTATCGGCATTGCGGGCTTGTGTACAGCCCCGCAGCACCGGTGCCGCAGAAACTACCCCACCCAATGGGAAAGGAATCGAAAATGGCTGACCATTATTATACTGCGCAACCAGAGAGCAAACATAAGCCCGGGCAGGTAAGCTATACCTACCGGGGGGAAGCACTCCGCTTTGAAACGGACAGCGGGGTGTTTTCTCGCACAGAGATCGACAAGGGCACGGATATTCTACTTCGGGCCCTGCCGGAAGAGCTGTCCGGCGATGTGCTGGATATGGGCTGCGGCTATGGCGTTATTGGCATAACGGTGGGCAGGCATTGGCCCGCCGCCCGCATCACGATGGCGGATGTAAACGAGCGCGCCTGCGGCCTTAGCCAGCAAAACGCCAAGCAAAACGGCGTTTCAGCACAGGTGTTGGTTTCGGATGGCTATGTAAAAGTATTGGGTGAAAAGTATCATTACATCTTGCAAAACCCGCCCATTCGTGCCGGTAAAGCTGTTATTTATCAGATGTTTGCCGATGCTGCCACCTGTCTTGCCAAGGGCGGGCAGTTGTGGCTGGTCATTCGCAAGCAGCAGGGCGCACCCTCTGCACTTACCTATCTGCGCACCCTGTACCATCAGGCAGAAGTGGTGGAAAAGGAAGCAGGGTATTGGATCATTTGCTGTAAGGAGCCCATGGGGCAGGAGGAACACCAATGAAAACCTACGACAAAGCTTATTTTGACCGGGGCGTAGAGCGCCGCAACACCGCTTGTGAAAAGTGGGATGGCGTGGCAGAGCGCATGGGTCAAGACGTGTTGCCCATGTGGGTGGCCGATATGGATTTTCCCTGTGCTGATGAGATCATGGAGGCCATTCAGAAGCGGGCGCAGCACCCGGTGTTTGGCTACACCAGCTATACGAAGGAGTGTGCCAAGGCTCTTATGGGCTTTTTGGAGCGCCGCCACGGCCTTAAGCTGCCGGTGGAAAGCCATGCCATGCTGCCCTGCGTGATCACCGGTTTGAAAAGCGCGGTTCTTACGCTTACCCAGCCCGGCGACAGCGTGATCGTACAGCCGCCTGTGTATGGCCCCTTCTATGGCAGCGTGCGGGATAACGGGCGCAAGCTGTGGGAATGCCCCCTGAAGCGGGATGAGCAGGGCTATTACACCATGGATCTGGCATCGGTGGAGGAAGCCCTGAAAGGCGGCGCAAAGCTGATGCTGCTGTGCAACCCCCACAACCCGGTGGGGCGTGCGTGGACGAAAGAAGAATTAACAGCGCTGTGGCAGCTGCTGAAGCGTTACGATTGCGCCCTTGTTTCCGACGAGATCCATATGGATTTTGTACTGGGCGAGAAACCCTTTGTACCGATCCTGTCCATCGCCGATGGGGCAGACGACCGGGTGGCTGCTCTTACCAGCGCCAGCAAAACCTTTAATTTGGCTGGTTTGCAGCAGGCTGCTCTGCTGTGCCGTAATCAGGCTTTGCTTTCTGCCATGACCCAGCAGATGAGCGCCTCCGGTGTTACCCAAGGCAACATCTTTGCCATGGTGGCCTGCGAAGCCGCTCATCTGTACGGCGACCTTTGGCTGGATGGGCTGAAGGATTATCTCCGTCAGGCCTATGCCCTTTTGAAGGATGAGCTGGCACAGAAACTGCCCAAAGCGGTGCTGACGCCCTTGGAAGCTACCTATCTGGCATGGATCGATCTGCGGGCTTATGGTTTTTCCATGGAGGAACTGAACCGCCGCACGCAGGAACACGGCGTTTTCTTCACCGAAGGCGCATTCTTCGGGCAGGAGGCAGGCGCGGGCTTCCTGCGCATCAATCTGGCTTGCCCTCACGCCAATACCATAGAAGCGATCAAACGGCTGGAAGCAGCCATTAAAGCATAATGGAGGATAAACCTGATGGATATCAATACGATCATCGATACGATGCGGGATGATTTGGTGGATACTTTGAAACGCTGGATCGCTGTGCCCAGCGTGAAGGAAGCCGCTTTGCCCGGCGCACCCTTTGGCGAAGAAGTAAAGCGCATGCTGCACATGGCCTTGGAAGAAGGCGCCCGGATGGGTTTTGAGGTTCGCAACATCGACGAATACGCTGGTGATCTGCGCATGGGCCCCATCGGCGTGGAGCCGCTGGGTATTTTGGCGCATTTGGACGTGGTGCCCGCCGGTGACGGCTGGCAGACCCCGCCCTTTGAGCCGGTGCAGGTAGGCGACCGCATCTATGGCCGTGGCACCTCCGATGACAAAGGCCCTGCCATTGCAGCCCTGTACGCCATGAAGGCCCTGAAGGAAGCGGGCGTGCCCCTGAAGCGGGAAGTTCGTCTGATCTTGGGCTGCGACGAGGAAAGCGGCTGGGAGGACATGCATTACTATTGCGAGCATTGCGATATGCCCAAGACCGGTTTCAGCCCCGATGCCAGCTTCCCTGTCATCAACACCGAGAAGGGACTTTTGCACCTGAGCCTGCGTGCACCCTACTGCGCCGATGGGCTGGAAGTGAAGGAGATCAATGTAGGTGAACGCTGCAATGTGATCCCCGGCAACGCCACCGCTTTGATCGCCGGTTCGGAAGCGGACTGCGAGAAGATCAACCGGCTGGCAGAGGATATGATGGTGCAGGTGGAAGCCGAATATCAAGGCGAGCACACCATCAAGCTGATCTCCACCGGTATTCCCGGTCACGCAGCCTATCCTGAGGCAGCCCGGAATGCACTGGGGCAGCTGCTGATCATGCTGCGTGCGCTGGGCGTGTGCGGTGTGCTCAAAAAGTTGGCTGATGTGGTGGGCATGGAGTCCGACGGTAGCGGTCTCGGCATCCGCTGCAGCGATGAGACCAGCGGCGGACTTACCTGCAATCTGGGCATCCTGCGCTACAGCCCGGAAAACGGTCTCTATGCCACGCTGGATATCCGCTATCCCATCCTGTGCAATTGGGAAGCGCTGGTGGCAGCCGCTACCGCTGCGCTGGGTAAGGAGATTCAGGTAACGGTGGATGAGCAGAAGGATCCCCATCATGTGGCCCCCTCCAGCGAGCTGGTTTCCGCTTTGCTGGAGGCCTACCACGAGGTAACGGGTCGCCCCAAGGAGTGCATCGCTACCGGTGGCGGCACCTACGCTCGTTGCTTGCAAGAGGGTGTGGCCTTTGGCAGTGCATTCCCTGAGGATGAGGAACTGGCTCATCAGGCAGGCGAGTATGCCAGCATTGATGGACTGATGCAGAATGTGCAGATTTTCGCTCGCGCCATTCAATTGTTGGCAGGAGAATAAGAGGAATACAAAGCAAAAAAGAGACGGCCGTTGCGCCGTCTCTTTTTGATCTAAAAGAATCAGGCAGTTACGCCGTTGCATAACTGCCTGTGATAGGTATTGTCGGTGGTATTAGATCTCCATAATGATCGGCAAGATCATGGGGTTGCGCTTGATTTGATCGAAGATATAGCGATGCAGCTCATCCTTGATGCGGTTCTTCATGTTCTGCCATTCGCTACCGTCGATGCGGCCGTAGCTGGCAATGATGCTGCGGGCCAGTTCGCGGCTGTTTTCGATGATGTCTTCGTTTTCACGCACATAGACAAAACCGCGGCTGATCAGGTCGGGGCCGGATACCAAGATGCCGCTGTCCCGATCGATGGCCATGACCACGATGATCAGGCCGTCTTGGCTGAGGTGCTTGCGGTCGCGGAGCACCACGTTGCCCACGTCGCCGATGCCCAGACCGTCCACCAGCACGCCGCCGGTGGGCACGGTACCGGTGATGTCGAGGAAGTCCTCGCTCATTTCGATCACCTGACCGATCTCGGGGATGATGATATTCTGGCTGGGAGTGCCCAGAGACTCTGCCAACTCGGCATGCTGCCACAGCTTGGCGTATTCGCCGTGGATGGGGATAAAGTAGCGGGGCTTGCACAGCACGTGCAAAAGCTTGATCTCTTCTTCGCAGGCGTGGCCGGAAACGTGCACTTCGCCCAGCTGGCCGTACATCACGTTAGCGCCGCAGCGGTACAGCTGGTTGATGACACGGGCTACCGGCTTTTCGTTGCCGGGGATGGGGTGTGCGGAAATGATGACCATATCGGTGGGGCGAATTTGCAGCTTGCGGTGTTCGCCATAGGCCATACGGGTCAAACCGGCCATAGCCTCGCCCTGAGAGCCGGTGGTCACCACCAGCACTTCTTCGTCGGGATAGCTGTCGATATCGTCCACATCGATGATGTTTTCTTCGGGGATGTTGAGTTCGCCGATGGACATGGCCACACGGGTCACATTGACCATGCTGCGGCCTACGAAGCAAACTTTGCGCCCGAACAGCTGGGCAGAATCCACCACCATCTGTACACGATGGATGTTGGAGGCGAACATGGCAACGATGACACGTCCCTTGGCCTGCTGGAACATATCGATGAAGGTCTGCCCGATCTTGGTTTCGGACATGGTGTGACCCTTGCGCTCCACGTTGGTGCTTTCGCACAGGAAGGCCAGCACGCCGTCGTTGCCCAGCATGGCAAAACTGGCCAGGTCGGCTACTTCACCATCGATGGGGGTAAAGTCGATCTTGAAGTCGCCGCTGAAAACGATGGTGCCCGCCGGGCAGGTGATGGCGATAGCCACAGCACCAGCGATGGAGTGGTTCACGTGGATGAACTTTACATGGAAGCAGCCCAGATCCAGCTCATCACGGGGCTTGATCACATTCAGCGGGATGCCGGCGACACGATGCTCCTTCAGCTTCAGGTCTACCAAAGCAAGGGTCAGCTTGGTACCGTACAGGGGCATGGGCACCTGACGCAGCACATAAGGCGTTGCGCCGATGTGATCCTCGTGACCATGGGTTAGCAAAAGACCACGGATCTTGTGCCGGTTTTTGATCAGATAGGTAACATCCGGGATGACCAAGTCAACGCCCAGCATGTCTTCCTTAGGGAAGATGGAGCCGCAGTCCACCACCAGCATATCATCGCCGTATTCTACTACGGTAATGTTTTTGCCGAACTCATCAACGCCGCCAAGGGGAATAATTTTGAGCCTCTGTTCGGTATCTGCCATAAGGGCCTCCTTCAGCGCAAAGTGCGCAAACAATTCAAACGAAAAACAAATACAACATTCCAGCACACAGGCACAAAGAAATTGGTCTGCATGCAAAGGTGTTTAGAAAATTGATTTGTCGATGGTCTAAGCAAACGTTCCCATCTAACGCTTTATAGTATAACACAGCCAAAGCGATTTGAACAGGGGAGATTTGGTGAAAATTTGCCGTTTTTTGTGTAAAAAACAATTTCAGTCGTGTGGATGGGAGAAGAGCCCAAGGAATAAGCGCAGCTTCGTTTCTGCTAGTGCGGGTCAGAAAGCAAACAAAAAGAACGGAACCCGTATGGAACCGTTCTGAAAAATGACGATGGATCGCAGCTTATTCCTGCCCACAGCCCAAAATGCCGGTATCGGGCTTTTGGTCGTATACTTCTGCTACGCGGGGCGTCCACTCCGGGCGACCGGTGATCAGTTTGTCGCAGGCCTTCATGCCTACAAGCCCTAAGCCCAGACCGATCACGCTGCCACCCATGGCCCACAGCTCGTTGCCGCCGGAAAACTGGCTGCCCAAGAGCAGCCCCACCACAAAGCACACCAGCGGCAATACGTAAGCCATCAGTGTGGCGCTGAGAAAGCGGTTGTCCGGCAGTTCTACACGCACCCAATCGCCCTCTTTGCAATCGGCTTTCAAGGTGATGGAGCCTGTTTGGCTCATGGCGGTGCAGCCGCCGCATTTTTCGCAGGCATCCGGGCGAATGTAGGTAATGGTCGCCGTTTTGGTGGCAGTATCGTAAGCAGTTACCTGTCCAAATTTGATCATGTTTGTCACCTCTGCGAAATAGTGGAAAACAATTTCAGAACAATGGATAAAAAAATTGGGAAAATGTGAATCCTTTCTTCTGAAAGTATTGACAGACGAATATACGGGGGCTATAATATAGAATTGCATCAGTATCTAAACTGCGCATTCTATGCCGGTGGCTTGATGGTATTGTACATACCTTTGAGCAAAAATGCAACAGGAAAATCCTGCCGCATGCAAACGGTACGAATTGTCTGTTTTGGTCAGGTGCGAGGAACATAAGGGGTGATGGCATTTATGGTGCATGAAGTTCAAATGGGTAAGCACAGAACGCGCCAGAGCTTTTCTCATATCGACGAGATCCTGGATATGCCCGATCTCATCGAGGTGCAGAAAAACTCATACCAGCGCTTTTTGGAGACCGATCTCCGCGAAGTGCTGGACGACGTGTCGCCGATCGTAGACTATACGGAAAATCTCTCGCTGGAGTTTGTGGACTATTCTTTAGAAGAGCCCAAGAACAGCGTCGAACGCTGCAAGGAACGGGATATGACCTATGCCGCTCCCTTGAAGGTCTTTGTCCGCCTGAAGAACCGTGAAACGGGCGAGATCAAAGAATCCGACGTGTTTATGGGCGACTTCCCCCTCATGACCGAGCACGGTACCTTTATCATTAACGGTGCAGAGCGTGTTATCGTCAGCCAGCTGGTTCGTTCGCCCGGTGTATACTATGGCGACCAGATCGATAAGACCGGTAAGCACCTGTTCTCCACCACGGTCATCCCCAACCGTGGTGCTTGGTTGGAGTACGAAACCGACTCCAACAACGTGCTGTGGGTGCGTATCGACCGTGCCCGCAAACTGCCCATCACGCTGATCCTGCGTGCTTTGGGCTACGGCACCGATGCCCAGAGCATCGACCTGCTGGGCGAGGATGGGCGCCTGATGGCCACCATCCAGAAGGGCGACGGTGCTAAGAGCAAGGATGAAGGTCTCATCGAGATCTACAAAAAGCAGAAGCCCGGCGAGCCCCCCACGAAGGAGAGCGCCACCAATCTGTTCAATTCCCTGTTCTTCGATGCCAAGCGCTACGACTTGATGCGCGTTGGCCGCTACAAGTTTAACAAAAAGCTCTCTTTGGCCACCCGTATTCAGGATCGGGTCGCCGCTGAGGATATCATCAACCCCGAGACCAAGAAAGTTATGGTCAAGGCTGGCGATGTGATCGAGAAGGACGTTGCCCGCGCCATCCAGAATGCCGGTATCAACGAGGCCTATGTGGATGTGGAAGGCAAGGCTCATAAGGTCGTAGGCAACCACTTTGTGGATGCTGCCTGCTATCTGCCCTTCGATCCCAAGGAAGCCGGCGTGCAGGAGCAGGTGCTCTACCCCGTGCTCAAGGAGATCCTCGATGCCGCAAGCGGCGAAGAGGAACTTCGCGATATGGTCAAGGCTCGTCTGCACGACTTGATGCCCAAGCACATCATCACCGAAGATATCGTGGCCTCCGTCAGCTATCTGCTGGGTCTGCCTTACGGCATCGGCTTTACCGACGATATCGACCATCTGGGCAACCGCCGTCTGCGCTCTGTGGGCGAACTTTTGCAGAACCAGATCCGCATCGGTCTGAGCCGCTTGGAGCGTGTAGTGCGTGAGCGCATGGCCATTCAGGATGCCGACGATGTAAAGCCCGGCGAACTGATCAACATCCGTCCGGTAAGCGCCGCCATCAAGGAGTTCTTCGGCTCCTCCCAGCTGTCCCAGTTCATGGATCAGCCCAACCCGCTGGCTGAGCTGACCCACAAGCGCCGTCTGTCCGCTCTGGGCCCCGGCGGCTTGAACCGTGACCGTGCCTCCTTCGAGGTTCGCGACGTTCATTACAGCCACTATGCCCGCATCTGCCCCATTGAGACCCCTGAAGGTCCCAACATCGGTCTGATCGGCTCTCTGGCTACCTATGCCCGTATCAACGAGTACGGCTTCATCGAAGCTCCCTACCGCATCATCGATCCCAAGACCCACAAGGTGACCAACGATATCGTGTACCTGACCGCCGACGAAGAAGACTTCTACGTTGTGGCTCAGGCCAAGGAGCCTCTGGAAGCCGATGGTTCCTTCACCAATGAATACATCACCGTTCGTGACAAGGCCGAGTTCGTGCAGGTGCACCGTGAGAACGTTGACCTGATCGACGTCAGCCCCCGTCAGATCGTATCCGTGGCCACCGCCATGATCCCCTTCCTTGAGAACGACGACGCTACCCGTGCACTGATGGGTTCCAACATGCAGCGTCAGGCCGTGCCTCTGCTGGTGCCGGAAGCCCCCATCGTAGGCACCGGTATGGAATTCAAGGCTGCCCACGACAGCGGCGTTGTGCTGCTGAGCAAGGAAGCCGGTGTGGTCGAAAAGGTCGCTGGTGATTCCATCGTTATCCGCGATGACAACCGGGAAGCCCACACCTACAAGCTGAGCAAGTTTGCCCGTTCCAACCAGGGCACCTGCATCAACCAGCACCCCCGTGTAAAGGCTGGTCAGCGCGTAGAAAAGGGCGATCTGCTGGCTGATGGTCCTTCCACTGAAAAGGGCGAGATCGGTCTGGGCCGCAACGTGCTCATCGGTTTCATGACCTGGGAAGGCTACAACTACGAAGACGCCGTCCTTATCAGCGAAAAGCTGGTCAAGGAA
Organism: Candidatus Limiplasma sp.; assembly: GCA_045538465.1. GTDB lineage: Bacteria > Bacillota > Clostridia > Christensenellales > Aristaeellaceae > Limiplasma. Next base: position 24,635 of record JAZSRK010000092.1, on the reverse strand, counting down.
GACATCTATACCTCCATCCACATCGAGGAGTTTGAATCCGAAGCCCGTGAGACCAAGCTTGGGCCGGAAGAGATCACCCGTGATATTCCCAACATCGGCGACGATGCTGTGAAGGATCTGGACGAAGACGGTATCATCCGCATTGGTGCCGAGGTTCGTGCAGGCGATATTCTGGTCGGTAAGGTCACCCCCAAGGGCGAGACCGATCTGACCGCTGAAGAGCGCTTGCTGCGTGCCATCTTTGGCGAAAAGGCCCGCGAGGTGCGCGACACCTCTCTGCGTGTGCCCCATGGCGAAGGCGGTATCGTTGTAGACGTAAAGGTCTTCACCCGTGAAAATAAGGACGAGCTGTCTCCCGGCGTAAACATGATGGTTCGTGTTTACATCGCCCAGAAGCGTAAGATCAGCGTGGGCGACAAGATGGCCGGCCGTCACGGTAACAAGGGTGTTGTATCCCGCATCCTGCGTGAAGAAGATATGCCCTTCATGCCCGATGGTACCCCCTTGCAGATCGTGCTGAACCCCTTGGGCGTTCCCTCCCGTATGAACATCGGTCAGGTGCTGGAAGTGCACTTGGGCATGGCCGCCAAGACCCTTGGCTGGCATGTAGCCACCCCCGTGTTCGACGGTGCCACCATGGACGACATTGCCAAGTGTCTGGAAATGGCCGGCAAGGATCCCAGCGGTAAGACCATCCTCTACGACGGCCGTACAGGCGAACCCTTCGAAAACCCTGTTACCGTCGGTTATATGTACTTCCTCAAGCTCCACCATCTGGTAGACGACAAGATGCACGCCCGTTCCGTGGGTCCGTACTCTCTCGTTACCCAGCAGCCTCTGGGCGGTAAAGCTCAGTTTGGCGGTCAGCGCTTCGGCGAGATGGAAGTCTGGGCTTTGGAGGCCTACGGCGCCGCCAATACCCTGCAGGAGATCCTCACCGTCAAGTCCGACGATATCGTGGGTCGTGTAAAGGCCTACGAAGCCATCGTCAAGGGCACCAACATCCCCGCTCCCGGCGTGCCGGAAAGCTTCAAGGTCCTTATCAAGGAACTGCAGTCTCTGGCGCTGGATATCCGTGTGCTGGATGCCAATAAGGAAGAGATCATCATCCGTGAACTGGATGACGAAGACTTCGATATGGACATCTCCTCCTCCCGCGGCGAAGATAAGCCCGAAGAGGAAGCCGAAGATACCGCCATCGCCGAGCAGGAGACCGCTGCCGATGTGGACATGGATGTTGATTTCAGCATGGATGCGCTGGATGATTTCGACATGGATCTGGGCGACGACCTGGGTTCTGTGGATTTCAGCGACCCCATGGATGAGGAGTAACACCCGTCAAGCCGATTCACCGAAAGGAAGTGCCGTGTTTTGTTTGACCTGAACAATCTTGATTCCATCCAGATCGGCATGGCTTCTCCGGAGCAGATCCGCGCATGGAGCTGCGGCGAGGTTACCAAGCCTGAAACCATTAACTACCGTACCTTGAAGCCTGAAAAGGACGGTTTGTACTGCGAGCGCATTTTTGGACCTACCAAGGACTGGGAGTGCAACTGCGGTAAGTACAAGCGCATCAAGTTCAAGGATAAGAACAAGGTCTGCGATAAGTGCGGCGTGCAGGTTACCCGTGCCAAGGTACGCCGTGAGCGCATGGGCCATATCGAGCTGGCTGCCCCTGTAAGCCATATCTGGTATTTCAAGGGCATCCCCAGCCGTATGGGCATGCTGCTGGACATCAGCCCCCGCACGCTGGAGAAGGTGCTGTATTTTGCCAACTTTATCGTGCTGGATCCCGGCGATCCCAGCGAGACCGGCCTGAAGAAGCACGAGCTGATCAACGACGCCAAGTACCGCGAGGTAGAGGCCAAGTGCGGCAAGGGCAGCTTCCGTGCCGGTATGGGCGCCGAAGCTGTAAAGGAACTGCTCCAGTCCTTGGATCTGGATCAGCTGAGCATACAACTGAAGAAGGAGATCGCCGAGCTGGCCGAGAAGGAGCGCGACCGTGAGACCGAAGGTCAGAAGCGTGCCCGTGCCGTGAAGCGCCTGGAAGTTGTGGAGGCTTTCCGCCTGTCTAACAACAAGCCCGAGTGGATGATCCTGGACGTGATCCCCGTCATGCCTCCGGATCTGCGCCCCATGGTGCAGCTGGATGGCGGCCGTTTCGCCACCTCCGACCTTAACGACCTGTACCGTCGTGTTATTAACCGTAACAACCGCCTCAAGCGCCTCATTGAGCTGCGGGCTCCCGATATTATCGTGCGTAACGAGAAGCGCATGCTGCAGGAAGCTGTTGACGCTTTGATCGACAATGGTCGTCGTGGCCGTCCCGTAACCGGCCCCGGCAACCGTGCGCTCAAGTCCCTGTCCGACTTCCTCCGTGGTAAGCAGGGCCGTTTCCGTCAGAACCTGCTGGGTAAGCGTGTTGACTACTCCGGCCGTTCCGTTATCGTCGTTGGCCCCGAACTGAAGCTGTATCAGTGCGGCGTGCCCAAGGAAATGGCGCTGGAGCTGTTCAAGCCCTTCGTTATCGAGCGTCTGGTGGCCCAGAACAAGGCCCACCACGGCAAGAATGCCAAGCGCATGGTGGAAAAGGGTCGCCCCGAAGTGTGGGATATCCTTGAGGAAGTTATCAAGGAGCACCCGGTGCTGCTGAACCGTGCACCTACGCTGCACCGTCTGGGCATTCAGGCCTTCGAGCCCGTGCTGGTAGAAGGCAAGGCCCTCAAGCTGCATCCGTTGGTATGTACCGCTTACAACGCCGACTTCGACGGCGACCAGATGGCTATCCACGTGCCGCTGAGCCTGGAAGCTCAGGCTGAGGCCCGCTTCCTGATGCTGGCACACAACAACATCCTGAAGCCTCAGGATGGTAAGCCCGTTATGTCTCCTTCTCAGGACATGGTTATCGGCTGCTACTACCTGACATTGGAAAACCCCGATGCAGTGGGCGGCTACACCAAGGATGAGAATGGCGAATATATTCTGGGCGCCGATGGTCAGCCCGCTCGCCACAGCTACGGCAGCCCCGACGAAGCCATGCTGGCCTATCAGACCGCACAGCTGAGTCTGCAGGCTCCCATCCGTGTGCGTGTGGAGCGTGAGTTTGACGGCGTGAAGGCTCAGAAGAGCATCAACTGCACGCTGGGTCAGCTCATCTTCAACGATGTTATCCCTCAGGATATCGGTCGTAAGCCCCGTACCTGCTTGGACGAAATGTTCCCGCTGGAAGTTGATACGCTGGTGGGCAAGAAAGAGCTGGGCAAGGTCGTAGACGAAGTATACCTGAAGCATGGCATCCACCGCACTGCTCAGGTGCTGGATAACATCAAGGCATTGGGCTTCAAGTATTCCACCCGCGGCGCTGTTACCGTTGCCGTCAGCGACATCAAGGTGCCTGTGGATAAGCCCGCCATCATGGAAGAAGCCGACCGCAATGTGGCCGAGATCAACGACATGTACCGCATGGGTATGGTGTCCGAAGACGAGCGCTACAGCATGGTCGTCGAAATTTGGAACAACACCACCGCCAAGCTCCGCGGCATGATCTTGCCGGGTCTTAGCAAGTTTAACCCCATCCGCATGATGACCGACTCCGGTGCTCGTGGTAGCGCCGCTCAGGTCTCCCAGCTGGCTGGTATGCGCGGCCTCATGGCTTCTCCCAGCGGACGTACGCTGGAATTGCCCATTCGTGCAAACTTCCGTGAAGGTCTGGGCGTGCTTGAGTTCTTCCTGTCCTCTCACGGTAGCCGTAGGTCTCTGGCTGGTACGGCTCTTCGTACGGCTGACTCTGGTTACCTGACCCGCCGTCTGGTAGACGTTTCTCAGGAAGTGATCGTCCGTGAGGATGACTGCTTCGCTACCCGTGGCGAAAAGGTTCGCGGCATCACCATTCAGGAGATCAGCATCAACAACCAAGTTATCGAAAGCTTGGAGGATCGCTTGATCGGCCGTGTGGCTGCTGAGGATATCATCCATCCCGAAACCGGTGAGATCCTGGTCGCTCTCAACGAGACCATCACCCACGATAAGGCCAAGTTGGTCGTGAAGGCTGGCATCACCAAGGCGCAGGTGCGCTCCGTGCTTACCTGCCGTAACGAGACCGGCGTTTGCGCCCGCTGCTACGGCATGAACCTTGCCACCGGCGGCGCTGTGGATGTGGGCGAAGCGGTTGGTATCATTGCAGCTCAGGCTATCGGCGAACCCGGTACCCAGCTGACCATGCGTACCTTCCATACCGGCGGTATTGCCAGCGGCGACGATATTACGCAGGGTCTTCCCCGTGTTGAGGAGCTCTTCGAAGCTCGTAAGCCCAAGCGTGATGCCATCCTCAGTGAGATCTCCGGTAAGGTCTCTCTGGGCGAAAACAAGAAAAAGCGCGAGATTGTCGTTACTTCTGTGGATGATGCTCACGAGCAGAAGACCTACCAGATCAACTACGGCAGCCGTCTGAAGGTACAGGATGGTCAGGTCGTGGAAGCTGGTCAGGAACTCATCGAAGGCTCCATCAATCCCCACGATCTGCTGCGCATTCTGGGCGTAAAGGCTGTGCAGGATTATCTGCTGCGCGAAGTTCTCAGCGTGTACCGTCAGCAGGGCGTTAACATCAGCGATAAGCATATCGAGGTTATCGTCAAGCAGATGCTGCGCAAGGTTCGTGTGGAAGATAGCGGCGATACCAGCCTGCTGCCCGGCTCTCTGGTGGATATTTACCGCTTTGAGGAAGCCAACAAGGAAACCATCATGGCTGGCGGCAACCCCGCCATCGCCAAGCGTGTGCTGCTGGGCATCACCAAGGCTTCTCTGGCCACGGAGAGCTTCCTGTCCGCCGCATCCTTCCAGGAGACCACCCGCGTGCTCACCGATGCCGCCATCAAGGGCAAGGTCGATCCGCTGCTGGGTCTGAAGGAGAACGTGATCATTGGTAAGCTGATCCCCGCCGGTACCGGTATGAAGCGTTACAGCGACATCAATCTGGTGGAGAATTTCTAAGCTGAATAAGCAAAGGGGCTGCCGGTTTCCGGTAGCCCTTTGTCTTTGAAATGAAAGAATGGGATGCAAATGGATCGGATCAAGAAATACTTACCCTGTTTGGTGTTCTTTAGCATTTTTGAAGCGGTTGCCATTATTCTTTGGCTTAGCAAGGATAATTTGTTCTATTTGTTCAATTTCAGCTATATTGGCGGCTTTTTGGCACTGGGCGTGGGTTTGTACATTCGCAAATACAAATATGCCCGGCAGGTGGTGCAACTGGGCGTTGGGTTGTACATGCTGGTGTATTTGGGCTTGATGCATAATGAAAATATGCAGATCGAGGGCTTTTGGTACTATCTGTTTTTAGGCGTGTTTGAAGCAGCCACCATCCATTATGCAGTGGCAAAGATCTTCGGGCCATTGTTGTTTGGGCGCGGTTGGTGCGGCTATGCCTGTTGGACAGCTATGGTGCTGGATTTTCTGCCCTACAAGCAGCCGCAAGCCCCCAGAAAAAAGCTGGGTTGGTTGCGTTACGTGATGTTCGGCGTATCCCTTGCATTTGTGGGTGTGCTGTTCCTTGCAGGGGTAAAGCAGCTTGAGCGTATTATGCTATGGAGTTTTATCATCGGCAATTTGCTGTATTACGCTGCAGGCATCGGGCTGGCGTTTGCCTTCAAAGATAACCGCGCGTTTTGCAAGTACCTTTGTCCAGTGACCGTGTTCTTGAAGCCAGCCAGCTACTTTGCTTTGATGCGCATTCGGGTAGATACAGAGAAATGCGTGTCTTGCGGCAAGTGTAAGCGGGTTTGTCCTATGAACGTGGATATGCTGGATCCTTCCCGGAAGAGAGAAAATGGTACGGAATGCATTCTTTGCATGAAATGTATGGAGTCTTGCCCCAAAGGGGCTATCGATTTCTAAGGTCGCCATAACACAGCAAAAAACCGACCCAGAAAAGCCTATTACAAGGATGCTTTTACCCGGAAACAGATGAAATATTGAGAATGGTTAAGCCTGATAGCAGTGAGTGGCTTGCCGGTTAAGTGAGTTGCTCGCAGTTTGGATGATGGAGCAATGCGGCCCTCTGGTGTATAATAAAACTACAAAACGGCAGAGGAGGAAGAACAATGACAATCATTGGCGAAACCATTGCACAACTCCGCAGGGAACGCAGTATGACTCAGGAAGCTCTGGCAGAATGTATGGGCGTTACAGCACAGACTATTTCCAAATGGGAAAACAGCACCACCTGCCCGGACGTAATGCTGTTACCCGTGCTGGCAGATTTTTTCGGAGTGACGGTGGATGATCTATATGGCAGAATAACAGAAGAAAAACGAATAAACTCTGAAGAAGCTTTGGAAGCAACCATGAAACAAATGTGTCGAATAATTGTACGGTGCTTCTATGGCGGGAAAAGTAAGGTAGAAGTTGATGAGCTGGCGGAGGAACTCCGCACATCGCTGAAAGGCGGTGTTTCACGCAGTGTTATTCAAAGCAGTAACGGTAGCGTTATCTACATGCATGAGCCCATAGGTGTCATGGCCATCAAGCGCCCGGAGCAGGGCTGGAACAGCCTGTTTACCAATGAGAGCAACCAGCGGATGCTGCAGTTATTGGCAGACGAAGATTTCCGTAAAGCCATGGCCGTGATTCTAAAAAAACGGATGCTTACCTTCACTATGGCTGCCTTATGCAAAATGGCTGGGGTAAAGGATAGCAATCGCTTGGAGCAACTGGTGAAGGATAGCAACTTGTTTGCTTGTAAAACCCTGGCGATTGATGAAAGCACCATGACCTATTACGAACTGACACAGGCGGAGCAAAAAATGTATCTTCTTTTTGCAGCCATACTATTTGTCCAAGAGTATGCAGAATACCGGTCTCAACATTGCTATTTCAACGGCAATATGGATTATTTTTCACCTTAAGAATTAAGGGGAAGATGGTAGCTTCACTTGGAGAGGGCGCAATTATGCGCACTGAACCAGTGCATTGCGTTTGTGGAGCCACATAAGCAAACGAGCATCCGGCATTTTCGCCGGATGCTTGTTGTTCATTTCTGGATAAATTGTTCCTTAAGAGTTCTCCCGCCAACGGTCGGCTTTTTTGCTGTGTTATGGTAACTGTGTTTACCTAAGCAGGGTACCATCCAAATCGAAAAGCAGTAGTTTGATGCTCATAGGTTTCCACCTGTCAAATGATTACAGCTGTTCAAACCAAGCGATGGCTCTCTCCGGCCAGCCTTCCATACACATGCCAACGCCATCGGCAAAGCCATGGCCGCCAGTGGGGCCAACTTCGAGGCGGCATTCAATGTCTGCTTCGTCAAGAGCCTTAGCAAGGTTCTGAGAATGCTTCGGGTCAACCAGTTCATCACCGGCAGCAACGAAAATCGCTGTGGGCGGGAAGCCCTCCACATGTTCAGGGATCTCGAAGCAGCTGTTGATGGCTTCCACCATGGTGCAACCTACGCCGCTACGGGCAAAGGTATCCTTGTCATGCTCCTTGTCCCATCGGTCATCATCCAGCAAACGGTAGGAAGTGACGGGATAAATAGGGAAGCAGGCCTGAGGCTTGGGCAGACCATAAGCGCGATAGCCTTTTTCGGTATTCCAAAGGCAGATGACATATCCACCGGCAGAGAAACCGCAGGTGACATATTTTTCGGGATCGACATGGAACTCATTCTTACGGGCGGCGATCAGCTCCAAGGCCTTGGACATATCTTCCATGGCGCACACAGCGGAGCCTTCCACGCACACACGGTAGGTGAGCACGAATACGTGGTAGCCCTGTTGATTGAAAAGCTGCGCCACAGGCCAGCCTTCTGTCAGGCTCCAGACATTCACAAAGCCGCCGCCGGGCACCAGCAGGATGAAGGGCTTCGCATCGGCTGCAGGATCCTCCGAGGGCAGGTAGACGATATTCACATTGTCCTTTTGCGGGTTCTGTATGCGCTCTTCCTCGTTGTACAGCTTGAAATAATAGTGGTGACGGGAAGCGGCATCAAACAGACGGGTGAAGCCACGTTCCAGATTGGCCCAGCCTACATTTTCGGCGATGGTCTGCAAGGTCCAGTCGTAGAATTCATCCTTGGACAAATCCCGCTTGCTGATGGCATCGGGGGCAATATCGGCGATGAGGGGATCTTCCAAAAGGGATTTGAGGGTGCGCAGGGAAAAGTTGATGATATCGATGCTCATGGTCAGTACCTCCGTGATGGTTGGCATAGAGAGCTTTGTTTGCGTTGATATAAGCATAGCATAAGATAGGCAGTTGGTTCAATAGGGAGATGGGGGTCGAGATCCACAAAGAAAAATGCACGATCCCGAAAGATCGTGCACAAATTATCCATATTACCCGAAAATGCAGAATTCGCACTCCAGCCGTCCATTGTACAAACGGCGCTTCTTATCAGCTCTGCGGCCGAAATTGCGCTCAAAAGCACTATCGGATGTAATAACAGCCATCTTCCAGCCGGGATGGCGCTTTAATAGCAGACCCATTTCCTTGTAGAGGGCACGGGCTTGCTGTTGGTCGCCCAGACGTTCGCCGTAGGGCGGGTTGCACAGGAACAAACCGGGTTCGCCGGTAAGTTGCAGGGTGCGCAGATCCTGCTGTTGTACAAGGATCCTATCGCTAAAGCCTGCTTGTTTGATATGGCGGTTGCAAAGCTCAAGAGCCTCCGGGTCGATGTCGCTGCCAGCGATCTGGAAGCTCACATCCGCCGCAGCTTTCAGGCGCGCTTCGGCTTTCAGGTCGGCCATAACGTCCTTAGGCATGAAGGAAAATTGTTCGCAGGCGAACTTACGATGCATGCCAGCAGGTTGCTGCGTGGCCTTGATGGCAGCTTCGATAAGCAATGTGCCGGTGCCGCAGCAGGGGTCGTAGAGGCGCATGCCGGGCCGCCAAGGGCTTAGATCCACCAAGGCAGCGGCCAGAGTTTCCCGAAGGGGCGCCTCTCCGTTCCATGTACGGTAGCCGCGGCGGTTGAGGGCTTCGCCGCTCATATCCAGCGTAATGCGAGCCATATCCTTCACGATCGCTACATCGATGGGATATTCAGCGCCAGTCTCCGGTAGGCGGTTCAGTCGAAGCTTCTGCTGCATCCGGTTGACGATGGCCTTTTTGGTAATGGATTGGCAATCTCGCACGCTCATCAGCTGGGAACGCACACATTTGCCGCTTACGTGGATGGCCGCATCCTTGGGCAACAGACCTTCCCATGGGATGCTTTCTACCAGACGAAACAATTGGTCAAAGGTATGTACTTCCGCTTCTTTCAGGCAGCAAAGTACACGATCAGCCGTGCGCAGGGATAGATTGGCCCGGTAGGCATCCGTCCAGCTGCCTTCAAAGCGCGCACCGCCTTGTTCTGCTTTGGCAGCAATGCCCATTCGTTTTAGTTCGTTGGCCACCACGCCTTCCAGACCGAAGGCAGCGGTGGCAAGAAAGGTTCGTGTCATCATCTTACTCCAATACAAAGGGCGCAAGCGGCAAGCCGTTTTCGCCGAATAGATTGACCGTTACATAGTTGCGGTGGGCATAGCGGGCTTTTGCGGGATGAGGAACGTCCTTTGAAACCAGCTCCAGCCGGTCGCCAAGTACCGTAGCAGCAGCCTTGTGGTACACGCCATCCACACCAGATAGTTCAAAGAAAGCAGTGGCTTCGCCTTTTTGCAGTACCTTGCCGGACAACGTGACCACCATGGTCTGCCCCATTGGGTATTTGCCAGTTGCGTATACCGAAGTTTTGCCCGGTTGACCGTATACCACCGGCAGTGCGGCTTGGTACAGGCGCTCGCCGGGGGTGCGCTTATCGGTGGGGTGGATGTTGCCAAGCTCGCCGCAGTCGATTATAACAGCAAGACCTGTATTGCGCAGGTTGCGGTATACCTTCCACTGCTGGTGGCGCAGGTCGCCCCATTCGGTATAGTCGTCTTCGCCAACGTTCTTGAAGGCGGGTAATTGCACGTTCAGGAAGGGCAGCTCGTCATCGTTAAACAATCTGCGCCAATGGATGACCATGGTGCTCAGCAGCATTTCGTACCACTGGGGGCGTGCAGCGTCTTCCTCGCCTTGGTAGAACAATAGGCTGGTCAAGCTGTAGGGAGCCACCCGCTTGAGCATGCTTTCCACCAAACCGGCAGGCCGGAAGGGGGATTTTGTACCCATGGGCGGGGGCCAAGGGCAATCCCCGGCGATCTTGATGATCTCGCCCCAAGGCATCTCAGGATCGGCAGCCTTTGCTGCATCCACCCGCTTGCACCATGCTGCATTGATCTGGTCGTATTCTGCCAGTTCCTTATCGTATTGTTCCTCGGTCTTATCGCCTACTTTTTCGCTGTACAGATCCAAATAGATCTGTCCGGCAGCGTTTTGCTCAAGTACGCTTTGCTCGATCCAACAAGAGGCAGAGGTACCGCCCCAGTTGCAGCCGATAATGCCTACCGGTACGTTTTGCTCCTTGCGCACCTTTAAGGCAAAGAAATAGGCTACGGCGCTGATGTTCTTAAGGCCGCCGGGGGTGCAGACTTCCCAGCAAGAATGCTGACGCTCATTCTGGAGAAAGTCATCCGTTAAAAAGGGCACCTTGGGCACATAGAAAGAGCGGAGGTAAGGATCATCATGGGTCTTGATGTGCGACAGTCCCTCGTCTGCGTTTTGCAGTTCCAGCTCCATGTTGCTCTGCCCGCCTGCCAGAAACACATCGCCGATGGCAACATCTTGAAAGGTATAGGCGGTCTCGCCGTCGCTAAGGGTCAGGGTGAGATCAACACCTGCCTCCATAGGTGGAAAGGTGATGAGAAACCTTCCGTTTTCCACCGGGGCGGCTGTGGTCGTGCCTGCAAAGCTGCCGGTAATGGTACGCCCTTCATCGGCTGTGCCGAATACACGGATCTCCTTGCGGCGGCTTAAGATCATATGGTCAGAAAATATGGGGGCAGGAATGAACATGGTGGTGCATCCTTTCAATAGGCGATCGAACGATCAAATTCGGCGCAGAATAAACCCGACACTGGCATGGTCGCCGCGGGGCTCGCCGGGCAGGGCGATGCCGCTGTACATCAGCTCGTCGCCGCCATAGATCTCGCCGGTCTCCTCGATGCGGTAACGGGCAGCGGGGTCAAGCCCTCTCAGGCGAATGATGGGCGGGTTGGTATAGCTGGTGCCCAGTGCACGCTCAAAGGTGAAAACGGCTTCGCTGCCGTCTTCAGCAACGGTGATCCATGCGGTATCGGTGCCCTCGTAGGGGGAAAGCAGCCGATAGAAGTGCCCGTAGAGAAGCGTATTGCGGATGGACTTTACCTGCGTGATCTGCTGAGAGATCTCGGTCAGTTCCTCTTCGGTCAGGCTGTTCAGATCCAGCTCGTAGCCAAAGCAGCCGCTGCGGGCAATGTTGCCGCGGGTGGAAAGGGGGGTGATACGACCGGTCTGGTGGTTGGGCACAGCACTTACATGGCTGCCCATGGCAAAGGGCGGGAATACCAGCGAGGTGCTGTACTGGATGCGGCAGCGGCTGTAAGCATCGGTGTTGTCGGAGCACCAGGTCTGGGGCATGTAGTGGAGCATGCCCAGATCGAAACGCCCGCCGCCGCTGGAGCAGCTTTCAAACAGCACATCGGGGAAGCGGTGGATCAGCTTTTCCAGAATGCTGTACAGACCCAGCATGTAGCGGTGAGGCAGCTCCCGCTGACGTTTGGCGCTCAGCTTGGCAGAGCCAACGTTGGAGAAGTTGCGGTTCATATCCCACTTCACATAGTCGATGGGATTGGAGGCCAGTACGTTTGATACGGTTTCGTAAATATATTCGCACACATCCTGACGGCTCAGGTCGAGGGTGAGCTGATTGCGGGCCTCGATGGGGGTGCGGCCATCGATGTGGATGGCCCAATCGGGATGCGCACGGTACAGTTCGCTGTCGGGCGAGACCATCTCCGGCTCAAACCACAGACCAAACTTGAGACCCAGCTTGTGGATATCCTCAGCCAAGGGAGTCAGGCCGCCGGGCAGCTTGTTTTTATCCACAAACCAGTCGCCAAGGGAGGAATCATCGCTGTCGCGGTGACCGAACCAGCCGTCATCCAGCACGAACAATTCCACGCCCACACGGGCAGCGGTCTGAGCCAGCTTTACCAGCTTTTCGTGGTTGAAGTTGAAATAGGTGGCCTCCCAGTTGTTGAGCAAAATGGGGCGGGGCTGATGGGCGAACTTGCCGCGGACAATGTGCTGGGCACACAGGGTATGGAACTGGGCACTCATGCCGCCAAGACCGGCATCGGAGTAGACGGCCACTGCTTCGGGGGTCTGGAAGGACTCGCCAGCCTCCAGTGTCCAGCCAAAGCCATCGGGATGAATACCTAGCATGATGCGGGGGCTGCGATGCTGGTCTACCGAAGCACCGGCGTAGAAATTGCCGCTGTAGACGAGGGCAAAGGCATATACTTCGCCCTGCTGTTCGGTGGTCTCCGGGGTGAGCATGGCAAGGAAGGGGGAAGTCTGCAAGCTGCTGGCACCCTTGATGGAGCCAACGGAGCATTCGCCCATCATCATGGGGCGGCGGTGCATTTCACGCTCGCGGCTCCATGCACCGGACAGGGTGAGAATGTCGTATTGGCGGGTAGGCAAAGTCATGCAAAGGCTCATGGCACGTTCCAATTCAAGCGTTTCCGTGCCTTCGTTGATCAGCTCCACACTACGGGCTAATACATCACAATCGTCAAAGAGGGTATAGCGCAGCACAGCCTTCAGGCCCAGCAGATCATCACGAAGGATGAGGCGCAGGGTCTGTTCACCCTTGCCATAGGCGGAGGGCAAGCCGCGCAGGGGTTGCTTTTCGGTATCGATCTCAGCGGCGACGAAGCGAAGGTCGCAGCTGGCGGTGCCGTCTTCACGGCGTACAGTAATTGCGCCGGGGCGCAAGTCGCCAAGACCAAAGGAAGGGTACTCGCTGGGCACACGATCCAGCGTACAGCCCTGCACGGTAAAGCTGCCGTCAGCAGGCAGGTTGTAGTGCCTAAGAAGCGAAGCTGGCTCAAGGGTCTCCAGCCGCTTGCCCCAATACAGCTGCATGGGAATGCCGCCCGGCAGGATGTGCATCAAGTAACTGACACGTTCGTTGCGCAAATGAATAAGGTTTTCGCCGATAAACAACTGGGACATGGAGAAGTCCTCCTTTTGTGAAAACGATAGCTTTCTTAACGGATCGATTGTAAGAAAGGGTAGCAATATCTTATCGGTTTCTTTGGTTTGTGTCAATGGTTTACTGTAACTTTATCAACTTTTATTTATTGGTTTTCCCTTTACAAAATACGGCTTTCGGGGTATGATGAATCGACACTATGAATTCGTACCGGGCGCTATGTAAACAGGCGCCCGCAAGCATGATGGAGGACACAGCGATGGATGCGCGTACAATGGCTGCCCTTTGGGCACAGGACCAAGCTTTTGATACCACCACCCAGCAGGAAGCCCGTGAGATCTTGGCCGACGAGCAAAAACTGCTTGCCGGCTTCGGCACCGAACTGCATTTCGGCACCGGCGGTCTGCGCGGCATTCTGGGTACAGGTACCGCCCGGATGAACCGTTATACCGTGGCGCGTGCTACCCTTGGTCTGGCTCATTATTTGAAGCAGCATTTTAAGAATCCCTCCGTAGCTATTGCGCATGACAGCCGCCATGGCAGTGAGGAATTTACGCAGGCAGCGGCTGAGGTGTTGTGTGCGCAGAGCATCAAGGTGCATGTATTTGAAACGCTGGCGCCCACGCCCATGCTGTCTTATGCGGTGCGGGTGCTGCACTGCAGCGCAGGCATAATGATCACGGCCAGCCACAACCCCGCTATTTACAACGGTTATAAGGTATATGGCGCAGATGGCTGCCAGATCACCGACGCTGCTGCCGATCAGATCACTGCTGAAATTGATAAAGTCAGCTATACCGAGGCTGCCTATCTGCCCAAGACCAAAGCCATTGGCGAAGGGCTCTGGCTGCCCGTGGGCGATGATGTGCGCCGCAACTTTGCACAGGCTTGCTTGTTCTGCCGCCCCGATCCTACCATCAGTACGGCGGTGGATGTGGTGTACACGCCCCTTTACGGTACAGGTCTTTTGCCGGTGCGAGAGGTGCTCTCCCACATGCAGGGCGTGCATGTGACCGAGGTAGAAGCGCAGCTGGAACCGGATGGCTCTTTCCCCACCTGTCCCAAGCCAAACCCGGAGCTGGATGAGACCCTTGCCATGGGCATTGCGCTGGCCAAGGAGACGCAGTCCGATCTGTTGCTGGCCACCGACCCGGACTGCGACCGTGTAGGCGTAGCGGTACGGGATGCTCAGGGCGAATACCATCGCCTCAGTGGCAACGAGGTGGGCTTGCTGCTCAGCGAGTATGTGCTACGTACCCGCAAGCAAAACGCTACCATGCCCAAGAGACCCGTGCTGGTCAAGACCATCGTCACCTCCGATCTGGCTTTCTCCATTGCCAAGGCATATGGCGTAGAAGTAAAAGAGGTGCTCACCGGGTTTAAGTACATCGGTGAGGTGATCGGCGGTCTGGAAAAGAAAAAGGGCGAGGATCGCTATGTGTTCGGCTTTGAGGAAAGTTGCGGCTATCTGGCGGGCACTCACGTGCGGGATAAGGATGGCGTGATGGCGTGCATGCTGGTTTGCGAAATGGCGCAGGCCTGCAAACAGGAAGGGCTTACCGTATGGGATAGCCTGTGCAGACTGTATGAGACCTACGGTTATATGGGCACGGCTTTGCTCAACTTCGATATCGAAGGTGCTTTGCCCATGCAGGAGATGGAGCGGGTGATGGTGAACATGCGGCAAAACCCGCCCGCTCAGCTGGCTGGTAAGCCTGTCACTGTGGTGAAAGACTATCTGGGCGGTATCGAAGGGCTGCCGGTGAGCAATGTGCTCAGCTACGCCACCGATGATGGCTGCAAAGCTATTGTGCGCCCCTCCGGCACCGAGCCCAAGGTAAAGGTGTATCTGTCCGCTAAGGCAGATGACCGGGAGGCTGCTGATGCGCTGCTTGCGCAGATGACAGCGCAGATGACCGGGTTGATCCAAGGATAAATGTTTCGGGCAGCGTGGGCGTTCATACGTCACGCTGCCCGTTGTATCTGTTTGTATACACGATTTTGTAACACACTGGGAGGAAACCAACATGATCCGAATCATCAAAGCGACCCCCAAAGACGCACGGGCAGCAGCTGAGCTGGCCGGTCGTATGTGGACAAGCGCCACCATGGAAGAGCGTACCGAAGAAATGGCTGCCCTGATGGCAAGCGAAGAAGCCGCCATCTATCTGCTCTTTGCAGAGGAAAAGCCAGTGGGCTTTGCTCAGTGTCAGCTGCGTCACGACTATGTGGAGGGCACAGAAACCAGCCCTGTGGGTTATTTGGAGGGCATCTATGTGGACGATGCCTGCCGGGGCAAGGGCTATGCCAAAATGCTGCTCATCGCCTGCGAAGATTGGGCACGCAGCATGGGCTGCACCGAATTTGCCAGCGATTGCGAGCTGGAGAACACTAGCAGCTTGGCTTTTCATTTGCGGACGGGCTTTGAGGAAATGGGCAGGATCATCTGTTTTGCCAAGAAACTGTAATGGCTTGCGATGAGAAAATAGAAGCAGCAGAGCGATGACGATCGATAGCGTGATCACTCTGCTGCTTTTCTATATCTGCGAAGCGGGGGCGAAAATTGCACCCGCTGCGCAGCGCACGGGCATTACACTGAGAAGTGATGCTGTCCTGCACCCACCGAGACAGGCACGGTCTGTCCGGGCAGATACACGGTACCGGTGCAACCGGCAGGCACCATCACATCCATGGTTATGCCATTCTCTTGCCGCTGCCATTTGCAGCTTACCTTGCCATGGATCGTCATCAAACTTGCGTAAGCATCCGGAGCATCAGCGGGCAATACGGGCTGGAAAATGATGTTGCGCCAGCCGGGCTGCTCTTCATCGGGCGCGATACCGGCCAGATGCTTGTACAGGCTGACCACAGCGCCGCCGTTCATGGGATGGTTCATGGCAGCCATGTCGGCCATAAAGTCGCCGGCATCTACCTTTTCCCAGCGTTCCCACGTGGTGGTGGCACCGTTTACCAGCATAAAGCCCCAGCTGGGGTATTCTGTCTGGCTGAGCAAATGCCACGCCAGATCGGCTTCACCATGGCGGAAGAGCACTTCCACCGCATAGCGGGTACAGATGTTGCCAGTGGTCAGGTGGCCGCCATTGCGCCGGATATCATCGCATAGGTGGCGAAGCACGCCGGGAATATGCTCCTCTTCCACCAGCCCGAAGTACAGGGGCAGAATGTTGGAAGCCTGCGAATTGGCAGCGTAGTATTCCTCCTCCGGGTGGAAGAAGGCACGGTTAAAGTCTTGCTTTACCTTGGCGGCCTTCTCCAGCCACGCCTGCTGTTCCTCGCCTTTGCCCAGCACACGAGCCATTTTGGCCATCAGGGTGCAGTCGTGGTACAAAAAGCCGGTACTCATCAGCAATTGAGGCGTAATGACCGACAATGCGCCGCCGCCGGTGGAACCGTGGTCGGTACCGGCAACGGGAGCGGCCCAGTCGCCCATGGAGGAGAAGCGCACCACACCGTCTTTGGCATTGCGCATCAAATAGCGCACCCAGCGTGCATTGGCTTCGTAATTCTCTCGAATGATGCGGTCATCGCCGAAATGCAGGTACAGATTCCACGGCAATTGCAGGAAACTGCCGCTGACGGGGTCTGCCGGGCGGAAACCATAGCGCAGGAAGGGTGCGGTGTCGGTAATGGCACCGGTCACCTTGCCTTGGGTATCCCGAATGTCCCGGAGCCACTTGGCATACAGCTGATACATGCGGAAACCATACATAGCGCCTTCGTTGCGTACCGTCATATCGTTCAGCCAGCCCAGACGCTCATCGCGCTGGGGGCAGTCGGTGGGCACGCCGTGCAGGTTGCTTTCCTCGGTACGCATGACCATATCGTAGAAGGCTTGCACGATGGGGTGGCTTGAGCGGAATTTGCCGATGCGCTCCACGGAGGTACGCACCAAACAAGCGGTAAACATATCCTTATCGGGCTTTTGGGTAAGACCGAACACCTGCACATACCGGAAACCGTGATAGGTGAAGCGGGGTTCCCATTCCTCAATGCCATCGCCTTTTAGTATATAGGTATCGATCGGGTGAGCGCCTCTGAGGCTGGTGGGGTCTACGCTGCCGTCGCTGCTTAGCAGTTCGGCGGGCTTCAGCTTGATGGCCTGTCCGGCTTCACCGCTGATGCGCAAACGCACCCAACCTGCCATGTTGCGCCCAAAGTCCAGCGTCCAGCTGCCATCGGCTATCGGGATCATCTCTTTTACCGGCAGTTCGTCCACTACCCGGATGGGCTCTAACAGCTGGGAGCGCAGCACGCCTTCCGGAGGCTCCTTTTCCACTGCATCAGACCAAGCGGCATCGTCGTAACCGGGGCGATCCCAGCCGGTCTTCTCCAGACGGGCATCGTAGGTTTCGCCGTTGTAAATGCTGTTGTAGAGAACAGGCCCGTCGGTGGTGTACCGCCACAGATCGGGGTCGGATGCGATCCATTCCACACTGCCGTCGGTGTATTCCACCATCACCTGCATGGCAAACAAGCTATCGCCCCAGCCAATGCCGTCCTCCGCTTCGCGCAGGGAGCGCCAGCCGCGGCCGGTCATCACGCCAAAAGCATTGGCGCCTTCCCGAAGCAGCTTGCTCAGGTCGTAGGTAACATAGTAAAGGGACTTGTCATAGTTGGCAAAGGTATTGTTCAGAACAGTATCATCGGGCTTTTTGCCGTTTACCGTCAGCACGTTGTAGTTAGGGGAGGCCACAAAAGCAGCAGCACAGCGGATGGGCTTGGCAGCCGTCCATTCATAGCGGTACAAGTAGCAGCTTGCATCAATGCGGATGCCGCCCACCCATTTGGCTTGCCATGCATCCAGCAGACCCATGGTAAAGGTGGCTTCCTGAGAGATGACCTCGTGCCCGCCGGTGCGAAGGGTTACCTGCCAATGGTAGGTGCGCCCGCTGAAAAGGGGCTGTCCAGCATACAGGATGCTGCCGGTGTTGGGGGCAAAGCCGCTGTCCCAGATCAAGTCATCCCCTTTGCGCAGGGTCACACGAGCTTCTTCCATAACAGCTTCGGCTTCGTCCGAATACCAGCTCAGAAGGGGCAGTGCTGTATCCATGCCAGCGGGGTCGATGCGATATTCACATAACAGTTCCAGTTTCATGGGTAAAATCCTCCTACCTCAGCCAAGCAGCTGATTGTATTCGTTGCACAGGGGAATGCGGATGGGTTCGTCCTCCTCCACGGGAATAAACCGGGGGCGAGCCACTGCAAAATAATTGTCGGTGCGGTCGTCGTTGATGGAGGAGACCTCGCCTACGATCAGGTCGCCGCAGCCGGGCTTGGGGGTAAACAGATGGTACAGGCCCGGATAGATGGTCATGCTGTTGCCTCGGGTGATCTCCACTTGCGTACCTGCGGGCACGGTCTTTTCGATACCGTCGGTCAGGATCTTTACATCGCCGGTCAGGTCTACAGAGCCATCCGGCAAGGAGTTGTATACCTCGATGAGCAAAACGCCGCCGCCCCGGTTGATGATATCTTCGGTTTTCTGGGCGTGGTAATGGTTGGGCAGCACCTGTCCCTCTTTCATCAGGATCAGCTTTTCTGCATAGGGGCAGCCTGCGGTGCCATCCAGCAGACCGTTGCGGATGGTAAACAGCACAGCGCCCATCTGAGAAAAATCATCGTGTCCAAAGGTGGTAACATCCCAGCCGCGCATGGTTTTGATGATGGTATCCGCTTCATTGCGCTTCTGCTGCCATTCCTCCAAGGACCAGTCTGCAAACATAGGCAGTGCAAAGCCGCTGCTTGCCAATAAGTCCTTCGCCCATTGGATCGCCTGTTGTATTTCCGAACGCTTCATAAATAAAGTCGGCCTCCGTTTCTGAATGTATTTGAATTTTTGGGTAGACGGTTTATGCCTATATCCTATTCGCAAGGGGCTTGATTTGTCAATACGCTATTGTTAGATAACAATCGTGTTTTTATGTTGTATTGACAAACATTGTACCGCAAGGTACACTAAAGGCACCAAACCGGCTGTGCACAATTGAACAGACCTAAAAGGAGGCTTCTATCGACTATGGAGCGAGGCATATACTTTGACGGATGGCTCAAACACAATCATTGTTATCACCCCAGTCTGCCCCAGCGTCACCAGCAAATATTAGAAGATCTGGAAATGTACCATGGCACCATTCTTACTTGGGCTGGTATGGGCGGCGGCAGCATCTCCCTGCCTTATTTGCAGCACGAGGCTTTTGGTCCGGTAGACCCCCGCATGCAGGTATACGGCTATATGAACGACAGCGAGTTCGTAGCCAAGTGCAACAAGCGGGGCATCAAGCTGTTCGGCATCGTCTTTGAGGTGCAGGGTTGGGAATACCCTGCCGTTATAGATGAGAATGGTCATATCGTTCGTATGAACAAGCGGGCGGAGGAAGTTCCTCACGATTGGTATGGTCTGCGGGAGTTTAGCCAAGACAAATACCCCAATGCATTCCCCACCAGTTTGAAGGATTACTATCCCGATGGCATCCGGGATGAGGATGGCAACCTGATCACCGATCTGTGGGAGGAGTGCGCCATCCGCGATATGCACGGCAACCCCATCCATGCCCAGTGGGTAGAGGTGAAGAATCACGAGGAAAGCTGCTACCAGATGTGCCGCAACAGCTATGTGTGGCGTGAATACCTCAAGAAGATCATGATGATCCAGATCGATGCAGGGGTACCCGGCGTGCAGCTGGATGAGTGCGAGCTGCCCATGACGGCTATCTCCTCCGGCGGCTGCTTCTGCAAAAGCTGCATGAAGCTCTTCAACCAGTATCTGAAGGAGCGCAAAGCAGCTGGCCTGCTGGGCGCTGAATGGGATGGTATCGATCTGGATACCTTCCACTATGGCGAATATTTGAAAAAGAACAACTGCACCTATCCGGAAGGCGCCCCCTTCTATCGGGATTATTGGGAGTTCCAAGTGCGCAATGTGCGCAAGTATTTTGGCGAACTGGTAGACTTTGCACGCACCTATGCCAAGGAGACCTATAACAGAGATCTGTTGGTTTCCGGTAACTTCTATAATATGCAGCCTGCCTATTACCCCATTGAGAACAAGGTGGATGTGGTGGTAACGGAAATGGATCATACCCTGTTCCGCCAGCCGTACTACTACCGCTTCTGTCAGGGCTTTGCGCCGGGCAAGCCTGTCATCATTGCCGAAAACCCCTATGGTGGTATCATCCCCAAGCTGCTTACCATGCTGGATGAGGGCAAGGGCTACGACCTGTACCGCATCTTCCTGTTGGAAGCGTCCATGTATGGCTGCAACATGTCCATTCCTTACGGCGGCTGGATGGGCAATACCATCAAGGATTCCTTCTGGGCCCCCCGCAAGTTGACGGCCAGCGTGCAGGATTTCCTCTACCACAACGAGCGCCTCTATCCACGTACCCGATCCAAGGGCGCAGCGGTGCTGTACTCCTATGGCAGCTACTACTGGCGCGATTCCAACAAAGGCAGCGGTGCCAACGGTATGCAGGATTCTTACGAAAACCTGATGGATGCCACCGCTGTCGCATGGGTGGACCCGGACCAGAAGCCTGTACCCTTCTGGGATGTGATCCGGGCCATGAGCGACCAAAATGCCCAGTACGACACCCTGATGCTGCCCGATGGCGACTTCCGCCCGGATGATTTTACTGCCGACCGTCTGGCCGGTTATCCGCTGGTCATTTTGCCCGATAACTATGTGCTGACCGGCAACCAGCAGCAAATTCTTCTGGATTATGCTAAGAATGGTGGAAAGGTGCTGGTGCTTGGGCGCTTGGCCGAAGGCACAGCGCTGTTGGATGGTCTGCTGGCGACCGGCAACGCGGTGCATATTCCTCTGGCGACCGATGGCACCGAATATATGCCCGCCTTTATGGAGGCCTTCGCACGCCTGTACGATCCCATTGCTCCCATTGGCTGCACAGCGGATAAGATCGGTGTACAGCGTTACGACGATGAAAACGGCGCTTACGTTCATGTGCTCAACTACCGCTACGATGCACAAGCCGATGCCGTTCAGCCGGTGGAGGATCTGGAAATAGCAGTAAGCGGCGTGGCTGGGAAGGAACTGACAGTGATCGTTCCCCAAGGTCTGACCGTTCCTCAGTATTCCGTTGTTGCCAATGGCAATGACGTGACCATCCGCTTGCAAAACGCAGGGCTGTACACAGTGCTTGTGTTCCAATAACCAGCAGGAAAACGGTTTCGAAAGAAACTTACGAAATATTCTTACGAAATTTTCATCAACCTGTTGTCAGCATAAAAAAGGTGTGCTATAATGAATCAAAAGTGTCGGTGACGACCGACATAATTGAATACTTCACAAGGAGGAACCCAGTATGAAAAAGATCGTTGCCTTGGCTCTTGCTCTGGTTATGATGCTGAGCCTGACTTCTGTCTTCGCAGAAGGCGAAGTCGTCACCCTGAAGGTTAGCTCCATTTGGTCCGCCGAGACCGAAGCCAACCGCGCTCCCTTCCTGAAGACTCTGGAAGAGTTCGAAGCCGCTTATCCCAACATCAAGTTGGAAGTTGAATGGTACGAAGCCAACGCCTGGAAAGAGACCGGCGAAACCTTGGCTCTGACCG
Organism: Candidatus Limiplasma sp.; assembly: GCA_045538465.1. Taxonomy (GTDB): domain Bacteria; phylum Bacillota; class Clostridia; order Christensenellales; family Aristaeellaceae; genus Limiplasma. The sequence goes on along the minus strand of JAZSRK010000092.1, from coordinate 2,929 downwards.
ACAGCCTGCCCGATGTATTCTACTGGAACGCCGGCGGCGTGCTGTGGAATCTGGTTGGTTCCGGCGACATTCTGCCCCTGGATAGCTACCTGACCGACGACATCATGGCTCGCATGGAGCCCGGCCTGCTGGTCGACATGACCTTTGACGGCAAAGTTTATCAGCTGCCCTACACCAAGGCTGCTTCTATGCTGTACTGCAACACCGAGTTGTTCGACAAGTACGGTGTGAAGATCCCCGAAACTTGGGATGAGCTGATCACTGCTGTGAAGACCTTCCGTGAAAACGGCGTTGTGCCCATGGCTCTGGGTGGTGGCGACCAGTGGCCCACCAACATGTACACCGACATCATCGCTCTGCGCTTTGCCGGCGATGCTGCCTGCCGTGCTGCTTACTACAAGACCGAAGGCGCTACCTTCATGACTCAGGACTGGATCGACGGTATGGCCGCTTTCAAGCAGCTGATCGACCTGGGCGCTTTCCCCGAGGATGCCGCTTCCCTGACCCGTGACGAGTCCGAAGTGCCCTTCTTCGCTGGCGAGATCCCCATGTACTATCATGGCCAGTGGTTTGCTGGTTCCCTGTCTCCCGAAATGCAGCAGAAGGTCGTTGCCATCAAGTTCCCCGCTGTGGGCAAGGGCTACGACAACCAGTTCATGGGCGGCGCTGCTGAAGGTTTCAGCGTGTCTTCCTACACTGCTCATCCCGACGAGGCTTTCACCGCTGCTCTGTTCTTCGCTGAGAACCTGTCCAAGAACGGCTACATCGCTGGTGCTGGTCTGCCCGCTTGGAAGTATGACTTCTCTGAATACACCGATCTGAACCCCGTTATGTCCCAGATCGTTGAAATCACCTCCACTGCTGATTCCATGCTGCTGTGGGGCAATACTGCTCTGACTGGTGAAGATGCTACCCTGATCGGCACCACCGTTTACGATGTGCTGACTGGTGAGATCACTCCCGAAGAGTGGTGCTCTGACATGGAGACTATCTTCGAATAATCTCCTAACAAATTTCCACGGGGGTGGCGGTCTCACCGTCACCCCTTTTCTTACGCATGAAGTATACAAGGAGGTCCGCTTATGAAACGTGTTTTGTCGAATAAGTGGAGCATTGCGGTCTTTGTTCTGCCGACTGTCCTGTTTTTCACGTATATCGTTATCATCCCTATCTTTAAATCGATCTACTTTAGCTTGCTAAACGAGATTCCTGCCAAGGTAGGCGATGAATCCCATTTCGTATGGCTCGAGAACTATATTAAGATGTTTACGCCGGGTCGCAGAAACGACTTTCCCGGTGCGGTGCTCAATTCGTTGCTCTATGCAGCACTGTCCATCTTTGTACAGCTTCCCTTCTCTATGCTCATCGCTTTGATCCTGGCCAACGGCGTCAAGGGCGAAAGCATGTACCGCAATGTCTACTTTATCCCGGTGGTCATTTCTTCCGTGGTTATCAGCCTTCTGTGGGAACGCATTTATAAGGATCTTGTACCTGCTATTTACGAGATGCTGGGTGCTGCTATGCCCAAAAATGGTTTCTTGGGCAACAAGGAAACCAAACTGATGGCTGTGTTTATTCCCAGCCTGTGGCAATACGTCGGCTACCATATGCTGCTGATGTACGGTGCCCTCAAATCCATCCCCACGGATGTGATCGAGGCGGCCACAGTAGACGGTGCCAGCGCACCGCGTATGGCTTTCAGCATCCAGATCCCCATGATCAAGCCCATGCTGAAGGTTTGCCTTTCCTTCTCGCTGATCGGCTCCTTCAAGCTGTTTGATACCCCTTGGATCTTGCTGGAACGTTCCAACAAGCAGCTGCCGGCGCTGTCCATGTACGTAGAAATGTTCTCCAACCACAAATACAGCTACGCCAGTGCTCAGGCGATCTTCATTGTTATTGAGTGTCTGGTGTTCACAGTGCTGCTGAACTTCCTGTTTGGCGAGCATGAGAAGCGCGGAAAGGGGCGGCTTGCAGCATGAAGAAATTCTCAGTAGGCAAGTTGGTATCCCAGATCTTCCTGATCATCTGGCTTATTCTGTGTCTGTTCCCGCTGTATTGGCTTTTCTGCTTCTCTTTGAAGGATACGCAGGAGATCTTCAACGGTAACCTGATCGGTCTGCCCAAGCAGTGGCTGTTTTCTAACTACGCCAGCGCTTGGGGTTCCGGCGGCAAGATCAGCCTGTACCTGCTAAACAGCGTCATCGATACCGGTGTTACGCTGCTCATTACCAGTGTGCTGGGCTTTATGAGTGCCTATGGTCTTTTGCGTATGCGTTGGAAGGGTCAGAAGGTCGTTCTTACCTACATTATGATGGGTATGATGATCCCCATGCACGCAGCATTGTATCCCCTCACGCAAACCCTGCTGCCGCTGACCAAGACCCATTGGGCGCTGATCATTCCCTACGCAGCCTTCAATATTCCCATTACGGTGCTCATTCTGAGCGGCTTTATCTCCAACATTCCCTTTGAAATGGAAGAAGCTGCCTGCATCGATGGCAGCGGTATTTTCCGCACTGCCTTTACCATCATTCTTCCGATGATGATCCCCGCCATTGCCACTGCAGCCATCTTCGTATTCCTGCAGGTGTGGAACGAGCTGTTGCTTGCCACAGTTCTTTCCAGCGGCGATGTGCGCACGCTGACTGTAGGCATCCAGCAGATGAGCGGTCAGTACCAGACCGACTACGGCTCCATGGGCGCTGCATTGGTTATTGCAACGCTGCCCACGTTGGTTCTGTATATGTGCATGAGCGGTCAGGTGCAAAAGAGCTTGATCGCCGGTGCTGTAAAGGGCTAAGGAAACCAATAAGCAAAAAGCCGAGACCATGTGCCTCGGCTTTTTGCTTCAGGTCGTCGAAAAACTCGCCTATGGCGACTTTTTCGACGAGGCTTGCACCGTTTGCCTACTCGCCTACGGCTCGCC
>JAZSRK010000058.1:0-54556 GCA_045538465.1 Candidatus Limiplasma sp. | reverse complement strand
GCTACAGCACCCTGCGAAAGCAAGGCTATCGGGTGCTGATCGTTGCGCGGCATCTGGTGTTCTACAAGGTGAACGAGGATGAACGGCAGGTAATCGTGTATGCTGTGGTGGATGCACGGCAGCATTATGTGAATTTGATTTAAGAAAAGAACAACAGCCTCCGTCTTTTCAGCTGATAAAAGGACGGGGGTCTGTTCTGTTTTGAGGGCTTCGCAGATACGGCAGCTATATCCTCTCTTTTCTACATACTTCTCCAGTTTCTTGATCAATTGAGATCGTATACTTGCAATGCGGATAATTACCACATCCGAAAAACGACCCATATTCACTTTTTCTCAGTTGAAGTCTGCCACCACAACGTGGACAGTATCCATCGTCAATACAATTGTTACTCTCTTGCTGTATTGCTTCGTTTCTTCGATTTATCAGCGTGGTAGCATCTGTATTTAAATCTGCCAAACAAGAAATGCCGGTCCGGCCTGTACATAAAACATGCTCGTCAGTTTCAGAAACAAAATATCTGCAGCCACTGCAATCGTCAATCAGATTTGCATATGCTATACCATGCCATTCCCGCTGATTTATCGGACAACCCATCACATGCATCGCAAAACCATGCTGTTCAATTCTCAGGAAATCTGCTCTTTGCACCAACCGCTTCATCTGTTTGTTTGCATAGGCATTATAGATCCATCGTTTTTCCTGTACATCGCCTAAAAGGAGTTCTGTAAGTTCGGCTGTTGATATGAGTTTGTCTTTCTTGCTTAAGTCGATTTCTATGGTAGAAATATTAGCAGCTTCGAGCTTCTTCTTTTTAGCTTCATCAATTTTATGTGTAACAAAGATCTCAACAAAAAGCTGTTTGCCCCCGGAACACACAACAACATCTGGGATGAAACTATGAAAATGTTCTTCTAAAGATACATTGTCAATGGTAATCTCTTTTGCCTCTTGCAAAAGAGAATCTTCCCTGTGGGAATAGTGTGGGGGCATACTTACAGGAGGAAGCATCATTTTCTTTGCTTTTGACAAAATATCCTTGGCAGCCAAGTGCAGGGACGTTTCGTAGCCATACTCGCAATTTGTTTCAGAATAATGTGCAAAATGATGCATAACCCGATTGCCTTTCTTCGCAATCAACTTATTACCACAAGCAGGACATAAACAATCACACTTCAAACCGCTCTCGACATCATCAATACTGACAATTTGATTGTTCTTTAGTGCGTAAATTAAGTTGCTGTGCATTTTTTTATCTCACCACGTTTCAGAATGATAGTCCCTTTACACATCTGTTTTGACAAAAATAGTATATCATCAAAAACCCAATGCTACAACATAACCAGTACATAATGTCGTTCTTTCTGAAAGAGATTGAAAGCCGGCAAGCACTTGTTTTGAAAATGTTATACGCTTGGATTCGATCTTTATGTACTTTTCTCACGACTGCATTTCGAGTCTAATTCGCTATAACAACATCCCATTAGGTTCGAATCACATCCTACAAACGCACCAGCCCTGTGCACGAGCCATCCCACCCCACCCCAAAATCGAGCGTATCCTTACCAAGGATTCACTGCGCCTACCGAGCTAATCAAGCCACCCACGTCCGCTGATATTCAAAACAAAAACCTTCTTTACCGATTCAAAATCCACCCCAACGTCAGCGATGTTCCATCGCGTAGCCGCACACCCTGTGTGCGTTCTGAGGGGCTTGGGGAGTTGTATTCCCCAACAAGCTGAGGTGCATTGTGGGGACGCAAGAATGCAGCATATGGGGATAAGCGTACGCTAATGCCTTGCTTGCCAGTAGAAATGGCAGGACAAGGCATCCCATATGCTATGAGCGCAAAGCAGCATTATGGGGCATCATATGCCTTGCTTGCCAGTAGAAGTAGAACTGGCAAGTCAAGGCGTCCCATATGCTATGATGGCGATGCATCATTAAGGGTACCCACATGCCTTGCTTGCTACTTTTGTCATCCCTAAAAAATCATTCATCAAGTTGCAGTTCTCTATCATCCACGAGCTTCAAAAACAGCACATTTTTCAAGAACCTTGCATCCCCTTCGGCGTTTACGATCACCCGGCCACCAAGAACAATCATTCGCTATCAAAGAGCCTTTGTTCGTCTTCACATCCCCTTGCATCTGTGCTACACTGCATCCGGATGCTGAAAGAACGATCAGGCATCCCCGGAATAACAAAACCACATACGATCCACAGAGCTGCTTGACGGCCCGGATCAATGTCACCCTGATGATCAGGTTGGTGTTGAACGGGTCGTCTTTTTTTCCGGATCGTAGCTGTCCAAACCGTCATCCGCACGCAGAGCCCGCTGCGGGATCTGCTGTGTATGAATAGATGTGCGCGCATCAATAACCAATAAGGAGGTACCTGTTCATCACGATCTACCAACACATCAAGGAACGCATCCCTGTACCCCGGGCCGCCGAGCATTACGGCATGAAGATCACCCATAACGGTATGACCACCTGCCCCTTTCACGAGGACAGAGACCCCAGCATGAAGCTGAACGAGCGGTACTACTACTGCTTCGGATGTCTGGTGTCGGGAGATGTGATCGATCTCACGGCGCAGCTGCTTCAGCTGAGCAAACGGCAGGCAGCGGATCGGCTGGCGGCAGATTTTCATCTGACGGACAGCCCATCGGCGGTGCAAACCACACCCGCAAAGACCACTTGCTCCGTACAAAGCAGACTCAGCGAACTGCGCAGCGTGCTGCTTGCATACGAGGCCACCTTGAAAAAACAGAAAGCCATTTTTGCGCCGGCAGCGCCCGAAGACGAAATCGACCAGCGGTACATTGCCACCTGCAACCTGCTGGAAGGCATCCGCTATCTGATCGATTCGCTGATCTTCGGCACCGCAGAAGAAAAAGAAATAACGCTGGCAGCTTTCCATCAGGACGGGCTGAAGGAGCAGCTGGAAGAGTACATTCAAACATTGATACAGGAGGAACAGCATGCAATCGGCGAGCAACCATTTTCGTGAAACCATCTCCGCTCCCCTCTGGCTGGACTACAAAGGCCGGGTCAACGAGGCAACCTTTGCCACCGACTTTCTGCGAACCCACCCCATGATCTGCATTCAGGGCAAGCTGTTTACGGTGGATGGATTGATTGAGGACGAAGCCGCTTTGCTCCGGGAGATCTTCGAGATGATCAGCGGGCACGTGACCACCAATCTGGCGAAGAAGTCCAAGCAGCTGCTGGAAGCCATCAAGCTGGCGTGTCACTCTGCGCCGCTGCCGGTGCAGTCGGACCGCATCCACATGGCCAACGGAACCTACTTTCTTGACGGCCGGTTCGACACCGCCAAGGATTTCTGCCTGAACCGTCTGCCGGTTCGTTACGATCCATCCGCAGCGGTGCCGGAGCGATGGCTGCAGTTTGTGGATGAACTGCTGATGCCGGAGGACATCCCTGCCCTGCAGGAGTTTTTCGGGTACGCGCTGCTGCCTGTTACCAAGGCACAGAAAATGCTGTTGCTTGTAGGCAAGGGCGGCGAGGGCAAGTCCCGGATCGGGCTGGTGCTGCGCTCGCTGTTGGGAGCCAACATGAACACCGGCAGTCTGCAAAAGGTGGAGACGGATCGTTTCGCCCGGGCAGATCTGGAATACAAGCTGCTGATGGTGGACGATGACATGCGCATGGAAGCCCTCACCGAAACCCATCATCTGAAATCCATGGTGACGCTGGAGGATCGCATCGACATTGAGCGCAAGGGTGTACAGAGCACTCAAGGCGTGCTGTATGTGCGCTTCGCCGCCTTCGGCAATGGTGGTCTGCATGCGCTGTACGACCGCTCCAACGGATTCTATCGGCGGCAGCTGCTGCTCACCACCAAGGATCCTGCGCCTGGTCGGGTGGATGATCCGTACCTGATCGAGAAGCTGCGTTCTGAGAAAGAGGGCATCCTGCTCTGGGCATTGGAGGGGCTGCACCGGCTCGTCGATAACCAGTATCACTTCACCATCAGCCCCCGGATGGAGGAAAACCTCCGTGAAGCGGTGGCAGAGAGCAACAATCTGGTGCAGTTCATGGAGTCCTCCGGATACATCATGCTGGAGAAAGGCTCCGTCGCACGGTCCACCAGTCTGTACACCGCCTATGAGCGCTGGTGCACCGACAATCTTGAAAAGCCGCTGTCCCAGAAGACCTTCGTACAGTTCCTTAGGCAGAACGAAGTCACCTACGGCATCTCCTATTCCAAGCATGCGGTGGGTGATCAGCGCGGGTTCCACGGCATTCAGGTGAAGTACGTGAACTGATGCAAAAGAACCTGCCCCAGCCGCCCGGTGCGCCCAAAACAATCCCTCCGTCTCGCCTATCGGCGAGCCACCCCCTTTACACAAGGGAGGCGAGGGCAGTTTGGGCGGCTGGGGCGGGTGAAATGGGGTTCGTTTTCATGGATAAGCAAACAACAATTTGCCAAAACTTAGCAGTGTTAAGGAGGATATAGCAATTGGAGATTAACGTAAACGATGAGATGAAAATGGTGGATATCTGGCTGACCAATGCGGAGAAGAATGATCCTGCCGTGAAGGCACAGCTGGATCAGGTGTATGCCCAGTACAAAAAGAAGAAGTACATGGTAGCCACGTTTTTGTCGGGGAACCAGCCGCTGCAGCCCAGCATTTCGGATCTGCTGAAGTACAACCGACGCAAGAGTGCGGAGGTGGCTGTGCAGAAAGCGAAGGGGGCTGGGAGACCCGTGGGGATGGATCGGTGAAGGGGTGATAGGAAGGTAGGGGGCGGCGGTGCCGTTCCCTACCTTATTTATATACAACCCTACTTTTCAGTATTCTCAACTTATCGTTCAATACCACTATATCGCAACCCAATGCGAAAGTCTCTTGCTCTGTGACTACACAAAGTATATAATGATTGTGATATGTGTTCGGAGGTTGAGATATATGTCCATCTCATACAACAAACTATGGAAATTGCTGATTGACAGGAAAATGAGCAAAGCCGATCTACGCAAAGCTGCTGGCATTGCCCCTAATACAATGACCCGTCTGCGCAGGGATGAGGAAGTTACTCTTACAGTACTTCACAAAATATGTGCCACACTTGATGTTGACATTGGAGATATTATGGAGTTTATCCCCAAGGAGTAAACTGAAGATGTGTGCTATTCACCTATTGCACCACTTCCAAATCACATGGCCACCGAGTATCTTTGGTCAGCCATTTCGAAAGCAAAGGAGAGTACTATGATTAATATGAACGAATTCATGGATGGTGTTTTTCTTTCCCCCTTGCAAAGAGCTGAAAAAGATGGCTATATTGTCATTACTGGTCCAGAAGGCAAGAGAAAAATCGAATATATTACTTCAGAACGTCATTCCGAGAATTATGAAGATCCAGAAGAAAAAGTGCGCGCCAATTTCTTTGCTGAATTGATATACAAATATGAATATCCAGCAAGACGTATCAAGGTAGAGGTTGTTATTCCTGATCGTTTGCCGACTGATCGCGCTGATATTGTCGTGTTCAAGGATGACGAATGCAAGCGACCGTTTGCTGTTGTAGAGTGCAAAAAAGAAGGTGTCACTGATGCCGAATTTAATCAGGCGATTGAGCAAGGTGTTGGTAATGCTACCTGGGTCAAACTTCGTGCTGAATATGTGGTCATCATAGCCGGTGGAACTCGCCGTGTTCTTGATGTATCCGACAAATTTGGTGCGTTGGAACGCGAGCAAAACATTGTTGCTGACCTTCCGCGCGCATATGGCAAACCTCAGGAATTTAGATTCTACAAAGGAACTGAATATGATATCAAACCAGTTGCGCGGGAGGAACTCATTGCCGCTATTAAGAAGTGCCATCAAACGCTTTGGGGCGGTGGACGGCTTTCCCCGCCGAGTGCCTTTGGTGAGTTGTGCAAACTTATCTTCGTAAAGATCAGCGATGAACAGAAGCCGCGTAGAAAAGGCGAGCCTTATCAGTTTCAGATCAAAACCCATGAACCTTCTTCCAAACTGGCTGAGCGTATCAATGCTCTTTACAACGAACAAAAAGCAAAAGATCCAGAAGTGTTTACGGAATCCATTAAGGTGGATGACCGTGTACTTCGCACAGTTGTTTCGCATTTGGAAGCAATCAACCTCAACAAAACAGATCTGGATGTTAAGGGCGTTGCGTTTGAACAGTTCATGGACGGTTTCTTTAAGGGTGACTTTGGCCAGTACTTCACGCCTCGGCCTATTATCGAGTTCTGCGTCAATATGATGAAGCCCAAGCAAGATTGGAATGTGCTGGATCCCTCTTGTGGTTCCGGTGGCTTCTTGCTGCACGCGCTTGATTATATGCGTAAACAAGCTGGAGACTATTTCGATAAGACTACACAGCCTGTTGAGCATTTTAACTATTGGCATGATTTTGCTGCCAAGCATCTGTATGGCATTGAAATCAATGACGAAATTGCCCGTGTAGCAAAAATGAACATGATTGTGCATGATGATGGTCACACCAATGTGATCAGCCATGATGCTCTCGAAAGCATTGACAAGATGCACGATCATAATAAGGGTTTCGCAGCCGATCGTTTTGATCTCATCCTGACTAACCCGCCTTTTGGTTCCACAATCAATCTGGCAGAAAAACCATATTTGTCCACGTTCGAACTCGGATATGCGCAGGATTCAAAGGGCCGAAAAAAGCCTCGCAAAAACCAAAGTTCGGAAGTGTTGTTCATCGAGCGCATTTGGCAGTTCTTGAAGCCTGGCACTGGTAAGGCCGCAATTGTCTTACCCGATGGCATTTTGACCAACAGCTCTATGCAATATGTGCGCGATTTCATTCTGCAGAAGTTCCAACTGCTCGCTGTTGTAAGCTTGCCGCAGTGTGCTTTTGCTCACTTTGGCGCAGGTGTCAAGGCATCTGTCATTTTTGTTCGGAAACGTAACGAGAATGAAAAGCCTGATGAAAACGAAGCAATTTTCATGGCCGCTCCTGAACTGATTGGCTATGACGCTACCGGCAAAAAAACTGCATCCCAATTTGAAGAAATAGCATATAAGTACATATGCTTTCAGAGTAACCAATCTGAGTATATTGAGGCAAACCCATCAGCCAACGAGGTCTGCGTATTTGCGGTAACGGCTGGTATGTTAGAAGGAAGGATTGATCCTCATTTTTATCTGCCCAAGTTCCACAATGCTGTGTCTTTAATTAAATCTTGCAAATACGCAAAATTAGGCGAGATTGCGTCTTTTTCAAAGGAGACCACGAATTTTTCTGAGTTCGGTGATGAATTTGAATACCTCGAAATATCTGGTGTTGAGTTGGGAACCAACGCCTATTCCACTACCACTACTATGGTCGCAGAAGCCCCCAGCCGCGCAAAAATGAAAACCCAACGTGGAGACATTGTAATATCTATGACTCGACCTCACAGAGGAGCTATAGCAGAAATACTTGATAATGGTATAATTGCATCTACAGGTTTTTCAGTTATCAGAGATGTTTGCAGCAGTGTGAATAAAAAATGGCTTCTATATACGCTGCTGTCAGAGAAAGTGCTGCTCCAAATGCTGCAAAGAAGTAGTGGCGGTAATTACCCAGCTATTACTGAGGACGAGGTTAAAAACATATATATACCATTACCGTCATACGAGAAACAAGTTTCAATGGTTCAAGATATAGAACGTGCTATATTTGATAGAAAGTCCAAATTATTACTGATAGAAGAAGAATGGAAAGCCTCGAAACTGGCTTTTGAGAACAAACTGTTAGGTGACTGATTATGGATATTCAGCAGATTAAGACTGTATACGGATGGCTTCAGACTCTTACAAGTCGTCCGAATTGGCAAGCAATGCCTGTGTCACAAATGGATATCATCAATATAAAGAACGGATTGATTCATATTTCTCAAGACATAGAGAAAGATTTTCCGTTCTTTAGCAAGGAGTTGTTTGCCCAAAAGGATGCATTGTTTATCGGGTGGGGAACCTTTAATCTTGTTGTGTTTGGACAGGTTACTGAAATTCTTAAAACACTGCAAAGTATTAAGAATCCCGTCCAAGTTGTGCACTGGGAGTTGATCCATCCCCAGGTCGCAAAAGCCTCTCAAAAACTCTTTACAGATGGCCATTATTCCAATGCCGCTTGCGATGCTTTCATCGAGATCAACGATCGTGTGAAAAAGATCTATAAAGCGCATTGTCCAGATGCCGTTGAACTTGATGGGCAAGCTTTGATGAATAAAGTTTTTGCTGATAAGGATCCTGTTCTGAAAGTGTGTGATCTTAGCGATGAAACCGGAAGGAATATGCAGCTCGGAACACGCTTTATGCTTGCTGGGGCCATGTCTGCATTGCGCAACCCAAAGGCTCATGCCAATATTGATCTGGAAAAGGAAGACGCTATGCGTCGAATTACATTTGCCAGTATGCTGATGTACAAGATCGATGATGCAGAACACTTCACGAGTGGAAAACAGAAACAACAACACGGGTGAGCAAATCTGACTTTAGAAAAGCATTACATACATTTCTAAAGAGAATGGATAGGTGAATTGCATGATAAAAGAAAAAATAACCGGCATTCTTGAATATTGCTATGGTGGCATTCCTGTTGTGCGTGGGTACTGTTCTTATAAAGCGTTGATTAGGCATTCTAAGGCCCATGAAGCCTATCAGCGCAAAGCCGAAGATCAGCACGTTAATGAAATCAAGGAATTCATTGCAAAGGCCTCATATAAATTTATGCCCGAAGTAATCCTGTCCTATGACTACAAAGGTATATATGGCAGCCGGCGTTTTCAGCAATTGCAAGCAGAGAACATATACTTAACCCCGATTCAGTATTTGATGGATTCTCCCAAGTCCATTGCTTTAAATGATGCAGACCTGTTTGTCACGCTCAAAAGAATAGGATGTTCAACAAAAACTTTTAAGATCCTTCAATTTGAATTTGAAGAGCCTTATCTGAATGAGGTTATATTTAATCGACTGGATGGTAATCACAGATTACAGGCATTGGAAAATATGGAAGGAAATGATTTTGATATTCCTTTCTGTATCATTCTACTAAACGGAAATAGCAATCCCGAATTGAAAGAACGGGAAAAAATCGAAATGGAGATTTTTCACAATATTAATGCTAAAGCAAGACCTCTTACTCCAATCGAACAATACAGAGGTCTTTTCGAGTTGTTTTCAATTGCTGAGCTCGAAACGTATGGTAAGGAGTTTAGCCTGACAAAAGCGTTCATTTCAAAATATAAGAATCTCCGCTTTACAAATATTTCGAATTTTCTATGTGATAGCGCAGATATAGTTTTGAGCTGCATTAAGTTTTTGCTTGAAAAAGGGATGTCTATTTCTGAAGACGATATTGCCGATGTTTTAGGCAGATTGGAACATACTTACTTTGCAAAGTATGAAATCATTCGTACATGCAAAAGTCGATTAGCGATTATTCCTTATGTCTTTTATTGCTTTGAAGGCGGAAAAAAAGAGAATGCTAAGCTATCAGCATATAACACTTGGTTCATAAAAAATCGGCTTTATGACGTGAAGGAAATAGATCCAGCCAGTCAGGTAGATGTTTTTAATAGCATCTATGATATCCGAAAAAAACAGGTGTTTGTTGCAATGCCATTCAAACCCGAATTAAACTTTGTCTTTGATGCAATATGCGCAGTTGTTGATAAAATCAACCGTGAAAACAGCACAAATCTCTTAAGACCTATTCGGATCGATAAACAGATTGTTGGTTTTTCGTATGATATTGTAAATGAGATATTGGAAAATATTAAGAATGCAGGACTCTTAATTGCTGATTTAACTGAGCAAAATGCCAATGTATATTATGAAGTCGGATATGCTCAAGGACTCCTAAAAGCAAAGTTAGGAAATACTGCAGAAGTTTTATACTTGATCAGTAATCCCCAAAAACCTGACGAACCGTTTACAGCAGCGAAGTTTGATGTACAACACTATAAAATGATACCCTATAAAAACGATGGTAACGGGGTCAATGAACTAAAGGACAAATTGGAAGAAGAGCTGAAGAAGTTTTATCGTATTGAATAAAGCGACAAAACATCGTTGTGATAATGAAAGAGGATGAAAAGCATGAAACTACTTGAAATGTCATCTGAAAGAAAGATTGCCTATCTCATCAAACCCATCTTGAAAGTACTACAGGCCGCGGGCGGTCAGTTGGAGCGTTCCGAGATTAAAGAACGCATTGCCGATCTGGATGACCAGATTGCCGAGTATGCAGAGCTTGTAAAGAAGTCCAAAAAGACGGGAAATAAATACAAAGAATTTAATTTCAAATTCAACTTCGCAATCAAAGATTTGTTTTTCATTGGATTTGTTAGCTATACCAACTCGTCTCCTATCACATTAACGGAGAAAGGTCTATATACGGATGTAGAACAACTTGATGTAGATAAAGAAATCATTGAACCATCCAAAAAGTTTTGGGAAGAATTAAGTATCAGCAACAAAAAGAACAAATCTGATGATATCGGTGAGAACGAAGAAGAGCCGGGTGCAGATGAGAAAATCAAGGATGATTTCAAAGAAACCTTACTTGCAGTAATCGCCAAGATGTCTCCCAAAAAGTTCGAAGCATTTTCAAGAGCATTACTGAACCGTATGGGCGTTGAGTTTACGGAAAAGGGTGTTCAAATCAGCAATGATGGCGGTATTGATGGTTATGGCTATCATATTGATGCTAATGACTTTCGAACAACACGAGTGGTCATTCAGTGCAAACGATACAATGTTGCCCCGGTTTCCGAACCTGAGATCAATCAGTTTTTAGGTGCCATGAATAAGTATCAAGCGGATTACGGTGTTTTCATCACAAATGGCCGCTTCACGAACGCAGCACGTACCGCATCACGCGAAGGCTCTCCCATTACGTTGATTGACGGTAATGATCTGGTACGCCTTGTGATTCGTTATGAGCTATATATTTCACCTGTGAAAACTTATGTTCTGGATGATTTCTACAATTCAGAAGAATAGTCGATACAGCAAGCCACTTGAAGTTTTTAGCCCGACAAACAGTAATCATATTGTTAGTCGGGTTTTCTTTATGCTTCAATATCAATTCATACTTTTCACTTGCAAATCCTCTCACAGTATTATACAATATCATCTGTCACAAGCACATTCTCCGCAAACAAAGTTGAACCTTGTCGAACCCACACCCCAAGGAGGTGCCCCCACCCCATGCCCGAACACTTCGACATTGCCGGCTACTGCCGAATCTCCGTAGACGACGAACTGGACCGTGACAACGTCTCCATCGAGAACCAGCGTGCCATCATAGCCGATTTCGTCAAAACCCGCTTCCCCGGCAGCTCCCTCACCTTCTATGAGGATCGGGACCGCTCCGGCTACACCTTTGAGCAGCGGGAAGGCTACCAGCAGATGCGCAAGGGCTTGATGAGCCACCAGTACGACATTCTGATCGTGAAGGACTTCTCCCGTTTTTCCCGCCGCAACAGCCGGGGTCTGGTGGAGCTGGAAGACCTTCGGGATGCAGGTGCCCGCATCATCTCCATCGGGGACGGCATCGACTTTCCCAACGATGACGACTGGCTGAAGATCCAATTCCAGTTCCTGATCAACGAAATGCCGGTCACTGATACCTCCAAGAAGGTGCGTAACGTGATCCGCCGCCGCCAGCAGGACGGGCAGTGGCTCTGTGCTGCCCCTTACGGCTACATCATCAACAAGCGCAAAGAGTTTGAGATCGTGCCCACCGAGGCCGAGATCGTGCGGCTGATTTTCAAGCTGTACAACGAAAGCGGCTGGGGTTATAAGAAGATCGCCAACCACCTGACCGATCAGGGCATCCCCACGCCCCGGATGAGCGAGCAGATGCGCAAGGAGGCCGAGGGCGGCGAGAGCAACCGGCAGATCAAGCACGCATGGGCCATTGTGACGGTGCAGGGCATTCTGGATAACGATTTCTACATCGGCACCTTCCGGCAGGGTAAGTACACCCGTGCCAAGATCAACGGCAAGGATGTGAAGCGGGACGAGGGCGAGCACATCGTCATCGAGAACCACCATCAAGCCATCATCGACTACCGCACCTTTGCCACCACCAAGGCGCTCAGGGAGAACCGCAGCCGCGCCAACTACCGGGGTGTGAAGAAGAACGACAACGTATACTCCGGTTTCCTTGCCTGCGGCGACTGCGGCAGCCCCATGTTCGCCATGAGTCGCAGCGATTTGCAGCCCGCCTACACCTGCGGCACCTATCACCGCCGGGGTCGTGCAGGCTGCACCAGCCACCACATCCGGGTGGATAAGCTGGACGAGCTTTTGAAGATCTATGTTCGCAAGCTGATGCACGCCTCCGCCGGGATGATCGACAAGCTGAACGCCGACCTTGCGGACGAGAACGACAGCATCACCGAAACGGAGCAGTCCGCCGACCACCTGGCGGAGGTACTGGAAGAACTGCAAGAGGAACTGAAGATCACCAAACGGCAGCGCATCCGGGACTTGCTCAAGCATCCGGATCAGGAAAAGCTGCTGGAGGAAACCTACGACGAGCTGGAAAACGACCTGCAACAGAAGATCGCCGGGCTCACCAATCAGATCCAGCTGCTGTCCGACAAGCGCAACACCATTATTCAGGTGAACCGGGTGGCCAAGACCGCCATGGATGTATTCCAAGACATCCTGGAAAAAGCCAAGCTGGATCGCACCGACCTGGAACTCATCATCCGTCAAATCAAAGTCTTTGAAGACCACCTGGAAATCCAGCTGCAAGCCGATATCGACACCCTCATCCGCACGGAAGCCATGGAGGACACCGTAAATTTTAATCAGGGCATCGAAAATATGAGCTGCCGTATTGTCCAGTCTGCAAAGAATCAGAAGGACAAGGTTTTCGATGTCCATGTTATCAGTGACGGCGACCCTCTGGAGATCTACACCGACAGGGATGGCGAGGTCATTTTGAAAAAATACTCTCCCATCGGTGAGATGTCCGCTTTTGCGAAGGATTATACGGAATCGATTTTTCGCTCCATGGGGCACATCGCCTGCATCGTGGATCGCGACCAAGTGGTGGCCGCCAGCGGTGTAAGCAAAAAAGAACTGAACGATAAACCCATCAGCCCGGAGTTGGAAACCGCTATCGCCAACCGACAGACCGTAGCCATCAACCGGGCGGTGGGCGGCAAGATCGTGGCCGTGACCAACGAAGAGGATATTACGGGCTACACCGCGCAGGTGGTCTCCCCTATCATTGCCGATGGCGAAGCCATTGGGGCTGTGCTGCTTTTGAGCAAAGAAAACGGCGCCCGCATGGGCGATGCAGAAATGAAAGTAGCGGAAACGGCTGCGGGCATCGTGGGGCGCCAAATGGAGCAGTGACCCCGAAAACGAATAGCCTTGCGTAACCGCAACAATGCGCATATAATAGCATTGTTGCGGTTTTTTGGTTTCCTTGCCTTTAGCCCATCGACGTTGCAGGCTGCAGCGGCCGCAGCATACCAACCAAGCGCAAAAGCATGTTTTATGCCGGTAAGCATTGCTTGCCTGCTGGCAGCGCAAAACGTTTTTGCGCCCATCGGAGGGACTGTTTTGAGCAACACACAGAAATCCATCGTCAGCGGTATGACGGTTTTGAGCCTTGTGGGCATTATCTGCAAGATCGTGGGCGCCCTGTACCGCATCCCGCTGGCGTGGCTCATCGGCGATGAGGGCATGGGCACGTACCAGCTGGTATTTCCCACCTACAATATGCTGCTGACCATCTCCTCAGCCGGTCTGCCGGTGGCCATCAGCCGCATGGTAAGCTACGCATTGGCAAAGGATGACCCACGCACAGCCAAAAAGGTGCTGAAAGTGGCGCTGAGCCTTTTGAGTGCGCTGGGCTTTATCGCCATGATGCTGATGATCGTAATGAGCCCCACGCTGGCTGTGCGCTCAGGGGATGTATCCACCCAGCCGGGTTTTGTTGCCATTGCGCCCGCCCTTTTGCTGGTGTGTGTTATGTCCGCCCTGAGGGGCTTTATGCAGGGGCAGCAGAACATGGTGCCCACTGCCATTTCCCAGCTGATCGAGCAGGTGGGCAAGGTGTTTGTGGCGCTGCCGCTGGCCTGGCTGGGCAGCCGGGTCTCCATCGCCTACGCTGCTGCCGGCGTGCTGCTGGGCACCTCTTTGGCAGAGGCAGCCGCCCTATTGTACATGGTTCTTACCTACTATAAAAAGAAAGCCGCCTTTGATGCCATCCCGCAAGCGGCAGATATGGAGGACGAACCCAACCGGTCTCTGCTGCGCCGCCTGCTCAATTTGAGCATTCCCATCACGCTGGGCGCTTGCATCGTGCCCATTGCTTCCTTTATCGATAGCGGCCTGTTGCTGAACCGGCTGGTGGTAGCCGGCATACCCAACGCCGAAGCCTTGGGGCTGTATGGGCGCTATTCCGGCTATGTGCTTACGCTCATCAACGTGCCTACCGCACTGGCCACCGCCATTGCCATGAGCCTTGTGCCCTCCATATCTGCCGCCATTGCCAAGGGCGATGGGCAGCAGATGCGCCGCCAGAGCGCGCTTGGGCTGCGGCTATCCTTTGTGGTGGGGCTGCCCTGCTCCATCGGCATGAGCATGCTCAGCAAACAACTGCTGGATCTGGTGTATCACTTCGATACGCCCGAAGCTTTGCAGATCACCGCGAATCTGCTCAGTATTTCCAGCCTGACGATCGTGCTGTTTACCGTGGTGCAGTCCACCACCGGCATTTTGCAGGGGCTGCGCAAACAGCGTATACCCATGTATACCCTGCTGGCAGGCGTTATCGTGAAGGTCTACCTCAACTATACCCTCATCGGTACCCCCAACATCCACATCTACGGCGCACCCATTGCCTCGCTGAGCTGCTATACCATCAGCATGCTGCCCAACCTTTTCTATGTACGCAAATATACCGGCATGAAGCTGGATCTGTGGAACATCGCAGGCCGCCCCGCTCTGGCAACCGCCATTATGGCCTTGGTGCTGTGGGTCGGCATGCGCCTCTTGCCCAGCCATGGCATCTGGACGCTGTTTCAGGTATGCATCGGCATGGCCGCTTACGCAGGCGCAGCATTGATGACCGGCGCCGTTACCCGGGAGGATCTCTCCCCCATCCTGCGCCGTTTTGGGCGCAAGAGCGCACCTACAAAGGAGGAAGAATAACTATGGAACGCTTGACCATCGTTACGCTGGGAACCGGCGGCGAGGCATTCCTCACCCGTCAGGCTGAGGCTGCCCTGCGCAAGGCTGCCCGCTTGATGCTGCGCACCGGCCGCCACCCCATGGCTGCGTGGCTCACCGGCGAGGGCATCCGCTTTGATACGCTGGATAGCCTCTACGACAGCTGCGAAGATTTTGACCAGTTCAACCAAAAGGCGGCGAAAAAGCTGCTTTCTCTGTGCAAGGAGCAGCCCGTATGCTATGCCGTAAGCGATGCGGCCTTCGATACCACCGTTGCCGCCATCAAGGCGCTGGCGAAGGAAAACGATGTGCCGGTGACTGTTTTGCCCGGTGTAAGCCAGTTTTCCCGCTGCCTTGCCCTTGCCGATGCCGAAAACGCATCGGTGCGCCTGTATGCCGCCTCCGAATTTGACCGTGCGCCCCTCTCCCCCGAAGAAGCGCTGCTGCTTACCGAGCTGCACTCTCAGGCCTGCGCCGGCGATTGCAAGCTAAAGCTGATGACCCTGTTGCCCGAAGAGACCCCTGTTTGCTTTATTTACGGCAACGAGGAGACCGGCGATCTAAAGAGCGTCCAGATACCCTTGTTTGAGCTGGATCGGCAAAAGCAGTACGACCATTTAACGGCCGTCTACGTGCCCGGCGTGCCCATGCTCAGCCGCAGCCGCTATAATATGGAAGATCTGGTACAGGTGGTCATGCGTCTGCGTGCGCCCGACGGCTGCCCTTGGGATCGGGAACAGACCCACGAAAGCATCCTGCCGGATCTTTTGGAAGAAAGTTACGAGTTTATCCAGGCTACCCGGGAAGAAGACATCGACCACATGTACGACGAGCTGGGCGACGTGCTTTTGCAGGTGGCCATGCAGGCAGAGATCGCCCACGAGCACGGCGAGTTTGACCTGATGGATGTTACCAGCGCCATCTGCGGCAAAATGATCGAGCGGCACCCCCATGTATTCGGGCAGGTGAAAGCCGATACCTCCGAGCAGGTTTTGGAGAACTGGGAAGCCCTCAAGCGCCAGCAAAGAGGCATCACCTCCCATGCAGATGCCATGGCCAACGTTTCTACCGGGCTGAGCCCCTTACTGCGCGCCAGCAAAGTACAGAAAAAAGCCGCCAAAGTGGGCTTCGATTTCGACAACGCACAAGATGCCCTCAAGAAGGTACACGAGGAAGCGGACGAGGTTTTGGACAACCTGACCCACCAAAAAGACCCGGAAGAGGAAATTGGCGATTTATTTTTTTCAGTTGTTAACGTTTGCCGTCTATGCGGCAAAAACCCCGATATTGCTTTGTTTTCTGCGGTTGAAAAATTTATTTCCCGCTTCCGCGGCATGGAAAATGCAGTGAAAAACGAAGGAAAATGCGTTGAGGACTTGACTTTATCAGAAATGGATGTATACTGGGAAGCAGGAAAACAAATCAACTAAAGGGTTTTCCATAAAAGTCCTTTATTTGCTTGCTTTCCCCCGGATTTCTTTACAGCCCATGCATTGCATGGCCACAACAAAAGGAGGTACTACTATTATGAACAAAGCTGAATTGACCGCCGCCATCGTTAAGAAGACTGGTTTCACCAAGAAGGACGCCGAAAAGGCTCTGGGCGCTGTGACCGAGGTTGTCACCGAAGCTCTGGCTGCTGGCGAAAAGGTTCAGATCGTTGGCTTCGGTGGCTTCGAAGTCCGCAATCGTCCCGCCCGCATGGCCCGCAACCCCCGCACTGGCGAGCAGATCAAGATCGCTGCTTCCAAGGCTCCCGTTTTCAAGGCTGGCAAGGCTCTGAAGGAGAGCGTCAACAAGTAAGTTGACCAGTGCCGCATGGCGGCAAACATAAAAAATCGCCGTAGTCTTCGGACTGCGGCGATTTTTTTGCACATTCTGCCCATCTGCCGCATACCCTGTACCATGCGAGGTGACCGCCATGCCTTACCCCTATGAGAAATGCTATCCGAGCAACAGCAAAGCGCTGACCCTTGCTGCCTACGCGCTGCTGGCTATTGGGATCGTGCTGGTTTTTCTGTGTGTGCCTGCATGGGCATGGCTGGCGCTGCTGGGCGTGCTGCTGATGGCAGCGGGGTTTGTACTGCTTCAAATCAGCCAATCGGGGAGGTGAGTTTGTGTCTGTTAAGATGATCTGCATTCGCGCGCCGCGCTTCCTCAGCGGTGTACTGAAACTGCTTGCCAAAAAGCAAAAATAATGCAAACCACATCCCCCGCCAAAAAGCCGGAAAACAACGCTGGCAAAGCGCGTTGCTTTTCGGCTTTTGTGTTATCCCTTCATACGCGGCTTACACACCAGCGCCACCAATGCGCCGAAGAACACAGCTGCCGCAATGCCCCCTGCTGTGGCGGTAAGCCCACCGCAAAATGCGCCGATCCAGCCTCTTTCCTGCACCGCATGGATGACCCCTTGGCACAGGCTGTGCCCAAACCCCGTCAGGGGTACGGTGGCACCGGCCCCGGCAAACTCCACCAGCGGTGCATACAGACCGAAGGCGCTGAGCAACACGCCGGATAGAATGTAAATGACCAAGATACGTGCGGGGGTCAGTTTGGTAAGCAGACACAGCACCTCTCCAACAGCGCATAGTGCGCCGCCTACCAAAAACGCCTTCAGATACATGCTTATGCTTTGCCAGACCATTCGCTTCTCCCCTCTTCCATCGGGCTTTCCAGCACCACTGCATGCGCTATGCCGGGTATGCTTTCCCCCTGCTGGCTGCTGGTGGTGCTTAGCAAAGCGCCGGTGGACATAAAGATGATCCGATGCATTTCGCCCCTTTGCAGCATTGGCAGCAGAACGGCATTGAGCACCGCTGCGCTACAGCCGCAGCCGCTGCCGCCTGCGTGCACGTCTTGGCTCGCATCGTATATCATCAGGCCGCAATCCTGATAGGTCTTGGGGCGCAAGGGCATGCCCTGCTCCAGCATCAGTTTGAGCAGCAGATCGTGCCCCACCTGTCCCAGATCGCCGGTCACGATCAGATCGTAATCCGAGGGGGCGGTATGGGTATCCTCAAACAAGGCCATCAAGGTGTCGGCTGCGGCAGGCGCCATGGCTGCCCCCATGTTGTTGGCATCCGTTATGCCCAGATCCACCACCCGTCCCATACATACGTGGGTCATGTGTGCCATGGGATGTGTTTTGGGCGAAAGGCTCAAAACGGTGGCGCCTGCGCCGGTCACCGTCCATTGGGCGGTCGGGGTGCGCTGGTTGCCGTATTCCAGTGGAAAACGGTATTGGCGCTCCGCTGTGCAAAAATGGCTGCTGGCCACACAGACCACATTTTCGCCGTAGCCTCCATCCACCAGCATGCCGCCGATGCAAAGCCCTTCCGACATGGTGGAACAGGCCCCGTACAGCCCGATGAAGGGCAGCGCCATCTCCCGGGCCGCAAAGGACGAGCTGATGATCTGGTTGAGCAGATCGCCGCCCATGAAAAACTGGATCTCCGCTTCCCGTAGGCTCGCTTTTTGAATGGCCATGCGGGCTGCATCCAGCAGCATTTGCCGCTCTGCCATCTCAAAGCTCTGCTGGCCATGCAGCTCATCCTCCGTTACCCGGTCGAATAAAGCCCCGAGGGGGCCCTGCCCTTCCTTGGGGCCCACACAGGCAGCTCCGGCACATAGCGCCGGCTTCATGGGCAGCGCTATGGTCTGCTGCCCGATCCGTTTCCCTGCCATACCAATCCTCCCTCAATGATAAATGATGGCATAAACCAGCCCGGTCAGCACCGATGCGCTGATGCCGTATACCAGCACAGGCCCGGCAATGGTAAAGAGCTTTGCGCCCATGCCCAGCACCATGCCCTCCCGGCGAAACTCCAACGCTGGCGAGACCATGGCATTGGCAAAACCGGTAATGGGCACAAAGGAACCTGCACCGGCGTATTGCCCGATCTTATCAAACACGCCGATGCCGGTAAGAAGAGCTGTTGCCAGAACCAGTACGATCGCTGCAAAGCACGAACTATCCGAAACAGAAAGTTTGAGCCAACACCTGCCCGCATCGTTAAGCCCCTGACCCAGTGCACAGATGACGCCGCCTACCCAAAAAGCCCGCAAAAGCCCCTGCCCTAACTTGGAAGGCGGAGAAAGCTGCTTTGTGAGAAGACTGTAATGTGCCGGATCAGCTTTGATCTTTTGACGGTTCACGGCTGTGCCTCCTTGCTTTGGCGCTGAAGATGGTTCAGCATGGCCTTAGGCAGATAGATCTCCTTCTGGCCGGGGCTTTGCTGAGCCTCCAGAACGCTTGGGTGTGCCTGATAGCGTTTCTGCATGTGCGCTGCCTCCTTTTTCTTTGTATGCAGTATGCCCAGCTCTTTGCCTAGCTATACCCGCAGGAGGGCTTCAAGTTGCAAATGCTTACAGTTCTATGAACTTTTGCTTCAAACCCGGAAAAAATATCTCCATCATCTTGACATTAAAGCTTCTCTTGGCTATACTAAGATGGTTGCTTTGTGGTATTCTGCGCGTTGCGTATGCATGCGCGCAACGCCATACAGACTCTTAAAATACAAGGAGTGTTCGCGATGTTCCGTACTTACCAGCCCAAGAAGCGTCAGCGCAGCAAGGTGCACGGCTTCCGTGCCCGCATGTCCACCAAGAATGGCCGCCGTGTGTTGGCCGCCCGTCGCCGTCGTGGCCGTAAGGTGCTCAGCGCCTGATTTGGCTCGGTTGGCAGGATATGCAGAAAGAAAATCGCAAAAGCCCGCCCCATTTCTAGCTATCGGGTGAAGTGGGTACGGGCTTTTCCGATATGATGACGGTTTTACCGCCGGAAAGGACGTAAGCAGCGTGCAAAGGCAGCATCGATTAGGCCAGAATCGGCAGTTCACGTATGTGTACCGCCGTGGTCAGCGCGTCTCCTGCCGGGACTTGACGCTGCTCTACGTGCGCAGCAACCAGAAAAGGATCGGTTTTTCCGTTAGCAAAAAGGTGGGCGTTGCCGTGGTGCGCAACCGTACAAAGCGCCGCCTGAGGGAATGTATAAGGCCGCAGCTGGATGAGCTGAAAAACGGTCTGTATGTTTTTGTCGCCCGGCCCTCCATTGCCGAGCGACCCTTTGCTGATGTGCAAAAACAGGTGCTGTATCTGCTCAAGAAGCTGGAAACCCAGCCCAAAAAGCGTCCGTCAAAATGAAAAAGATCCTGCTATCCATCATCCGCTTTTACCAGAAGCATATTTCGCCCCGCACGCCAGCTTGCTGCCGCTTCCAGCCCACGTGTTCCCAGTATGCCAAGGTCGCCATTGAGCGCTTTGGCGCAGGCAAGGGCAGCTGGCTGGCCTTCAAGCGTATTATGCGCTGCAATCCCCTGTGCAAGGGCGGCTACGACCCTGTGCCGGAAACTGAGCCCACTTTTATCAGGAAGGACTAACCACGATGACTCAATTTTTCGCCAATATTCTTACTGGCATCAACAGTTTGGTGCATAACTATGGCTGGTCCATGGTTATTTTTACCATTTTGATCAAACTGCTGATCTCTCCCTTGGACTATAAGAGCCGCAAGGGAATGCGCCGTACCCAGCAGATCCAGCCCGAGATCATGAAGCTGCAAAAGAAGTATGCTAATGATAAGGACAAGATGAACCAGAAGATGAGCGAGCTGTACCGCCGGGAGAACATCAATCCCATGAGCGGCTGCTTGCCCATGCTCATTTCTATGCCCCTTTTGTTTATCATGTTCGCCGCTATGCGCCGCGTAGCCAATATCGAACTGGCCGAGCAGGCCATCAACCTGCTCACCACCGGTGTGCAGACCAACGAAAGCTGGCTGTGGATCCAAAACATCTGGATGCCCGACAGCCCCTTCTACGGCACCATCGTAGACCAGAACAATCTGCGAATGATCCCTGCCGACATTTGGGCTCAGGTATTTTCCACGCTGCAGCCCGCTACCATCAGTGCGCTGGAAGCACTGGGCGTAAATGCCACCAACATTTCCGGCGACACCCTGTTCCCCCTTTTGCAGGCAACCGAAGCCTACACCACCGAAATGGCGCTGTGGCACGAGCTGCCCAAGCTGAACCTGCTCATTGCTCACCCCAGCATTTACGAAAAGCCCAATGGCTGGTTCATCCTGCCCGTTCTGGCCTGCGTTACCCAGCTGCTGATGACCTCCACCACCCAGACCCAGCAGCCTGCGCAGGGCGCCGATCAGGCCGGCACCGGCAAGTTTATGAAGTATTTCTTCCCGCTGTTCTCTCTCTACATCTGCTGCAGCTACAATGCTGCCTTCGCCGTTTACTGGGTCGTGTCCAACATCTTTGCTTGGGCCGAACAGCTTATCTTCAACAAGGTGTTTGAGATGCAGGATCTTGCGGGTAACAATGGTAAGTCCGTCAAAGAGGAGGACAGCATCAAATGAGAACCGAAGTATTCAAGGCAAAAACCACGGAAGAAGCGATCTCCCTTGGCCTTGAAAAGCTGGGCGTCAGCTTCGAGGATGTAAAGATCGAAGTGCTGGACGAAGGCAGCAAGGGTTTTCTGGGCATTTTCGGCGTAAAACCCGCCGAAGTGCGCCTCACCGTGCGTGAGGATGTGGAAGACACCGACGTGCTCAAAGTCGTAGGTCTGACCCAGATCAGCGAAGAACCCGCCAAGGAGTCTGTTAAGGAAAAGGCCGAGAGGGCCAAAGCCAAGGCAAAGAAAGAGACTGCCGAAGCCGCCAAGCAGGAGCAGAGCGAGAAGGAAAAGGAACATACTGCTTCTGCCAAGGAAGAAGCTCCCGCCACCACCGGCGAAGCCGAAGACCGTGCCGTAGAGTTTCTGAGCAATGTGACCAAGCTGATGGGCGTGGATGTTTCCATCACCCCCCGCCGGGATGAGGAAGGCAACCTGCGTGTGGATATGCACGGCGATACGCTGGGCATTCTCATTGGCCGCCGTGGCGAAACGCTGGATGCTCTGCAGTACCTGACCAGCCTGTTTGTAAACCGCGGGCAGGAAAACTACACCCGTGTTACACTGGATACCGAGAACTACCGCGCAAAGCGCGAGGAAGCACTCACCCGTCTGGCCAACCGCATGGCCAACCGTGCTGTAAAGACCGGCCGCAAGGTAGTCATGGAGCCCATGAACCCCTACGAACGCCGCATTCTGCACAGCGCCCTGCAGGGCAATGATGCCGTTACCACCCACAGCGAGGGCGACGAACCCAACCGCCACGTGGTGATCACGCTGAAATAAGCATGCATACCAAAGCGCCTGTTTCGTTTGGAAACAGGCGCTTTGCTTTCGCTGCATAATGGACTTAGGCAACAGCATATACTGCTTTAGCGATAACTGAAGTGGAGGGTTCCATGAGCAAGCTACTGTTTCGCCTATTGGCTGGCTTCCTCATCGGCGTAGGCTGCATACTGCCGGGAGTCAGCGGCGGGGTGATGGCGGTATCCTTCGGGCTGTACCAACCCGCGCTGGAAGCCATAACGGGCTTTTTTCGAGACCTACGCAAACATGCACTGTTTCTGCTGCCGTTGGCTGTGGGCGGTCTTATGGGTCTGTTGATGGGGGCAGAGGGTTTGGCCTTTGCCATGAACCGCTGGGAAACGCCCATGCTGTTCCTGTTTCTGGGTTTCATCCTTGGCGGGCTGCCTGCCTTGTGGCGCGAAGCCACAACGGATGGTTTACGCCCACACTATTTATGGGCGCTGCTACCGGGCATTCTGCTGCTGGTGTGTATGCTGCGTATGGGCGACCGACCGCAAGCCGCGCTGCTACCGCCAGCTGCTTGGCTGCTCTGCGGCGGCATCTATGCGCTGGGCACGGTGGTTCCCGGCTTATCTGCCTCGTTTCTGCTCATTCAGTTGGGGTGGTACCAGCAAACCCTGTTGGCCTTTTCCCGGCTGATGCTGCCGGAACTATTGCTGTTTACTGCTGGTTTTCTAGCCGTACTGCTGCCCGGGATCCATCTGATCCAACAGCTGCTTCGCCGGTGGCACGGTGTTACCCTGTTCTGTGTGCTGGGCTTGCTGGCTGCATCGGTCATCCCGGCGATCCCCAAGCTGGAAAGCGGCTGGATGATGGCCGTGGACTTGGTGATGCTTGGTGCTGGTATTTTCATTTCGGTAATGATGTGTAGGCTAAGCAGTGCAACCACCGAGAAAACCGGCTTATAATCGATTGCAGCACAAACAACGTATCTCATCAAAACACGAACCCCGCTGGAATGTCTGCCAAAAAACCATTCCAACGGGGTTTCTCTATCCTCAGGTGAAAAACAGCGCCCGGATATCCTCTTCGGTCAGGCTGCTGAGGGCGGTTTCGCCAGCAATGACCACCCGGTCGAAAATAGCGCGCTTCCGCTTGCTCATATCGGTCACTTTTTCTTCGATGGTGCCTTGAGCGATCAGCTTCATCACGGTCACATCCTTGGTTTGACCGATGCGGTGGGCCCGGTCGGTGGCCTGATCCTCAGCGGCCGGGTTCCACCACGGGTCGTAATGGATGACCAAGTCGGCGCCGGTCAGGTTGAGGCCTGTGCCGCCCGCCTTCAGGGAGATCAGGAACACCTGTCCCTCACCGCCGTTGAAACGGTCGCAAAGCTGCTGGCGAACTTCCGGCTTGGTATCGCCATCCAGATAGAGGGTTTGCACGCCCTCTCGCCCCAGCCGCTTTTTGATGATCTGCAGCATGCCTACAAATTGAGAGAATATGAGCATGCGGTGCCCGGAACCAATGGCGGTGTGCACTGTCTGCACCAGCAATTCCAGCTTGCCGCTGGTGCCCTCGTAGTTATCCAAGAACAGACGGGGGTGGCAGCACACTTGCCGCATCTTTAGAAGAACGCTCAAAACCTGCATGCGGGCGCGCGGCAGGGAGCCATCCTGCAAAGCCTGTCCCACATGCTCCCGCAGGGAGAACAGCAGGCTGTTGTATACCTGCTCCTGCTCCGGCGGCATGGCGGCGTACAGGTAGCGTTCCTGCTTCTTGGGCAAGTCTGCCAGCACTTCGCTCTTTAAGCGGCGCATCAGGAAGGGACGTATGCGCTCCCGCAGTTCCTCTGCGTACTCACCGCCGCCATAGCGCCGCAGGAAAGCTGCCTGCGTGCCCAAGTAGCCGGGCAGAACAAAGTCGAAGATAGACCACAATTCACCGGTATGGTTTTCCATGGGGGTACCGGTCAAAGCAATGCGTACCTCTGCATCCAGCTCTTTGGCTGCTACTGCGCCCCGGCTCTGGGCATTTTTGACGGATTGTGCTTCATCCAGCACCGCAAAGCGCAGAGGAATATCCCGCAGGTACTCGATATCCCGGCGCAAAAGCGGATAGCTGATCAGCAATACATCCACGCTGTCGTCGTTCTTTACTTCGGCAATGATCCGGCGGCGCTCGTCTCTCTGGCCGCCGATCACACGCACGATCAAGCTGTCATCAAAGCGTTTCAGCTCGGCCAGCCAATGGTAGGTAAGCGATGTGGGGGTGACGATCATGTTCTTTTTGGTGCCATCCTTGCGCTTGGCGGCAGATAGCGCAGCGATCACCTGCAAAGTCTTGCCAAGACCCATCTCATCGGCCAGAATGCCGCCCATACGGGTCTCATACAGGCTGAGCAGCCATCCGCTGCCCCGCTGCTGGTAGGGGGATAGCTTCTTTTTGAGCTTGGAAGGCATAAACCCAAGATCGCTCTGCTCGCCAAGGGCATCAATAGCATGTTCTGCCTCGGCATCAGCTTCGGTGTTTGCACCAGCCATGCGCAGCATGCTCACCATGTAGCCTGCCCTGTATGCGCCAAAGCTCAACTCCCGGGCTTCTTCATCCGCGTGGGGATCATCCAGAGAGGCTGCATCCAGCAACTCCTGCACCACAGGCGCAAGACCCATCATATCCCGCACATCAAGGAATTCGCCGGTTTTTAGGCGCACATACTGCTGGCGCTTGGCGACCGCTTTCAGAATAGGCAAAAGCTCAGGCGCTGCCTCGCCGCTTTCTTCAAGCAAAGAGAACACTAGCCGCCCGCCCTGCATCCGGAAGGAAGCCTTGGCAGCAAACCGCCGGGGCTTTACTTTTTCGAAAGCTTGAGAGGCATACACTTCGCATTTTTTGCTCAGCTCTGTGACCCCTTGGGTACAGAAGGTGAGAATGTCGTGGGAGCGCCGCAGGATGATCTGACCGCCGCGCACCACAAAGCCCGCATCGGAGAACAGTTCCAACAGGGCGCTTTCTGCCCGTCCATCCCGGAGCAGCATGCGGTTATCCGGCAAAGCTTCGATGATCTCTTCCTCATCCTGCTGCGGCTTGCCGAAGGGGTAGATCACATTCTTGCCATAGTGGAACTCTACCCGAGCCACCACGTTGCCGCCGATCAGATCCAGATAAACCACAGGATGGAAGGGTTCTGTGATCAGCCGTGCACCCAGCTCCGGCGAGGTGACCACTGTACCGATGGCCGACAGGGTAGGCAGCAACATGGCGAGGGCGTCCTCCGCTTCCCGGGCAGGGAAACGGAATTGCATGCCTTCGCTGAGCAAAATGCTGCACAGCCTCGCCTGCACGCCGTGCAGGTGGATCACGCAGTCCTCGCCCAGCACATAACGCCCGTCAGGGGTGATCAAGCGGAGCTGCTCGGTGCCCTCCACCGATACCTGCACCTCGCCCTGCGCCATGGATAACTGGAAGCAAAGGGGCAGTTCGATGCGCTTGATGCCCTTTTGGTGCACCTTATGGTCGTGGAAGATGATGATAAAATCGTGGCTCTCCAGATAGCGCAGCACGCTGAGCAAAAACGCTCCGCTGAGAATAATGAAGCGGCCGTCTGTGACCAAAGCGGAGGTTTGCGGGTCGGCGGCACCGAAGCGGCGGCGATCTTCCCATTGTTCCAGATTATCAGCCTTGAGCGGTACAAAGCCGCTCAGCACGGAAAGCAGGCGCTCATCCTCTTTGGAAAAGCGCATGGTGGAAGGATCGTACGTAAATTTTTCGGATAGCTTTAAGGGAGCGCCCACAGTATAGCAGGTGAGCAGATCGGCAATGCTGCGCACTGCATAGAGCCGATCCTGCCCGGCGCCCAAGCCCAGACCGATCCGCCCGTCGGGATAAATGCGCAGATTGGCCACCAGCCGCAGGTTCTCTACCCCCGGCGCGCTATGGTTGAGCAGATTGATGACCCGCTGACCCAGCTCCATTTCTCCCTCCCGGAGAAAATGTTCCAGCCGTCCATCGTGCTCCGCCATCAGCAGGGCTGCTACCAGATGCTCGCAGCCTTCCTGCGAGGCCCCGCAGGTGCAGCTAGGCCGCCCCCGCAGATCGAAGGAAACGGTACGGACCGGCGTTGCGCCAATATCGTAGCACAACTTCTCCCCCACGCGCATCGCAGCCGCTACGCAGCCACGGCGGTAGAGTTTTTCGCCTTTTTCAAACAATTCGGTGTTGGCCCGAAAAGCATCGATCGACAGCATTTGCTTCCTCCCCATCAAAAGCTTATTCTGTATACTTTCTGCTTTGAAAGCATGCTTTCCTGCTTTGCTACCGGTTTTTGCCAAAGAAATTTGCGTATGCTGCCGCCTATCTGCGGCATACTAACAACGAAACAGCAGGGAGGCAAACGGTCGAAAGGAACGCACAAATGGCGTTTCAACTTAGAAATGCCGGGCTTTATGCGGGGCGCATAGAGCTGTGGAAGATGTGTAAGATGTTTGGTGCGTCGATTTCCTCAAGCACAGTGCTGCCGGGATGCGGGTATCTCGATCCCTGATGTTTCACAAGAGGGCTGGTGGGAGTCCCTTCCTGCGGTAGTGATGGGAAGGCGAGGCATGCAGAACTTTTTTTGCGCCGATACCCAGCAGCCTTCTTTTTTTGTATGCGAAAGCCCCCGACAGGAAGTGTTTCCTCCTGTCGGGGGCTTTCGACTATTCTAAGCATATAGGTAAGAGTACGTCGCATATCTTTCGCCCTTGACGCTCGCCATGCTTGCTGTTTGTGCGGCTGCGCAGGATTTGTGTGCGCTACCCACACACAAACATAATTGAAGTTGACAGAATAAGTTTCGAAGAAATATAATACAAATGCTTTATTGATGTAACTCAATATTTTTGCGAATGAACAATAAGTTGTTATATTGTTTTCAAGAAGGTGAGACGCATGCTGCATCACATGAAACTGCACCCTATTCCCTTTTATCAAATGCGTAAGGGAGAAAAAACGATCGAGCTTCAGCTATATGATCCAAAGCGGCAACGAATTAAGGTTGGAGATCAAATCGAGTTTTCCAACACTCAGGAAAAAACGGAAAAACTTCGTGTGAAAGTCAAAGCATTATATCCCTTTGCATCCTTTTCGGAGTTGTACCATGTGCTGCCTCTTGCAGCTTGTGGGTACACCGACGTAACAAAGGCAGATCCCAACGATATGAACCAATTCTACTCTGTAGACGAGCAACAGAAATACGGTGTTGTTGGCATCGAGGTAGAACTCGTCGATTGGAATGATCCCCTTCTGGAAAAGACAAGCCGATACATTAGTTTTCTTCTGCGCCACCATCCTGACGCGGCAGGACTTACACTTGACGAGCACGGATGGGCCAGCACCGCAGCGTTGATCGAATGCGTTGGTAAAACTCGCCATATCACTATGGCAATGCTTGAGCAGATCGTATCCACCGATAAAAAGCAACGATACGCATTCAATACAGACAAAACGTTGATCCGTGCAAACCAAGGACATTCCATTCCGGTCGATGTCGAGTTGACCCCCTGTGTACCTCCCCAAACGTTGTGGCACGGAACTGCTACGAAGTATATAGACAGCATCGATCAAAACGGATTGCTTAGCCAAACACGACTATATGTACACTTGAGTGCAGACTATCAAACTGCTGTTACGGTGGGTCGCAGGCATGGCGAGCCGATCGTGTATATTGTGGATTCTGCTAAAATGCATGCAGATGGTTATATCTTCTATAAATCAGTCAACAACGTTTGGTTGACCAAAAGTGTTCCAGCCATTTATTTGCAAAAAGAGAACTAAATCAACGCTTAAGCAGCCAACTATGTTGATAGCTTCATAGTTGGCTGCTTTATTTGCGTTTTTTCAAATTGCTCCAGCAGGATCCCACAGTCTCCTGCACCTCACACATTTTCTAAAACCAACCCTTACACCTGCCCAGCCAAGAGCGCACCCGTGGCCTCGTCCTCGTACTGGCGGGTATACAGGTTGAAATAGTGACCCTTCTTTTCCAAGAGCTGCTCGTGGTTGCCCTGCTCGATGATCTTGCCATCCCTCACCACCAAGATCAGGTCTGCATTACGGATGGTGGACAGGCGGTGCGCCACCACCAGCGAGGTGCGACCAGCAATGATGGTATCGATAGCGGACTGGATCTTCTGCTCGGTGATGGTATCCACGGAAGCGGTAGCTTCGTCCAGCACCAGAATGCGGGGATCTGCCAAGATGGCACGGGCAAAGGAGATCAGCTGCTTTTCGCCGGTGGACAACAGGTCGCCGCCCTCGCCCACGTCGCTATCCAGCCCATGTTCCAGATGGGCGACCACATGATCGGCAGAGACCAGCTTGAGGGCTTTATCGATCTCCTCCTGCGTAGCATTGGGGTTGCCGTAGAGCAGATTTTCCCGAATGGTGCCGGAGAACAGATGGGGCGTTTGCAGCACATAGCCGATGGCGCTGTGCAGCCACAGCTGGGAACGTTCCCGGGCATCCCGGCCATCGATGAGCACCTGACCAGCGGTGGGCTCAAAGAAGCGGCACACCAGATTGATCAGCGTAGACTTGCCCGCACCAGTCTCGCCCACAATGGCGATGTTGGAGCCAAAGGGGATCTTCAAGTTGAAGTGTTCCAGTACGTATTCATCGCCATCCGGGTACTTGAAGCTGACATCCTTAAACTCGATATCGCCCTTGATCTCCTCCCAGTTTTCCCGCTTGGGCTCGAAGGAGTCGCCGTACTTCTCGATCACCTCTGGGGTGTCGGTCACGTCGGACTTGGTCTCGATGAGGCGCATCAAACGCTCGATATTCACCTGCGTGGTGATCACGCCGGAAATGGCATCGATCATCCAGCGCACCGGCTCCATCATGCCCTGCGCGTAGGACATGAACATGGAGAAGGTACCCACTTCCTCCGCTGCCAGATAGCCGCCCTTCCACAGCACGATGGCCAGTGCCAACGAAGTTGCCATGTTCATAGTGGCAGCGAACAAACCATGCAGATGCGCCGCCTTGACCGACTTTTTGCGCATAGCAGAGGTATCGGCAACAAAATCGTCCTGAATTTTATCCTCGATCACCAAAGACTTGATGGTCTTGGCGCCGGTGATGCCTTCGTTAAAGTTGGAGGTGATTTGGGAGTTGATCTCGCGAACCTCCCGATTGATGCGGATCAGCTTCTTTTGGAAGATGGAGAACAGAATAACGATCAGCGGCAGAATGGTGATGACCATCAGCGCCAGCTTGACATTGAGCATCAGCATGACCACCATGACGCAGATCAGATAGCTGATGTGCCATACACAGTCCATCAGCGTCCAGCTGACCAGCGAGCCGATGCGGCTGGTATCGCTCATCACCCGGGCATGGATGTAGCCTACGCTGTTTTGGTTAAAGTAGGAGAAGGACAGGGTCTGCAGGTGCTCAAAGGCAGCGTTGCGCAAATCCCGGTTCATGCTCACTTCCACCCGCATGGCGTTGGCACAGGAGATGAATGTGGAGATGGAAGAGGTGCAATACGCCGCCACATAGGCTGCAATAAACCAGCCAAGCCCATGGATGGTGCCTTGGGTGATGTACTCATTCAGGGCATAGCCTTGAAACTGGGGCAGAAGAATATCCACCAAGGTGCCCAAGAGGCCGCAGCATACCATCAAGATCAGCGTGCCGCGGTACTTTTTGGTATAAGGCAGCAGCTTGGGGATGCCGAAAAACGGCAGGGACGTTGTTTTTTCGTTTTGCTTTTTCATTATTCTGCCACCTCCTTCATGGAGGGAGACTGGATCTCGTAGATCCGTTGATAGATGCCGCCTGCGCTCTTGAGTTCCTCATGGGTGCCCATCTCCGCAATGCGGCCCCGATCCAGCACGATGATCTGATCGGCCTTAGAAAGGGTGGTGATGCGGTGGGAAATGAGGATGATGCTGGCGGTACCGAAACGCTGTTCCAACGCTTTGCGGATCTTGGCATCGGTCTCGGTATCTACAGCGGACAGGGAGTCGTCAAAGATCATGATGGGTGCGTGCTGGGTAAGCATGCGGGCAATGGCTGCACGCTGCTTCTGACCGCCGGAGAGGGTAACGCCCCGCTCGCCCACAAAGGTATCGTAACCCTTGGAAAAGCCTTCGATGGCATCATCCAGACAGGCGGCCTTGGCGGCCTCCCGGATGTCGCTGAGCGTCAGGCCGTCATCGGTGATGCCGATATTATCCTTTAAGCTGCGGGAAAACAGGAACGGCTCCTGCAGCACCATACCGATGTTGCTGCGCAGGTGCTCGGCCTTCATATCGGCAATATCCACGCCGCCAATCGTGATGCGCCCGTTTTCCGCAGGCAGGTCGTACATCCGGTCAAGCAGCAGCATCATGGTGGACTTGCCGCTGCCCGTGCCGCCCAGAATGCCCAGCGTGGTGCCGGCCTTCATGGTAAAGTTGATGTCATGCAGGATATGGGGGCTGTTTTCGTAGGCAAAATCTACATGCTCAAAGCAGATATCACCGGTAAGATCGGGGCAGATGGCATCGGGCTTATCCTTTTCCGCAGGGGATTCCATAATGTAGCGGATGCGGTCGATGGCTACGCCTGCCTTGCTCATTTCGGAGATCATGCGTCCCAATTGGCGAATGGGCCACACCAGCATGCCGTTGTAGCTGAGGAAGGCGATATAGGAACCGGCGGTCATCTTGCCATTGACGCACATAATGGCGCCAACCACGACCACCATCATGATCTGCAGACCGCTGAGCAGATCCGCCGAAGCCCAGAAGCTACTCATCAGGCGCCCCAGCTTCACCCACAGGCCAGTGTACTCTTCGTTGTGGTTCTCAAAGCGATCCTTCTCATAGCGTTCCCGGCCAAAGGCGCGCACCACACGCACGCCGGTCAGGTTCTCCTGCGCCATAGCGCTGAGCTTGCCTTCGCTCTCGTCGCATTCCTTGAAGCCCTTGTGAATACGATTGTGGAACAAAAGAGAGTAGAGGATGATAACGGGCATGGCCGCAAAGGCGATCAGGGTCAGGGGCACATTCATGCCCAGCATGAAAACCATGGACAACACCAGCAGAATGACAATGCGCAAAAGGTTGGTCATCTGCTCGGATACAAAGTTTCTTGTGGTATCGATATCCGAGGTGCAGCGCTGGATGATATCGCCGGTACGGTTTTGCATGTGCCAGTTGAAGGGCAGATGCTCAATGTGGCCAAACAAGGTATCCCGCATGGTTTTTACCAAGGTTTCGGTACCCATGGTGTTGCTCAGACGGAAGGCGTACTGAGCCGCCACCTTCACCAGAGCCACCAAGGCTACCGCCACTGCCAAGATCCACAGATGGGTGCGCAGGTAGGCAAAGCCGCCCACCTTATTCACCAGCGCCATGATCCAGTCCGCATAGAGGGTATCGGTGGTGCCGACCACGTTATCCACCGCCATACGCACGATCTGCGGGGTGATCATATCCATCAAGGCAGCCAATGCAGTGGTAAGCATACTGATGATAAAGAACCGTTTGCTGCCTTGCAAAAAGCGCCACAAGAGCGCCGCCTTTCTGCGAAACGGCACTTTTTCTTGACTGAGTTGTTCGTTTTGTTGCATTTTGCTTATCTTCCTTTTTCGTAAACCCCTGCGCAGGCGCATAAGCAAGCAGGGAGATGTTCTATTGAGTTAATGTAGCATCCTTTTCTTATCCATTCGATCACATGGGAGGAACTCCTTTTCAGAGATAATTATTGCAAAGTAACTTGCAGCACGACTGGGTTATGGTCGCTGTTTAAGAAATTCAGGTCGATGGTCTCCACATGGTTCACCTTTAGATTATCAGAGACAATAAAGCCATCGATCACATAGAACTGGGTAGCGTTCCGGTCGCCGGAATAGGGTTTTTGCAAGCTGCGGCAGGTAGGGGTCGATGCATCGTACACATAGGTAAAGCCCTCCGGCAGTTCCATCAGCACACCAGGCAGCCAGCCATCGGGTTCCACCAAAGGCATGTCCGGTGCATCTGGGAAAGCTTGATTAAAGTCGCCGCCTGCGATCACATAATTTCCGGCAGCTGCTTCCCTCTCTAGCAGCTGCAAAAGCTGCTGGGTCTGCGCCAGTTTGCCTGCGCCATCGTCGTAGGCTTCCAGATGCAGGTTAACGAGCACCAGTTCCTTATCGCCGCCCGCAACCGGCACACGTTCCACCAACAGGCAGCGTTTCAGGTTAACAGTGCGTACAGGCCATTCAAAAGGCACCGGTAGACTGATGCGCTTTGCGTCGGTCACATTCAAGTTTGTCAGCGTAACAAGACCGGCGTTGATCTTCGCCATCGGCGGCCACGGATACGGCACAAAGGCACATTTATGGTTGTAGGCCATGGCAGCATTCATTGCCAGACCCCGGCGGTAGTATTCCATTTGGTTAATGGCGTAGGAACGGGTGGAGTTATCGTCCACTTCCTGCAGGAAGATGACCTGCGCCCCAAACGTATTCAATGACCCCAGCATGCCGGACATATTGCCCCGCACCTGCTCTTCGCTGTCGGGGTGAACGCTCTTGCCGCCATCCATTACAAAGTCTTCTGTACGGTCAAGTCCGGCATAGCCCGTATTAAAGGTGACCACCGTCAGCATATCGCCAACAGCAGGTTCCTCCTGCAAGGCCGCCTGCGTGACAGGAAGGTTTTCGGTATCGGCGGGCTTATACTCGTTCAGGCTCAGGTATCCCACCAAGACAGCAGCTGCCAACAGCACCAAAGCAATTATGATGCCCAATAGCCGAAACAGGAACTTAAACAATTTCATGGTGGTAAGCCTCCTTTGTATCTTTCGGTAAAGGGCAGCGTCATTCGCCCCTGCGGAAATAGCGCCCTTTGGCGGAGATCTGCGGGTTATACCCGGAGATATGGGAAATACTGCGGTTGCGCACAACATTGAGCACCAGACCGATGCCCAGCATGTTGGTAAGCAAGTTACTGCCGCCATAGCTGAGGAAGGGCAGCGGGATACCCGTAACAGGCATCAGACCCGTTGTCATGCCCACATTTTCCAGCACGTGGAAGAGCATCATGGCCATAACGCCGATAATGCACTGCTGACCAAAGCGGTTATGGGTAAACATGGCCAAGTACAGCATGCGCAGAATGATGGCCAGATAGGTAAGCACCACCAGTGCGCAGCCCACAAAACCGAAGGCTTCGCCAATGGTGGAAAAAATAAAGTCCGTCCAGTCTTCCGGCACATAGTCCAGCTGGCTGAAACTGCCCTGCACAAAGGTACCGATGCCGCTAAAGCCACCGGAACCGATGGCGATCTTGGACTGCGTTACCTGATAAGAGGCGTTTTCATCCACAGCCGGGTTGAAAAAGCTGAGAATACGCATGAGGCGGTAGCTATCCGAACCGCTGGACATGGTGTAACCGATCAAAAGACCAATGGCCGTAGCGGCCACCACAACCACACCGATGATGATCTGGTAGCGAATGCCGCCAAAGAACATCATGATCGCAAAGACGAACACCATAACGATGACCGAACCCATTTCGCCTTGCGCCAGCGTAAGCAGCCACGGAAAGCCCACCAGCATGCCTATGCGCAAAAATTCCTTGGGGGTGCCCATGGGGTTATTGGTGTTTTCCAGATACTTGGCGGTAACCACGATGCAGGCCAGCTTAACAAACTCCGAAGGCTGCAGCGTGTAACCCCAAATGATATCGATCCATGCCTTAACACCGGCTGCTTCACCGGCCAAGGCCACGCCCAGCAAAGCACAGGCGCCAATGTAGATAAGCATGCTGTAGCGGCGAATGAGCTCGTAAGGAATAGCCATCATAACGCCTACAGCCACCATGGAGATAAAGAAGAAGATGCCTTGCCGCTGCCCGTAATAGGACGAAACAATGTAGTTCAGCAACGTATCCTCCGCCTCGGATGAGGTGGAGAACGTGGCAACGGACACGGCCAGAATGCCAAAGGCTGCCAGGCCGAATACCAGCAGGATCAGTACCCAGTCGGTATGGGCACGGGAATGCCGGGATTCACCAACTCTCATGAAGCAATGTTTCCTCCTTTATTTGCTGAAAAACCACTTGCGCTTTTTGGGCATCGCCGGCAGGGGCACATACTCGCCCAAAAAGCGGCGGCAGATGCGGTCTACCGCTTGTGCGGCAGGGCAATCGGCTTCCATAAAGCTTTCGTGGCGGTTAAGTGCGCTTACCACCGCCGGATCCTCTGGAATATAGCCAAGCAAGGGAACATCCAGCTGGTTGGCCACCGTCTGCGGGCTGTATACCTCCCCCGCAGCTGCCAATTGCAGCGGCACACGGTTTACCACCAGCATGGGTTTGGGCTTGCGCTTTTCATCCAGCAGTGCCAGTACACGCTCTGCATTGCGGATGGATACATCATCGGGGGTAGCGACCAAAATGCTCTGGTCGCTGGCAGGCAGCAGGTTTTTCACGCCCCGCTCAATGCCTGCGGGAGCATCGGTAAGTACATAACCGGCTTTCTTTTTCAGCTTGCGCACCAGCTTTTCGTAGGTGTCTGCATCCAAGTCTTTAGAGGTACCGGTTTGCGATGCCGGCAAAAGGCTCAGGCAATCCAGCTTATGGTGCTGCAACAGGGCGTATTTCAGTTTGCAATCGCCCCGGGCTACATCCAGTACATCAAAAACCACGTTGTTTTCCATGCCCAGCAGCAAGTCCAGATCCCGAAGACCCATATCCGCATCCACACAGCAGCATTTCAAGTTTTTTCGTGCCAATGCAATGCCCAGAGAGGATGTGAGCATGGTTTTGCCCACACCGCCCTTGCCGGAGAGAATCAACCAAGATTGGCTCATTTGAATGGCTCCTTTCGGTATTACGGGGCCAGCATGTTGCCGGCTGGGAAGATGACATCCGTTGTACGAAGCGTTTTCTGATCCATATACCAGCCCACGAATTCGCGGGCTGCCATGCTGGCTTCGCCGCCGGAGTAGCCGCTGGGGATAAACACGACCACGGCGATCTCCGGGTCTTCCTTGGGGGCCAGCATAACGAACCAGGCGTTGTTTTCCAAGTCGATGGTGGTAACCTCAGCGGTACCTGTTTTAGCGCATACATCGTTGCGGTATGCCCAACTACGGAAGTACTTGGCAGCAGTACCGCTCTCGTCAACAACGCCCTCCATCCCAGCCAGGATGTAGCCGAGATATTCTTCTACCTGCTCACGGGGCACGCCATTTGCCTCGCCAAAGTCGTGCATCAAAACAGGGGTGCGCTGACTGATGATGTCGCCCTCCGGGGAAGTGATGGAGTCCACGATCATCAGGTTGTACACCTTGCCGCCGTTGCCCAAGGCGGCAACATAGCGGCTAACAGCGGCGGGCGTGACCACTGTAATGGACTGGCCGATGGCTACCTGTATGGTCTGGCCACCGCCCCACTTAATATCGTTCAGGTAGTTGTAGGTATCGCCGATGACGGCTTGCAAGTAAACCATCTCACGGCTCATGTTGAGTTCTTCCATCAGGATGGGACGCATGGAAACGACCCACTCCGACTGGTTGGTGTTAACTGCCATATCCATCAAACGCTTTACGCAGCGGTTGAGGCGCTCTTCATCGTAGGTGATGTTTCGGCTGGCCCCTTGATTGCGCAAATGCTTTTTAATGGAGTTGAACACGATGATGGGCACAGCCGTATCCTGAGAAGCCTCATCCATGGGCTTATCCGGGTCGTACAGGCTGGTCTGGTTGCCTACAACGCTGCGTTCTTCGCCGGGCAGGTCTACACCGGTTTTGCTGGTAAGACCAAACTCGGCTGCGTACTGGTACATACGGGTCTCGCCAAGGCGATGCCCCAGCGTATAGAAGAAATAGTTACAGCTGTTGGAAAGCCCCTGCACAACGGTCTGGTGCTGGTGCTTGTAGCGCTGGGATTCGGAGATCCAGCATTTGGGGGCGGTGCTGATATCGGTGGTGTACTGAAGGAAGTAACCGCCATCGTTGATGGTTTCGTTGGGCAAAAGCTCGCCCTCCATCATAGCGCCCAGAGAGGATACCATCTTGAAAATGGAACCCGGGGTACCGCGGGCGTGAATGTTGTAGTTCATCAGCACGTTGCGGGTATCCATCAGAATTTCTGCGCTGGCATCGCCGCCCTCCACAAGGGCATTCAGGTCGAACGTGGGATAGTTGGCCATGGCCAGTACCCGGCCTTCCATGTCGATCACCATCATGGCGGCGCGTTCTGCCAAAGACAGGGGGTATTTTTCCCAGTTACGGTTTTCGATGTCCACTTTGTTGGAATCCAGCCAGTTGGCGTCCATCAGCTTGCCTTCCTGCACGCTGCGGGTAGAGGCCACGTTCTCGGCAAGGGCACGTTCGGCCTGCTGCTGGTAGCTGGCACGGATGGTAAGTTTTACGTTGTTGCCGTCCTCCGGCTCGGTATAGCTGAGCTCGCGGGTGATCTTGCCCACACGGTCGCGCTCTACCACACGGTAGCCCTGCCGAAGGTCGCTGTTTTGGGTAAGCCAGTCTTCCATGGAGGCTTCGATGCCGTCTACACCGATGGTATCGGAGAATTTATACCCCTTGGGCTTCAGCTCCAACCATTTGGCGGTGGAAGGAATAGCGCCCATGTAGCCGATCACCTGCGCAGCCAAAGTGCTGCGGGGATAAACACGCTTGGTGCCGATGGCCACCTCCATGCCCGGCAGCTGCATGGAACGGGTCTCGATACGGATAACGGTCTCGTAGGGTACATCCTTTGCGATAACGATGGGCTGGGAGTTGAACAGGTTCATCTGCATTTCGGAATAGACTGCCAGCACCTTGAGCATGGTCTCCTCGTCAAGGATGATGCTATCCACATAGGTCCTGCCAGCCTCCAAGGCTGCTTGGCGCTCAGCATCCAACTCCTGTTGGGAATTAACGATCTTGTAGCGGCTTTTGAGCTTAACGATGGCATCGGCAGCGGTCGGTACGCTGGTGACCGTGAAGTAGTTGTTGCTTCGCCATTGGTTTTCGCGGGTCTGAAGTACCGCCTCACTAACGCCGGTGCCAAAGTTGAACTCCCACTCGCCGGTTTTTTCGTTGCGCTGGATCACGAATTCCACTTCCAGCTCGTTGCCGCCCATTTCGATAATATCGATCGTATCCACAATGGACTGCGTAAAACCGGCGTATTCTGCCTGCGTATTCTGGCTGGCATCGCGGTAGAAGGTCACGTTGTAAATAGGCTGATCCATCGCCAAAATAACGGCATCGGCGTCGGTGATCATGCCTCGGCTGCCGCGCAGGGTGATGGTCGTGGTGCGTTTCACTTCTGCTTTTTCAACATATTCATCGCTGGAACGAAGCTGCAGGTTGATAAGGCCAACAAATAGATAGACGAAAATAATGGCCATGAACCCCAGCATAATGTAGCAGCGATAATTGATATTATAGGAATAGCCGTCTTTCTTTTGCGACTGAAAACGAATTCTGCGGGCCATAACGACTCCTTTCTTCCCGAAAGAGAGAGTACGGGTTCAGGCCGGTGAAAAACGCAATGCCTGCCTGATCGACGGAAACGGCTTATTGCTCTTGATGCCGCTCCTTGTTTTCCCGGTTCTGGCGATAAATGCCCAAAAAGGCGCGAATGGGGAACTGAAACACCGCTGCCAGAAGCGTGGTGTACACCACATCCACCAAGGCGCGCTGAATATGCCCTGCATCAATAACAACGCCGGAGAGGTAGATGTAAATAACGTGAATAAACTCGAATACCAAAATGGAGACCATGGCGCACAGCGGGGTGCGCAGATGGGGATGCATCTGGCGGGTATCCCGAC
Organism: Candidatus Limiplasma sp.; assembly: GCA_045538465.1. Taxonomy (GTDB): domain Bacteria; phylum Bacillota; class Clostridia; order Christensenellales; family Aristaeellaceae; genus Limiplasma. Next base: position 16,386 of record JAZSRK010000058.1, on the reverse strand, counting down.
CCTGAGCACGCCGTTCTTCCAGTTTGCGCTCGCTCTTATCGGCAAAAGCCAGTGCGCCCAGCATGGCCGACACAGGGTAGAGAACCAGATTAAAGAACTGCATGCCCGCCAGCATGATCTCCATCAGGTAACCTACCATGATGGACATCAGCAGCGTGTACATGGGGCCAAAGCCGACCGTGACCGCTGCGATCATCGCCAGCGCAATATTGGGCGCCACATCCCACACGGAGATATACTGGGCTGTGGTGGCCTGCAAAAGGTAAGCCAGCAGCGTTAACAACGCCATCTTGAGGGTTCTTGCAAACACGCTTACTCCTCCTCTACCGTCATATCCAGCGGGGGCGGGGTGGGCGTGGGCGTATCGGTAGGCGCAAGGGTGAAGCCGTAGGTGCTTTCCTCCAATCCACCGGGTACCTGATATTCATAGCTGGGGTCGCCGCCGGAGGGAACGACGGGCGCGGGGGTCTCCATAGCAGAAGGCGTTTCGCCGGGCATAAGGCTTTCGGTAGGCCCGGGGGTCTCGGTGGGTTCGGGGGTAGGCGCCAGCTGATAGAAATCGCTACCGATCTGGATGGTGGGAATGGGCGCAGCCGTCTCCAGCGGCACAAGGGCCAGATCGTTATCGCCGGTGGTGCCTTCTTCGATATCGCCAGCCGTGGGCTGGTAGCGAAGCACGATAACATATTCAACATGCTGGAAGTCGGCATCCGGTTCCACAACGATGTACTGCTTGTTAGACTCCATGCCGCGGGTGCTCTCCTTGACCACACCGATAGGAATGCCCTTGGGGAAGGACATACCAACACCGGAGGTGACTACTACATCGCCGGGGCGGGGCAGGTGATCCTCAGGCAAATAATACATACGGCACATAGCCTGACCATCGATACCCAGCGTACCGCGCACCGTGCCTTGGTCGCGGGTGGAGGAGATAAGACCGGCGATGCTGGCCTCGCTATCGATAATGGTACGTACAAGGCTCTTGGATGCGGTAACATTGTAGGTATAGCCTACCAAAGCGCCATCCATGGTAACAGCCATAAAGTCTTTTACGCCGTCGTTGCTGCCCTTATTGATGGTAAACACCGAAAAATAGTTGCCGGCTTCACGCCCGATCACGGTGGCTACCAAAGGGTTCATGCTTTCGTTGACGGAGATCTCGTCGTAGAGATTTTCGTATACAGAAAGCTTGTACGCCAGCTCATCTGCCAGCATGGCACGATAAACCAGCTGCTCATTCTCCTGACGGAGATTGTTGTATTCCAGCTCCAAACGGGAGTAGAGCTTCAGCTGGTACAGCCTGTCCACGACCCAATCGACAACGGATGAAAAGGTCCTCTGCACAGGGGTAAGAACGGTGGTGACCGCCTCATCCCCCATCAGCAGCATATCGTTACCAAAAATGGTGCCGGCCAGATGCAAACCTGCCAAGCCCACCACCAGCAGCACAACAACGGTGACCAGTATGCCTTTGGCAACACGGCGGCCACGGCTATCCTTGCTTCTGCGGCGTTCTGTTTTGGGTACTTTCAGCTTCATGCTGTTTCCTCCGAATGGTTAAATGGTTTTTAAGAAACTGGTGCGGCCAAGATTCTGCAGCAGCTCGTAGTTTTCGATAATGTTGCCAAGCCCGGTCACCGCGCATTCCATGGGTTCCTTGGCCAGCAGCACCGGTATGCCCAGCTCGGATGCGATCATCTGATCCATGCCATAGAGCAGAGAGCCGCCGCCGGTAAGGTAAATGCCGTTGTGCATGACATCGGCTGCCAATTCCGGCGGGGTGCGTTCCAAGACCCACTTGATGGAGTTAAGGATGGCCATGCAGGGTTCGCGAATGGCTTCGTAGATCTGGGCTGAGGTGATCTCGGTGGTTTGGGGCAAGGTGGTTACCAGATCGCGGCCGCGGATGCGTGCCCGGCGCACATCGCGAAGGGGCAGCGCAGCGCCCAGATCCAGCTTGACCTCCTCGGCAGTACGGTCGCCGATCTGGATGTTGAACTCCCGCTTGATGAAGTTGATGATGGCCTCGTCCATTTTGACACCGCCCACACGGATGGACTGGCTGATGACGATACCGCCCAGCGAAATGACCGCCACGTCGGTGGTGCCGCCGCCAATATCCACGACCATACAGCCCGTGGGCTCATATACCGGCAAGCCGCAGCCCAGTGCCGACACAAAGGGTTTCTCTGCCAGCAGTACCTGACGGGCCCCGGCTGCCAACGTTACCTCCCAAAGAGCACGGCGCTCAATGGCAGAGATCGAGCAGGGGTAGCTGACAAACACCCGGGGGCGCACCAGATAGCTGGAACCGATGGTGCGGTGGATGAAAAACTCAAGCAGCAGCTTGGTCATATCAAACTCGGTAATAACGCCCTCATTCATGGGGCGAACGGCCATAACGCCTTCGGTGGTACGGCCCAGCATGATCTTTGCATCGCCGCCGACGGCCTTTACTTTGCGGGTATTATCTGCATCCAGCACCATAATGGTGGGTTCGCTCACCCGGATGCCTTTGCCTTTTTCGTACACCTGCGTATTGCTGGTGCCCAGATCTATGCCCAGGTCGTGTGCAATAATTGCCATATCTCCACATCCAATCCTTCGTTAACTCTCAAAACAGGGGCAGTTCCAATTGCAGAAAAATCTCTGTCAGCACTTCCAGCGGCAAGCCGATCACATTGGTGGGGCTGCCGTCGATGCTGCTGATGAACGCACCGGCACGCCCCTGTATGGCATAAGCGCCGGCCTTGTCCATGGGTTCGCCTGTGGCGATGTAGCGGCGAAGTACATCGTCTCCCACCGGCAGAAAGGTGACACCGGTGGTCGCTACCCGCTGGATGTACCGGCCATCGGGGCAGCGCAGGCATACGCCCGTGTGCACCTGATGGGATCGCCCGGAAAGCAGCCGGAGCATGCGCAGGGCATCTTCTTCATCCACAGGTTTGCCAAGAACGGCATCATCCACACAAACCAGCGTATCAGCTGCCAGCACCAACCGGTCGGGGTAGTGCTGCGCCACATCCTCGCATTTGCGCCGAGCCAGCTGCATTACCTGCTCCTCGCCGGTGCCGGTGGCACTTTCATCTGCCCCAGAAGGGATCACTTGGAAAGGAAGCCCGTAAAAGCCAAGCAATTCTTGCCTTCTGGGCGAAGCGGAAGCCAAAACGATCGGGTGAAGCAGCTCCATCATCCGTGTCCCCTTTCAACTGGACAGATATAATCAGCCTATTATAGCACAGATTCGCTCATTGGGAAAGGTTTGACAAGGCTTTTCACACTTTTTGATTGTAAAAATTGCCGGTTGACCCACGCATTGCCCAAAAGCGTGCCCTGCCTTGCACATTACGTGCGAAAATGCTATAATCTATTATGGCATAAACTGCCGAAGCCGGCATAACCGGCATCACTTGCAAAGGACGGTACCGCCATGGACAATGCCATCATCCGAGAGAAACGCCGCTACACGCCTCTGGATTGGTTTTCCTGGGTGTTGATGATCGCTTCGCCCTTTTTGCTGATGGGGCTGCTATGCCTGTTTACAGGCCATAATGTATGGAATTCTTGGCCTGTCTGGTCTAACGAGCTGGACTGCTATTGGGTGTTGCAGAACATCGGTGTAGGCGGCGCAGGCTACAATGGTATGTACGAAGTTGTGCCGCCGGTGGGCAACCAAAGCGTGCTGGGCATTGCACCGCTCATTTTTTACGGCTGGCTGGTAAAGCTGTTTGGGTTAAGCCGCATCACCATCATGCTGGGCAACTGCCTGTGGCTGAGCATCGGTTCGCTGGTTTTCTGCCTTGTGCGCAAGCCCAAGGCCTCTTCTGCCCTGTTCGTTACCCTGCTTACCCTCACCTATGCGCCGCTGGTGCTTTATCTGGGCACCTCCATGCCCGAAGCAGCCAACTACGGCTTGCTCATGCTCTACGCCACTTTCCTGCTCCACTACGACGAGACCCGCACCTCCTGGTCCTTGATGTTTGCGATGGTGTTTGGGCTCTTGGCCTGCCTGTTCCGCATCCAGTACGTGCTGCTGTTTTTGCCGCTGGCCTGGCAGTTTGGTGGGCGCCGCTTTGGCCTAAAGACGTGGCTGGCGCTGCTTGTCATGGTGGTTTTGGCAGTGGTTTGCGCTTTGGTAGCTATTTTGTTCACTGCCCCCTCCATTCAAAGCTTCCACTACCACTTCCTTAACTCCGAAAGCTTAGAGATCGCCATCCAGATGCTTTTGAGCCATACCAAGGCCAATGTGATCGACTACTTCTCCCTGTCCAAGCCTGATGAACTTGAAAAAGTGTTCCGCCTGATCTATGTGCTTTCCATCCTCGTGTGCCTGTTTGGTACCTTTGTGCACACCGAAAAGGAGCCCGGACGGCGGTTGCGGCTTCGCTGCGCGCTCAATACGCCCTTCCTTGTGGTGACGGTATGGCTGCTGGGCAGCCTTGGCATTATCATCCTGCTGTACGAGACCAACGACTGGTGGGACTTCCGCATGCTGGCCCCGGTTTTGTGGCTGACAGCGCTTTGCTTGTTTATGAGCGAGCGGCGCATTGCGCCCCTATGCATTCTGGCCGGCAGCCTGATCCTCACCTGTGTCCTTGCGCTGCACGGCCCTGTAGGCTGCTTTGCCGATGACTACCGCTACACCGAGCCGCCCCGCAGCCAAGTGCTGGCTGAGGCGCTGGAAGTGATCACCTTCGACCCGGAAGCAGATGACCCCTTCGACAACACCATCCGTACCGACCTGACAGAGACTTGGCAAATGACAGAAAGAGAATCCGGTCTGGGCATGGAGACTGGCTGGTTTATCGAAGACAGCATTGGCAAGAGCCGTTGGCTGCTGACTGACATCCTCAAAGTGCCGCTGGAAGGCTACAAGCCCGTATTTAAAACCGACGGCATGGCGGTATATCAACGTATCGAGGAGTGATCGACCCAATGATGACCACCCGCTGGGAAAAAGCTCTGGTTTTCCTTAGCCATGTTCTCATTTTTGCCCTATCCTTAGTGGTCTTTGGCAGCATTATTCAAAACCCCGGCAGCGACCTGAGCATTCACGCCACATGGGCTGGCGAAGGCGATTTTCGCGATCTGACAAGCTTTTTCCACCACATTGCCAACCCCATGTGGCATGTGCTGGTGCTTTTGCTGAGCATGACCGGCGTACCGCTGTTTACCGCTGCAGTGATCATTACGGCGGTATGCAAACTTGTCACCTTTGCTCTTACCCACTATTTCTTTACCCGGTGGCTCAAGGGCAGTGTGCGGCAGTGGCTCATTACGCTGCTGGCGGTGATCTGCACGGTCGTATCCGGTTTGTGCTGGCCTTGGTATAACCCCACGGTATATCTGGGAGCCGGTACGCCCAACCTATGGCACAGCGCCACCCATATGATGGCCATGGTCTGGATGCCCCTGTGCGTTGTTCAGATCGCTCATGTATACGACGAGTTTAAGCGCAGAGAGCCGCTTAGCGGCGCTGCTACCCTTCTGCCATGGGGCGACATTCTGTGGCTGTGCTTCCTGCTTTTGTGCAGCCTTGCTTCCAAGCCCAGCTTCATGCAGGTTTGTCTGCCTGCCTCCTGCCTGTTCTTTTTGGTAAAATGGATCCAGCACCCCAAGAACAGCAAGTATTTTTTGCAGGTGCTGCTGGGCGTTGTGCCCTCCATTGTGCTGATGATCCTGCAGTATATGTACTATTTCGGCATCATCGTGCCGGTGGAAAGCGAAATGATCTTAGAAATTTCGCTGGACAAGGTAAAAACCACCGCCATGATGGTACTGCTGATGGAAGCATTCCCGCTGTATGTGCTGTGGCAGACCCGTAAGCAGCCCAAGGATACCCTTTTCTGGATCACGCTGGTGATGAACGTGGTTGGCATTGTGGAATTTCTGCTGCTGGGCGAAAACGGCACCCGCGCTGCGGATGGCAACTTTGGCTGGGGCTTGATGTCCTCTGTGCTGATGCTGTGGATGGTCGCTTTGCCCCGCTATGTAAAAGCCCGCAGCGAGGAGACCTCCCTTACCGCCAAGGCTCGCACAGCCTACGGCATTGGCTGGCTGCTGCTGGCCTGGCATCTGGCCTCCGGTCTGTACTACATTTGGTATTTGGTAAGCACTGGCGCAGCGCTGTAGGCCTTACCAAACCACAATTGGATAAAAGCGCTCCCGGGTTGCCGATCTGTAAATGATCGTACAGCCCGGGAGCGCTTTATTGTATTCGCAGGTTTTATTCTTTGTTTTCGTAACCAAGGGTGCGCAGATCGTCCATGCGGTTGCGCCAGTTTTCCCGCACCTTGACCCACAATTGCAAATGCACGTGGGTGCCCATCAAGGTCTCGATATCTTTGCGGGCTTCCTGACCGATGCGCCGCAGCATAGCGCCCTGTTTGCCAATGATGATGCCTTTATGAGCAGCACGCTCGCAGTAAATGGTGGCGTGTATCTCCGTCAGGTTATCGCTTTGCTTGGTGATGGCCATCATCTCCACACCGATGCCATGGGGCACTTCATCGTGGAGATGCAGAAGGGCCTTTTCACGGATCAGCTCGCCACAGATGAGGCGTTCCGGCTGGTCAGTGATGGTATCATCCGGAAAATACTTAGGCCCTTCGGGCATATAGCTGATGAGCAGCTTCTTCAGGTGCTCCACCCCATCGCCATTGGCCGCGCTGACAGGCACGATGTCATCATACCCGGCGGCGGCGAACTTCTCCATCAGACCAAGAAGCACTTCTTTCTTCAAAAGATCGATCTTGTTGAGCACCAGCGCCTTCTTTACCTTGTACTGGCTCATATCGGCCACGATGCTCTCGTCATGCTTGCCGACGGCAGTGGCATCCACCATCACCACAAGGGCATCGATGCCATTGAGGGCTTCTTTGGCGGTCTGCATCATATACTCGCCCAGACGGGTGCGGGGGGTATGCAGACCGGGGGTATCCAGAAACACCAGCTGATGATCGTCCTCGGTATACACGCCCATGATCCGGTTACGGGTGGTCTGGGGGCGGTTGGAAACAATGGCTACCTTCTCCCCCACCATGGCATTCATCAGCGTGCTTTTGCCCACGTTGGGTCTGCCCATGATGGCAACAAAGCCGGAATGAAAAACGGACATTGATCTTATCCTCCTCGTGTGTTTACGGCAGATCCTTGGGACCAAAGCCATGGGGCAGCAATTCGGGCAAAGTGGTCTGCGCTACTTGCCCTTCGCCCCAAGTGATCAGCAAGCGGATGCCGGGCGCAAACTCATTGAGCACCTGACGGCATGCACCGCAGGGATAGGGCGGTGCGCCGTTGGATGCGATGGCGATGGTGGTAAAGTCTTGCACGCCTTCGCTGACTGCTTTGAATACAGCGGTGCGCTCAGCGCAGTTGGTAAGACCAAAGCTGGCATTCTCGATATTGCAGCCGGTATAAATGCGACCGTCTGCGCTCAGCAGGGCGGCACCCACGGCATACTTGCTGTAGGGGGAGTAGCTATTCTGCATAGCCAGACGAGCCAACTGGCAAAGTTCCTCATCGGAGGGGGCGTGACCGGTATCATCCCGGGTAACGCCTGCCATGCCCAAAGCTTTTTCTTCCATTGCGCGCATCTCCTTCTTCTCGTCTTCTTCCATATGGTCGTAGCCCATCAAATGAAACAGGGCATGGGCCAGCAGGTAGCAAAGCTCCCGCCGTACGCTGTGACCATATTCCTCTGCCTGTGCCACTGCATGGGGATAGGAAATAATGATATCGCCCAGCATACAGGCTCCCAACTCAGGATCCCACTCCCGGCGGAGACGTTTTTCGCTATTGCGGGCAGTACACCCCGGGCGGTAGTTGACCGCCGGAAAACTGAGCACATCGGTGGCCCTGTCCACCCCGCGCTGCTCCCGGTTGATCTGGTGGATGCTCTCATCATCGGTGAGCAGGATATGCACAGCACAGGGCATGGTAACGCCTTCAGCCACTTGACAGCAATGGGCTACCAATTCCAGCGGCGCATCCACCGTTACTGCCACTTGATTTTCCCACTCAATTTTCATGGTTTTCTCCTTGGGCGGCGGCAGCCTCTGGGCTGCTCTGCTGCGGCTGCGTCTCCTGCACCGGTGCTTGGGGCACAGGCTTAGGGGCAGGGGCAGGCTGGGAAGATGTTGCTTCTCCGGTAGGTTTGGCGGCTGGCTGGGGAACAGGCTGAGTCACTGTGTTTTCCCCGGCGGGCTTTGCCGCTGGTTGAGGTACAAGCTGAGTTGCAGCTGCTTCACCGGTGGGCTTGGTGGCGGGTTGGGGGACAGGCTGAGTAGCCGTTGCTTCACCAGCAGGCTTTGCCGTAGTTTGGGGAACAGGCTGTGTTGCAGTTGCTTCACCAGCAGGCTTCGCCGCAGTTTGGGGAACAGGCTGTGTTGCAGTTGCTTCCCCTGCGGGCTTTGCTGCAGGTTGGGGTGCGGTTGCTTCCCCAGCGGGCTTTACCGCAGACTGGGGTACAGGCTGAGTTGCAGCTGCTTCGCCAGCGGGCTTGGTGGCGGGTTGGGGGACAGGCTGTGTTGTAGTTGCTTCGCCAGCAGGCTTCGCCGCAGATTGAGTTGCAGTTGCTTCGCCGGCAGGCTTCGCCGCAGGCTGTGTTGCAGTTGCTTCCCCGGCGGGCTTTACCGCAGGCTGCGTTGCAGCTGCTTCTCCGGCGGGCTTGGGGACGGGCTTTGCAGCAGGCTGTGCAGGCTTGGCGACTGGCTTTGCAGCAGGGGCAGACTGTGCAGCAGTTTGTGGAACAGCTGCGGGCACCTCTGGCTCCAGCTTGCGCAGTTCGACTGCCTCTACACGGCTTTCGGTATGGGGTTCTTCGCTGGATGCCATGTTGGCATGGATGCGGGCAGCAGCAGCCGGGCTGATGGAGGGATATTCGATACGTTCATGGAATACGCCTTTCAGCACCGTGGCAAAGGCCTGACAGATGCGCTCCACATCAAACAGTGTAAGCGGGGCTTGGTTCAGCTGGCCATCATCCAGCTTACCCTGTACAAGCTTGCGGATAAACTCCTCGATGGCCTGAGGGGTAGGGTTCGCCATGCTTCGCACGGCTGCTTCCACCGTATCGGCCAGCATAATAATGGCGCTTTCCTTGGTTTGGGGGCGCTTGCCATCGTAACGGAAATCGGCAATATCCACACCGGCCTCGTTGGGCTGCTGTACAGCCTTGTGGTAGAAATACATGACCGGCGTATCGCCGTGGTGCTCTGCGATAATGTTCTGGATCTCCTGCGGCAGGCGGTATTGCTGCGCCAGCACCAGACCATCCCTTGTGTGGGCGGTCACAATGGCAGCGGATACATAGGGATTGGTATGCTCGTGGGGATTATCCCCGATCTGGTTTTCTTTAAAATACAAAGGTCTCTTTAATTTGCCGATATCATGAAAATATGCGCCTGCACGAGCCAGCAGCTGGTTAGCCTCCACGCTTTCGGCAGCGGCCTCTGCCAGGTTAGCCACGATAATGCTGTGGTGATAGGTGCCGGAAGCCTCAATGAGCAAACGCCGCAGCAGCGGGTGATTGGGGTTGCTCAGCTCCATCAGCTTGGATGGGGTAGCCAAGTTGAACATCGCCTCCACCAAGGGGTCAAAGGCAATGGTGAGCACTGCCGCTGCTGCTGCGGAAGCGGCGCTCCAAATGGCATCCACCGCCACCTCATGCAGTGAGGTGTTGTTCATAAAACCGACCACAAGGATCAGCCCGGCATTCACCACAGCGGTAATGATGCCGCAAAGCAAGATCTGCTGGCGGTTAGGCTTGCGGCGCACCACGATCAGCGCCACGATGCCGCTGATGAGGGACGTCATGAGAATATTAACAGTCTGGGCGCTGAAGGTGCTTTCGCTGCCGTTGGCCAGCGTGCTGATGATGACCACCATGCTCAGGCAGGCCGCAAGACCCACCTTTACGCCTAAAAGGCTGGTGAGCATAACAACGCACAAAAGCACGGGCATCAGGTATACATTTACCAATTTTGCCAGCAAACACACGCCCAATGTAAGGCACATGGTAAGCATGATAATGAGCATGCGGGAGGGGCGGCGCAAAATTTCCGGCTGGAACATGAGCAGCACCAGCACCAAAACGGCCATGGCCACCAACAGCAAAAATGCAGCGCTGACGTACATCATCACATCCAGCTCGTCGTTATCCAACAAGCCGAGGCTGCGCAGCATTTCCAGCTGGTTGATGGTTACGCGCTCGCGGGCCAGAACGATGTTCTGCCCCTGCTTATAGATGACCGGCTCAACAGCATCCCGCGCTTCTTGACGGAGCGCCTCGGTGGCGGTCTGGTCGATGAGCATGTTGGGCTGCATGACCTTGCGCAAAATGGGCGTGACCACATTCTGAAGCAGGTCGATATCGGTCTGGTAACCAACGATCTGCTGGATGTATTGAATGGTCTCGCTCACGTAGCCTTCGCGGATGGTGGTATTCAGGGTGTTTTCAACGGCGGCGGTCAGGTTGTTGGTCAGATCCAGCATTTGCTGGTCGGAAGCATGCAGCAGGGTTTGCAGCTGGTAGCCAGCCAGAGTCAGCTGGGTCAGCTGGCTTTGGGCATAGCTCAACTCCGCTTCGTTAAACTGGTAGTTTCGCTGGGCGACCGGGTCGCCGGGGTACATCTGCTCCAGCAGGTTGCGCCCGTACTGCTGCACGGTATTGACCTGCTTCAAAACCAGCTCCAAGTTGAGCATTACATCGGTGGTGACCGTCTCGTTAAACACATAGCTGGGTTCTACTTTGGAGGCGGCTTCCTCCCGCTGGCGGGCGGTGCTCACCTCGTCCACCACATCCTTGGTGGCGGTAATGGTGGTATGCGCTATATCGCCTACCCGCAGATCATACCGTTTGGGGGCAATGGCAATGGTCATCAAGCCGCAAAGCACCACAAAACCAGCCAGCATGACCAGAACGGTTTGAACCGTTTTGCTGGCGAATACCTGCCGCAGCGTTTTTCGGTTACTGGTGGTCAGCTTTTTGCGTCTATTGGGCATCATCTGCTAAACCCCTCCGCTTTCTTTCGTATGCATCATAGGCCTTTACCACGGTTTGCACCAAATCGTGGCGCACAACATCGCTTTGGTCAAGGCGGATGATCGCTACCTCCGGCACATCGCCCAGCACCTCCAAGGCTTGCAGAAGACCGCTCTGCTTGCCAAAGGGCAGGTCGGTCTGGGTAGCATCGCCGGTAACGACCACACGGCTGCCCGCGCCAAAGCGAGTCAGGAACATCTTCATCTGCTCCGGGGTGGTGTTCTGGGCTTCATCCAGAATGATAAAACTATCAGAAAGGGTGCGGCCGCGCATATAAGCCAGCGGAGCCACTTCCAACGCGCCCCGCTCCTGCAGGCGCTGGTAGCTTTCGGCCCCCATCATCTCGTACAGGGCATCAAACAGCGGGCGCAGGTAGGGGTCTACCTTCTGGCTGAGGTCGCCGGGCAGAAAACCCAGCTTTTCGCCAGCCTCCACAGCCGGGCGGGTGAGCACGATGCGCTCCACTTCCTTGTTGCGAAGCGCCACCACGGCCAGCGCCATGGCCAGATAGGTCTTGCCGGTACCGGCAGGGCCCACCGCAAAGGTGAGTTCATGCTCCTTGATGGCCTTTACATACTCGTACTGGCCATAGGTTTTGCAGCGCACAGGCCGTCCCCGGTGGGTAATGGCGATCGGCTCCTGAGGGATCAGATCCAGCTTGTCCAATTCGCCTCGCTTGACCAAACTAAGGGCATAGCGAAGCACGGTGCGATCCACCGTCATCCGGGCGGCATGAAGTTCACTCAGTTTATCGATGACGGCGGCCGTCATCTCCACTGCTTCTTCAGTGCCTTCTACCTCCAGCTCTGCACCACGCAGAGCCAGCTTTACGCCCAGCTCGTTTTCAATCAAGGGCAAATTGCGCTCATTCGCGCCAAGCAGCGAAAGGGATGCCTCCATGCTATCCAGCATGATCTTCCCCCGTACATTGCAATTCAAAAGGGCATGCCTCCGATCGCGGCAGCGCTGCCGGCTGCGGGTGCAGGTACGGCAGATGCCAGTTTATCATTTTATATCATACAATAAACTGCCCAATTGGTCAACAAATCATTGCACAGGCGCATACGGAGCAGCGTTTGGCTGACCATCCTCCCCAACGGTAACATCTGCCAAGTATTCTCCGGTAACTGTGGCGTATACATAGCCATCCTGCCCGATGCGGGTATCCAGCCACGGTTCTAGGAGAACATAGCCCCGCAGGCTTTGCTTCAGCTGTGCCATGGCGGCGGCTTGCGCTTCGGCTTTGGCCTCTTCCACTGGCCGCTGGGCATTGGTCAGCTCCACCTCCCGATATTCCACTTCGCGGAGCCATGACGGAAAAAAACAGCCCACCACTGGCGTTTCTTTGCAATGGAGATGATAGGTCAAATACTCCGGCCTCTCCATGCTTTCAGGCCAGCAGCGCCACGGGGTGCAAAGCTGGCGCTGGGTAAGGCTGCGACCGGTCTCCCGGCTGATGGTCTCGGTAAGGGAGACCCGAACGGATGTCTCCTGCCAGCAGCGGGCTACCACCTTGCCTCGGGCTTGTGTCGGGATCATCTCACCATCTGCGCCCCGCTCTTCGCCGCGAATGAGCACCTGCCCCTTACGCACCAGATCGCCGGGACGCACCAGCGCTGTACCGGCATAGGTTTGCACCGATTGCACTACCCCATCCCGTGCCGCGATCAGGTGGCTGGGGTCGCCGTCTGGCAATGCCGGGGGCGGGACGCCTTGGGTGCATTCCACCACCAGTGTTACATTGTTCACATACACCCGAAACCATGCTACCTGCGGGTAGCGGCGCTGCAATAGCAATGTCAGCGTTTTGGCATCCACACTGGCTTTTTGAATACCCGGGCGATACCCCTGCTCCGACAGATAGGCCGCGATATCAGCGCGATAAGGCCCCGCATCCACAATGCGGATGAGCCATACAAAGCGCAAAAAAACCATCAGCACAACCACAGCTGCCAGTGTTCCCAGCACCAGCCCGGGGCGGTGGATCAGCTGCCAAAGCCGTGCCCCCACGCCTACAGGCGCAGCGTTTTCCAGCCGCCACCCTTTCTCCTGCGCCACGGCAGCAATACGCTCCAGATCGCTGGTACGGCATACACAGCGCAAAGTACGTGCATCCAAGCGCCGGGCGCTGATGAGGGTGATGTCCGCTTTTTGCATTATATTGAGAAACCGCTCTAAATTGAGACCTGACAAGGTGAACTGATGGTGCAGGCAGCCGGGCAGGGGCAGGCGGCGCAGGCCACTAGCAAAGCTATGTTTGATCGTTTGAACAGCAGAGCGGTACATCGGCACATCGGCATCAGGCAGCGTGGTCTCATGGCTGTTTGATGCCACTATTCCCCCGCCTCGCTTACGAACCAACATCACCCTCACCCCTTCGGACGGTAGCATAGCTTTTCGATCTTACCCAGCACTACCAGCCCGTCCTGATCGTAACGGGTCAGGGACAGGCGCTGACCGTTGATCACCAACAGCCCGCACAGGGTTTTCAGAATGATCTCCTTTTCTGTGCAGGCATATACTCCCTGATGCTGTTCCACGATCACCTTTTCATCCCCCACCAGCACGGAGCGGGGCCAACCGAATACCAATTCCTGCGGCAGATCTGCCTGCTTCAGTTTATCCAGCATAGTGCGCCTCCCTTTTTTGGGGAAAGCATATGAAATATCAGCAGAGAAAATGCCCTTGACAACCAATAGGTAATATGTTATCTTTTTATTGGTAAGTTATTACCTTTTAAGTTGATGCTACTGAACCCCAAGGAGGCACACCCTATGCATCTAAACGAAGTGACTCAAAACGAAAACGTGGATTTTACAGGGGTCGAAAGCTCCTATTTTCTGCTGGGGCTGTTAAGCGCCTTTGACAACCGTTTTCAAGCCGTGGCAGATCGGCTGATCGGCGAGATCAGCTGGAAGCAGTTTTTCACCATCATTTGCATCAACCTGTGCAAGGAAAGCCCCACCCTGAAACAGCTGGCGGAAATGATGGGCACATCCCATCAAAACTGCAAGCAGCTGCTGCTCAAACTGGAAAAGAAGGGCTTTGTTGCTATGGTGGCAGACCCCAACGACAAGCGCAAGCAGCGCATACAGCTGACGGAAATCTGCATGGATTTCTGCCGCCGGAACGATGAGCGCAGCCAGCAGCTGATCGGGCAGATGTTCAGCGGCATCCCGGAGGAGCACCTGCGCATCACCATCCAGACCATTCTGCAAATGGAGCAGCAACTGAACGGGCTGGCAACGCCCGAAAACTAATCGACAAAACATACCGACAGGAGCAAAAGCTATGAAAAACGGCATCATTCTCTACCAAAGCAAATACGGTGCAACCCAAAAATACGCCCAATGGCTAGGCGAGGAAACCGGCTTTAGCACCATCGAAACCAAGCGCGCCAAGCTGGAAAACGTGCTCTCCTACGATACCATCATCCTGATGGGCGGTGTGTACGCTTCCGGCGTTGCGGGGCTCAGTTTTTTGAAAAAGCATTTCCAGCTGCTAAAAAGCAAGCAGATCTTCATTTTTGCTGTAGGCGCATCCCCCTATGATGAAGCTGCCATCCAACAGGCCAAAGCCCACAACCTGCAAGGCGAAATGAGCGAGCTACCGTTCTTCTATGGGCGCGGCGCCTGGGATTTCAAGGGGATGACCTTTGTCCACCGCACTCTGTGTTCCATGCTGATGAAGGCAGTTGCCAAGGAAGACCCGGCTACCCATGAGCCGTGGCAGAAGGCCTTGATGGAGGCTGCTAAAACAGAAGGTGCCTGCGATTGGACGGATAAGGGATATTTGGTGCCGGTGGTGGAAGCGCTGAAAGCAACGGCAAGCATCTGAAAACAGTTCAAAAACAGAAAGGGATCAGCCATGCGAATTGAGACACAACGCCTCATCATCACCGAATTCGACCTATCCATGGCAGAAAGCGTACACCTGAACTCCTTGGACGAGGACAACCGCCGCTTTGTGCCGGATGAAGTATTTGAAACCGTAGAGGAAGCCACGGAAACCATCCAATTTCTGATGAGCGCATACCAAACTGGCAACGGGCCGTTGGTGTACCCGGTGATGCTCAAAGACGGCACAAACATTGGCTACGTGCAGCTTGTACCCATGGAAGATGGCTGCGAGATCGGCTACCACATTGGCAAAGCCTACACCGGCAATGGCTATGCCAGCGAAGCTTTGCAGGCCTTCCTTGAGGTCATCATGCCGCAAAAGGACTTGCAGCAAGTACAAGGCATTTGCCTATCGGAAAACCTTGCCTCCAAAAAGGTAATGGAAAAGTGCGGTTTTCAACAGGTATACGAGGGTATCGGCGACTATCAAGGGCAAATGCGGCAAATCGCCAAGTATGTTTTCATCAAACCCTGAAGCCTATCCCCGCCGACCCGCAAAACCAACCCATAAACAAACACACAGAAAAACCCCGCTGCACGATCAACTCATGCGGCGGGGTTTGATTGTTAGCAATTAGTCCTCGATGGCCTTGCCGGTAACGATGCACAGGGTATCGCTGGCGATGACGGACTCTTCGTCGGTGGGGATGACGCAGATCTTCACCTTGCTGTCGTCGGTGGAGATGACGCACTCGTAAGCGTGGCCATCAGCGCAGGCGGCATTCTTGGCGGGATCCAGCTTGGCGCCCAGATACTCGAAGTCCTGCATGATCATTTCACGCAGCATGCCGTTGTTCTCGCCGATGCCGGCGGTGAACACGATGCCATCCACGCCGCCCATTTCGGCAGCATAAGCGCCGATGTACTTGCGTACGCTCCACACCAGCATGTCGCGGGCCAGGATAGCATCCTTGTTGCCCTCGGCACAGGCAGCGTCCACGTCACGCATGTCGCTGCTCACGCCGCTGATGCCCAACAGGCCGCTCTTCTTGTTCATCATGTTCAGCACGTCGTCAACAGAAACGTTATCGTTGTTGGCGATGAACTGCACCACGGCAGCATCCAGGGTGCCGCAGCGGGTGCCCATCAGCACGCCCTCCAGCGGGGTGATACCCATGGAGGTATCCAGACACTTGCCGTCCTTCACAGCAGCCAGAGAGGAGCCGTTGCCCAGATGGCAGGTGATGATGCGGCTGCCTTCCTTCTGCATGCCCAGGAACTCACGCACGCGCTTGCTTACATAGCGGTGGCTGGAGCCGTGGAAGCCGTAGCGGCGCACATGCAGGCGCTTGTAGTAATCCATGGGAACGCCGTACATAAAGGCCTTGGCGGGCATGGTCTGGTGGAAAGCGGTATCGAACACAGCCACGTTGGGGGTGTTGGGCATCACCTTTTCGCAGGCCAGAATGCCCTGCAGGTTGGCGGGGTTGTGCAGGGGGC
>JAZSRK010000091.1:0-7754 GCA_045538465.1 Candidatus Limiplasma sp. | reverse complement strand
TCTTGGCATCGTAGTAAGCAGACAGGAACTTGCCGGCGTCGTCACGAGAGAAGCCATAGGTCATCTGAGTCAGGTCGTTGGTGCCGAAGCAGAAGAAGTCGGCGTTCTGAGCGATCTCATCAGCGGTCAAGCAGGCACGGGGGATCTCGATCATGGTGCCAACTTCGTACTCCAGCTCAGCGCCGGCAGCAGCGATCTCGGCATCAGCGGTCTTGATAACCACTTCCTTGACGTACTTGAGTTCCTTCACGTCGCCAACCAAGGGGATCATGATCTCGGGAACGATGTTCCAGTCAGCATGAGCCTTCTTCACGTTCAGAGCAGCGCGAATGACGGCCTTGGTCTGCATAGCAGCGATTTCGGGATAGGTGACGGCCAGACGGCAGCCACGGTGACCCATCATGGGGTTGAACTCGTGCAGAGAAGAGATGATGGTCTTGATCTGTTCGACGGTCTTGCCCTGAGCCTTGGCCAGCAGAGCGATGTCTTCCTCGGTGGTGGGCACGAACTCATGCAGCGGGGGATCCAGGAAGCGGATGCAAACGGGCATGCCTTCCAGAGCCTCGTAGAGAGCCTCGAAGTCGGACTGCTGGTAGGGCAGGATCTTCTCCAGAGCAGCTTCGCGCTCGGCGGCGGTGTCGGAGCAGATCATCTCGCGGAAAGCGGCGATACGATCGGCTTCGAAGAACATATGCTCGGTACGGCACAGGCCGATACCTTCGGCGCCCAGCTCACGAGCCTTCTTGGCATCGGTGGGGGTGTCGGCATTGGTGCGGACCTTCAGGGTGCGGAACTTGTCAGCCCAGCCCATGATGGTGCCGAAGTTGCCGGAGATCTCAGCATCCACGGTGGGGATGATGCCATCGTAGATGTTGCCGGTAGAACCGTCGATGGAGATGTAATCGCCTTCAACGTAGGTCTTGCCAGCCAGAGTGAACTTCTTGTTTTCTTCGTCCATAGCGATCTCGCCGCAGCCGGAAACGCAGCACTTACCCATGCCGCGGGCAACAACAGCAGCGTGAGAGGTCATACCGCCGCGGACGGTCAGGATGCCCTGAGCGGCCTTCATGCCGGTGATGTCCTCGGGAGAGGTCTCCAGACGAACCAGAACGACCTTCTTGCCTTCGTTCTTCCAAGCTTCAGCGTCCTCAGCGGTGAAGACGACCTGACCGCAGGCAGCTCCGGGAGAAGCGCCCAGACCACGGCCAACAGGAGCAGCGGCCTTCAGAGCCTTGGCGTCGAACTGGGGATGCAGCAGGGTGTCCAGGTTGCGGGGGTC
Source organism: Candidatus Limiplasma sp. (assembly GCA_045538465.1). Taxonomy (GTDB): domain Bacteria; phylum Bacillota; class Clostridia; order Christensenellales; family Aristaeellaceae; genus Limiplasma. The sequence continues at coordinate 6,475 of JAZSRK010000091.1, read as the reverse complement.
GATCATAGCAACGGCTTCAGCCTCGGTCTTGTGGCCTTCGGCAACCAGATCAACAGCGATCTGCAGAGCGGCCTGAGCGGTACGCTTGCCGTTACGGGTCTGCAGCATGAACAGCTTGCCGTGCTCAACGGTAAACTCCATGTCCTGCATGTCGTGGTAGTGGTTCTCCAGAATGGAGCACACTTCTACGAACTGGTTGTAAGCTTCGGGGAACTTCTCAGCCATCTGAGCGATGGGCATGGGAGTACGCACGCCAGCAACAACGTCTTCGCCCTGAGCATTGGTCAGGAACTCGCCCATCAGCTTCTTTTCGCCGGTGGCGGGGTCGCGGGTGAAAGCAACGCCGGTGCCGCAGTCGTCGCCCATGTTACCAAAGGCCATGGCCTGTACGTTAACGGCAGTACCCCAGGAGTAGGGGATGTCGTTGTCGCGACGGTACACGTTGGCGCGGGGGTTGTCCCAGGAACGGAAAACGGCCTTCACGGCGCCCATCAGCTGTTCCACGGGATCGGAGGGGAAATCGGTGCCCAGCTTGGACTTGTACTCAGCCTTGAACTGGCCAGCCAGAACCTTCAGGTCTTCAGCAGTCAGTTCAACGTCCTGCTTCACGCCCTTAGCTTCCTTCATCTCGTCGATGAGCACTTCGAAGTACTTCTTGCCGACTTCCATAACGACGTCGGAGTACATCTGGATGAAGCGGCGATAGCAGTCGTAAGCCCAACGAGCGTTGCCGGACTTCTCAGCCATAACTTCCACAACTTCCTCATTCAGACCCAGGTTCAGGATGGTATCCATCATGCCGGGCATGGAAGCGCGGGCGCCGGAACGAACGGAGACCAGCAGGGGGTTCTCCTTGTCACCGAACTTCTTGCCGGTGATCTCTTCCAGCTTGGTAACATGCTCCATGATCTGAGCTTCGATATCAGCGTTGATCATGCGGCCATCTTCGTAATACTTGGTGCAGGCTTCAGTGGAGACGGTGAAGCCCTGAGGAACGGGCAGACCGATGTTGGTCATTTCCGCCAGGTTGGCACCCTTGCCGCCCAGCAGTTCACGCATCGTGCCATTGCCTTCGGTGAACAGGTAGACATACTTGTGCATAGGTATGATTGCCTCCTTCTATTGATTGAGGACGATCCACTGGCGGAACTCGTCCCCAATGCTCATCCTATCCTAACTTGTTAATTATACCCGCTCAGCTGGAAATTTTCAATATGTAAAATCTCGCTTTTGGGCGAAATAGGTTGGAAAATGAATGAGCTTACAGAATGCAAAGCCTTTTGCTAAAACGTTTCCAAACGATTTCTTTTATCAAAACATCGTTAGAAAACAAAAAAATAAAAAGGCCTGCCGCATGTGCCGACGCGCAGCAACGCTCCCCTGCGCTTGACGGGAGTTTTTGGGCAGCATATAATGAAAGCAGAAAGGAAAGGGGCGTTTTGTTTGTCGATACCTTATTCCAGAACCTTTTTGTTCGGTATTCCCTGGTATAGCATTTTGATCGTGCTAGGCGTGATGTGCGCTGTTTGGCTGGCTGGTTTGGAAGAAAAGCGGCTTGATCTGCCCAAGGATACATCGCTGGATATTGCGCTGGTGGTGGTGCCCTGCGGCATTGTGGGCGCACGCCTGTACTATGTGCTCATGAGCTGGGAAAGCTTTGCCCATGACCCGATCTCGATCCTGTACATCTGGCAGGGCGGCATTGCCATATACGGTGCAGTCATCGGCGGCATGCTGGGCGCATGGGTATATAGCCGCATAAAAAAGCTTTCTTTTCAGTCTCTGATGGACATGATCATGCCCGGCGTGCTGCTGGCGCAGGCCATCGGGCGCTGGGGCAACTACTTCAATATGGAAGCCTATGGCCCAGCCATCACAGACCCGGCGTATCAGTTTTTCCCGCTGGGGGTGCAAATTCCCGTCATGGGGGGCTGGGAATGGCATATGGCCACCTTCTTCTACGAATCCCTGTGGAATTTGTGCGGGTTTGTTGCGCTGTGGCTCATCCGCAAGCGGCAGCGCCATCCGGGCAATATCCTGTGCTGGTATTTGCTCATTTACGGCAGCGGTCGGTTCGTTATCGAGCAGCTGCGGCAGGATAGCCTGTACATCGGCAGCCTGCGGGCTTCTCAGTATCTGAGCCTCATTTTGTGCGGAGCAGCCATCGGTGTGCTGCTCTGGCGCGCCTGCAAGTTGGATACAAAAAAGAAGTTTCGCCGCCTCTTCCCTGCCTGCATAGCCACGGTAGGGGTTGCCATGGCACGCTGGTTCGTGCTTGGCAAAACATTGCCCTACGCTTTGCTGACGCTGGCTGTTTTGGTATGCGCTCTATGGGTGATCATTGCAGCAGACGGCGGTCGTATGGCACCAAAAGCCTTCTTGTTCTCCCTGCTCGTGCTGGATATGCTGTGCTTACGAGCGGCAGCAACGCACCCAGCTGATGCAATGCTCCAACTGCTGCATGCGCTGCTTTGCAGCGTGACCCTGCCGGTGGTGGTCGGGCAGGTCGTTGGGATCGTATGCGACCCCTTGCCGGATAAGAACACCAAAGAGGAGAGAGAAACATGCCTGTAGGCAAGCTAAAAAACACCTTATACGGGCTGGCACTGCCGGTGGCGGGCCGCCGCTGCGGCTGGAAGGTGGCTCAGGGCGGCAGCGAGGCAGTCAACCGAGCCGTTACCAAGGTGCTGAAAGCCAATCACGTAGTGGGTGCCAGCATCCAGCGCTTTGAGAAAGGCCGCCTCACCGATCGCATCACCGCCGGTTATGCCGCCTTGGATGGAGAAAAGCGCCCCGTGGCAGCAGATACCATCTTCCGCACGGCTTCCATTGCCAAGATGGCCACAGCGCTGCTGGTCTTCCGGCTGCAAAGCATGGATAAACTGGATGTGCGGGAAGATATTTCCGACTTTCTGGGGCAGCGTGTGGAAAATCCCCACGATCCCGGGGCACCCATCACGCTGGGCATGCTGCTGAACCACACCTCGTCCATCATCGATTCGCCCGCCTATTACCATTCCTTTGCCCAGCCTGTGGATCTGAGCACTCTTTTGGCTGATCCTGCTACCTACAGCATGGATCCGCCGGGTATGGTCTTCCGCTACAGCAATCTGGCCGCAGGCATGATCGGCTGCCTGTTGGAAAAGCGCTTTGATATGAGCTTTGAGACCCTGATGCAAAAAGAGCTGTTTTCGCCCTTGGGCATTCAGGCTACTTTTGATATTACCACCTTGCCGGCGGACAAGATCGCCGATAGTTACCGGGTCTTGCCCAAGGAAGCTGGTTTTAGCGCCAGCAAACGGCTGCAGACTGCACAGCCCATTCAAGAGCCAGACCCTCAGCGGCATTATTTGCTGGCATCCGGCAATCTGTTCCTAACGGCAGAAATGCTGGCCAAATTGGCTTTGGTCTGCTGCGGCAGCTGCCCCGGCTTTATCGATGACCACGCCCTTCGACTGATGCGCACCCCCACCGCTGATTGGCCGCAGCAAGATATTCGTATGCGCCATGGCATGGGGCTTTTGTCGCTGGAGGATGCCAAGGTGTTTTCCAAGCCCTTGTGGGGGCATCAAGGCTTTGCCTATGGCGCTGTTAACGGCGTGTTTTTCGATGCAGAAGGCAATGGTTTTGCTGCGCTCAACAGCGGCAGCGGTGAGAAGCGCTGCGGTCATTTAGCGGCAGTGAATGAGGGATTGATCTCAGCCTTGCTGGCCGAAGGAGAACGAGCATGAAACAGGATGTGGTAACAGCCATCGAGCCCAGTAGACGACGCAGCATGCTGGTGACCATCAACGAGGAGATCCAGCTGCAACTGAGCCGTGATATTTGGGCAGAGCGCCCCCTCAGCGAGGGCGAAGAGATAGACTTTGCCGAGTTTAGCCAGTGGCTGTTGCCCCGCCAATACCCGGAGGCGCTGAACAAGGCAGTGGCACTCTTGGCACAGCGTGCTCGTTCTGGCGGGGAGATCCGTCAAAAATTGGAGCGTGCCCACTATTTGGAGGACACCATCGACATGGTGCTCTACAAACTGGAAAAAGAACGCCTTCTTAACGACGAGACCTTCGCCCGGGACTATGCTGCCTCCTGCGCACGGCGGCAGATGGGGCGCAGCCGCATCCGCATGGAACTTGCCCGAAAAGGCCTGCCGCGGGATCTGATCGACCGCACCATGGAAGAACTGTCCCAAGAGGAAGCGGACGAAGCCGCCATTCAGCTGGCGGGCAAACTGCTGCGCCGCCACCGGGGAGAGGACATGCGCAAAGAAATGCAGAAAGTGCTGGCCGCCATGGCTCGCCGGGGCTATTCCTATGAGGATAGCAAGGAAGCCATCGAGGCCGCCATCCGTCTGGAAGCGGAGGAGGAATGACCATGCAGCAGATACAGTACCGGGAGGCAACGCTGGAGGATCTGGAATTTTTGGTGGCAGAGCGACTGCGGTTTATTAAGGTAAACCCAGAGCACCCGCAATACAAAAGCATCCGGGATAATTGCCGTTCGTTTTTTCAAAAAGGCCTCAGCGAGCAGACCTGCTGTGCTGTGTTGGCGCAGGAGGATGGACGCTGCATCGGTACCGCCGTTGTTTTTCTGTATCTATCCGTCCCCTCTGGGCGCAACCACACCGGCAAAAACGCCTACATTACCAGCGTATTTGTGGAGGAAAGCCATCGCCGTCAAGGCATCGGCTCGCAGCTGGTGCGCCGCATCGTTGCTTGGGCACAGGAGATGGGCTGCATCAACATCATGCTCACCGCCACCGAGATGGGCAAGCCCCTGTATGAAACGCTAGGGTTTATCCAAACGCCCGGTGCCATGCTCTACGCACCCAAAACTTAATTGACAAACCCAGCTGCGCCCAATGAACCGGCGCAGCTTTTTCATTGCAAAACAAACCGATCCAGCCTTTGACACGAAGCGTGTCGCTATTGTGACAGAACGTTTCTTTCGTTTCCTTGCATTTGGCAGTACGATATGACCGGCAAATTGCAAAATAGGAAGGACGAAGCGTATGAAAACACTGGCAAGAAAAAAATGCATCGCAGGTGGTCTGCTGCTCACCCTGTTTGCTGTTTGGACTGTGCTCATCCAAACCGTTGACGTGCAGCCTATTGGAGCAAACGGGACAAACATCGGTTTTGCAACGGTGAACCGCTGGTTTCATCAATTGACGGGAGTCCATATGGTTTTGTATACTGTCAGTGATTGGTTGGGTCTGGTTCCCTTGCTGATATGCTTAGGTTTTGCCGTCTTTGGCCTTGGCCAATGGGTGAGGCGAAAAAACATTTGGAAGGTGGAGGCCGACCTGCTTGTTTTGGGTGTATACTATTTATTCGTATTCATTTTCTATGTACTTTTCGAAAGCTTTCCCATCAATTACAGACCCGTCTTGATCGATGGCGCATTAGAAGCTTCCTATCCTTCCAGCACAACGCTGCTGGTTTTGTGCGTGATGCCGACACTGGTCGAGCAGACCACTCGCAGAACAAAGAATGCTGCTGCCAAGCGGTGCATCCGTGTTACTGCAATGCTTTTCTCCGCATGGATGGTGCTTTGCCGCTCCATCAGCGGCGTGCATTGGCTGACGGATATCATCGGTGCAATGTTCCTATCCGCAGGATCGTTTGCGCTGTATCAGGCAGTGGTGGCAGCCCTTTGCAAAAACGAAAACAACTAAGGGAGGGATTTCCCGTTGGAATTGGGCGAAAAACTACAGCAGCTCCGAAAAAGCCGCAATCTTACACAGGATGAACTGGCAGAGATATTGTTTGTTTCCAGAACAGCCATCTCCAAATGGGAATCCGGCAGAGGCTATCCGAGCATCGATTCGCTGAAGGAGATATCACAGTATTTTTCCGTAACGATCGATGAACTTTTATCCGGCGAAAAACTGCTCACCATCGCTAATAAGGAGAACAAAGCCAACATTCGCAAAATGTGCGATATGCTGCTTGGCATCGTGGATCTGTTTACGGTAACGCTTATCGTATTGCCTCTTTACCCAAAGGCTATGAACGGGTTTGTTCATTCTGTCAATCTTTTTGTGTACACAAAAGAGGCTTCCTTTTCCGGCATGCTGTATTGGATCCTGTTTCTTTGCCTGATGGCCACCGGCATGGCAAAAAGCCTTTTCACACAGCTGGCAGTGGAACGGGGACAGAAACTGGTTACAGTCGCCTCCTTTGGGCTAAGTGTGGTAACTGTCTTGTTTTTAGCCATAAGAGGCGAGACCTATGCTGTTGCGCTGGCGTTTTTACTGCTGGTCGTAAAGGGGATCCTGCTTCTAAAGCACACCAAAAACCTATAGAGAAGCAAACAAAACGAGCGCAATGAAAGCAAACTGATATAGTCCCCATAGAGTAGACACACGAAAAAACAAAATTTCGAGACTACTCTAAGGGGGCTTTTTACATGCCAAGAAAAACACATAAGAACAAGGTATACAGTCCAGAGCTAAAGCTACAAGCAGTACAAGACTATC
>JAZSRK010000171.1:0-9990 GCA_045538465.1 Candidatus Limiplasma sp. | reverse complement strand
CTCCTCGGTGGAAACCTGCTGGTTCAATTGTTCCTTGTCAGTCATACGTGTGACTACCTCCTTAAGTAACCAGTCCGGCGTACTTGCACCGGCGGTCATTCCAATGGATTCCGAATGGATATTTGCAAAGCCCGGCGGGATATCCGTCGCGCGCTCTACCATGAGGGTACGGCTGCAAATGCTCTTGCAGGTCTCGTATAGTTTGCGTGTGTTGGCACTGGTACGCCCGCCCACCACCAGCATAGCATCCACCTGACCGCTGAGGCGGCGAGCCTCAGTTTGGCGAAGGACCGTAGCGGTGCATATGGTATCCTTTACCGTCAGATCGGCGATGCGAGTGTGCAGCGCCGCGAGGATCTCTTCCCAGCGTTCATGGGGAAAGGTGGTTTGAGAAACAGCCAGTGCCCGTTCCATCTGAGGCAGCGATAAAGCCTCTTGCGGCGTGTAGACGGTATAGACCGCCCCCTGAGCAAAGCCAATGGTACCGATGACCTCCGGGTGATCGGCCTGCCCCACCAGCACAACGGGCGAACCATCTGCGCTGTATTGCGCCACCACCTGATGAAGCCTTGCCACGAACGGGCAAGTAAGATCGATCACCTCATCGGCAGTTTGGCTAAGTTGATCGGCAAGCTGCGGTGAAATGCCGTGGCTACGAATGATCACGGTCTTTCCCCGGGTCTCTTCCACATCATGAACGGCTACGATGCCGATGGATTCCATTTTCTCGATCACCTGCGGATTATGCACCAGTTCTCCAAAGGTAACTATGGTTTTTCCGCTGTCCGCTGCTTTCTGTGCTTCGTCCACAGCGCGGCGAACACCCATGCAAAACCCTGCATGGCGAGCGATCTCGATTGGCATGGAACCATCCTTTCACGCATATCAGATATTGTTATTCGCCGTACTTTTCGATTTTCCTTCTTTTTTTCGTACAACTTTTCAAAATTGTCTCAAATGTTTTTCTCTGCAAAACCTACATTTTTTTCGCAAAGAAGGAAAATTCAGGCGATGGGTCGCTTTGTTTTTATTTTGTATTCTGGTGTGCTGCGACCATCTCCCGATAGCGCTGGGTAATGGTTTGCAGCAAGCGATCGCAGTTTTCCTTGTTAACGCCGCCCTTGGCCAGATGAGATACGGGGATCGCCGTGCCGCAATAAGCGTGAATACGACGGAACAAACGCGGCTTATCCGTCAAATAAACAGGCAAAAGCGGCGCTTTGCCCCGCAAGGCGATCAGTGCAATGCCGCTCTCCAGATCCTCCATCACACCCTCTTTGTGGCGGGTGCCCTCGGGGAAAATGCCGAGCACTTCACCGCTGGCCAGCACCTTTAAGCAAGCACGGACAGCTGCCATATCGGTGTTGTGACGATCCACCGGGATCATTTCCAGCTTCTCGAAAAGCCACTTGAGAGGCTTGTGCTTCACCAATTCCTTCTTGCCGAGAAAACGGATATGGTAGCGGCGATTGGCCATGGCCAACACCACAGGGTCCAGCATACTGGTATGGTTTGCGATCATGATCGCCGGAGCATCCTGCTGCACGTTTTCGATATTATGGAAGGTGACCGGGAACAGGATCTTCATCAGGAACGAAACCACCGCAATGGCATAACGATACAGCGGCTTCCAATTTCCTGCTTTTTTCGGCCTTTTGCCCTTTTTCATATTCACCCGCATCAGGATGTTTTCCACCACTTGCTGCTGGTTCATGTCGGTGGTATCCACGATCTGGGCATCCTCTGCCGGGCGCAGGGGATCCACTTCCCGGTTCATATCCTGCTCATCACGGCGGATCACATCTGCCAGCACTTCTTCGTAGGTGGTCTCCTCCCCTTTGCGCACCAGCTCATCAAAACGGCGCTGGGCACGGGCTTCGGGTGCGGCGGTCAGGTAGATCTTCAGCGTAGCATCCGGCAGCACTACGGTGCCGATATCACGACCGTCCAGCAGTACATCCTGCTGCTTTGCCAACTCCTGCTGGCGTGCGACCATTGCCTTGCGCACCGCCGCAAAACGGGATACGGAGCTGGCTGCCATGCTCACCTCCGGCGTGCGGATCAGTTCGCTCACATCCTGACCGGCAATGGAGGTGCGCTGCGCGCCGTCCACATAGGCCACTTCCGGCATGGCTTCCTTGGTGAGGGCTTCCAGAGCGGCCTCATCATCCACGCTGACGCCTTTTTCAAGGGCATACCACGCAAATGCCCGGTACATGGCTCCTGTATCCAAATGCAAAATCCCCAGCGCTTTTGCTACATCGTCGGCTACGCTGCTCTTGCCCGCACCTACGGGGCCGTCCATTGCAATGGTCATGTGCATGGTATTTCTCATCCTTTCAAAAAAAGGCTCTCGGCTCACCGCCGAAAGCCTTTGCTCAAGCCCCAAAGTGCCGCTGCACCCCATTTTTTCACCCGCTATGTAAAGCAGGCCGGTGCTCTACCGCCACCTTCTGCAGTCCCCTGGCACGATGATCGTGGGGGCATGGCATCCAATGGACGAACGCGAGCTCCGTTTTATGAAATGTGGGTAAAAATGGGATACTGGCGCACACTTCAGGTAACCATGAGTGTATTATAGAGTTTCTGCACTGCCCTGTCAAGAGGGGAAATAAAAGCAGGAAAATGTTTCCGGTCACTCAGGGACGAATGCCGGTAAGCAGCTCATCCACCAGCTGGATAGCCTGCGTGAGCCGCTGGTTATAATCTCCGCCCACAATGACGATCTTATCGCCAAAACCGTGCTCCTTGTACATATTCAAAAGCCGGTCATTCAGCTCCATGCGCTTGCGCTGGTCGCCGTTGAGCCGCTGGCCATCCGCCACCCACTTTACATCCGGGAGCAGATAGATCAAGCGGTCATAGCGGGTATGGTCGATGTACTTCTGCACCAGTTCGTTGCGGTGCCCCATGTACAACTCGCTGAAATAATCGGTATAGGTGGCATCGGTATCGAAGAAACAAACCTTATTGCAAGCACGCAGGGCATGATAATCCTGCTCATACTGCAAATGGGCGATGCGGCTGAAATCCTCGTCGGTATAGATGGTCTCATCGTTGCCAAGAAACTCCTTGGCGTAATACCGGCCCACTTCCTCCGACCAAGAGGTGTTGTACAGCTTGGCCAAGCACTTGGTCAGCGTGGTTTTGCCGCAGCTTTCGGTGCCAGCGATGAGCACCTTCTTGGAGAAAAACGGACGAGCAGCGCCCAAAATATAATGCCAATTGCCCAGAATGTTGCTGCGGATATCCGTTGCCGAAATGGGATAGCGGGTACGAGCCGGGTCGAACAGCTCCACCACCGACTCAGGAAAATACTTCGCCAGCGTGTCGCCGTACTCCATATCGCCCACAAAGAAAGCATCGATATTCTCCGGCACCACTTCCCGCATGCGCTGGCTCCACAGATCCCACCCTTCGGGGTATACCGGGATATCTGTTTCATCCAGTACCCGCACGCTGATGTGATCCATATCCTGCAGCTGCTGAGAGATCCACTGCTTGCGAAGGCGGTAGGATACCTCAGGGATGCCCGCTTCCTTGCAGATATCCCGGGTCTGGTCAGCGTTATCGGAAATGACCACCACCAAATGCTGGCATTTGGTGGAAGCCTCGATCATTTAATACAGATGACCGCGATGGGGCGGCAAAAAGCGACCGAAATACACACCGAGCTGATACATGGCTCGTTTCCTCCTTTGTATGAGCATTTTGTATACATTCTACGCCTGAAAGCTGCTTTCCTGCCAGAAGGCAGCTTCGTTATTTCTTTGACAGGGTGGTTATCTGAAACAGATGGATCTTACCACAGTTCTGCCACCGTCACGTTTTCAAAATAATGCCCTACAATATCCTCCGCTGTTTTGCCCTCCTGCGCCATGGCGTATGCGCCCCACTGGCTCATGCCCACGCCATGCCCATAGCCCTTACCCGCCATGATGACCTGACCATCCTGTACCTTGAGGGAGGTGAGCAAAGTGGAACGCATCTCGGTGCTGCCCAGCGCCAGACGAAGCTCGCTGGCATTCACCTGCTTTCCATCCACGTTTAGGCTTTTGGCTCTGCCGCCTTCGCCCCGCTCCGCAACGCTCAGGCGCATACCATCCGTCACCTGCACTTCTGCTCCCTGCTTGGCACAAGCTTCCTGAAAAGCTTCTGGTGAGAAGCTTGCTTCCCAAGTCTGTGCTTCCTTCAATTGCTGGCGTGCGTTTTCATCCTCCACGGTGGTCGGTTCCATACCATCCACCACAGCGGTGTAGGCCGGTTCTGCCTCATCCCAGCCAAGACCGGTCACTGCTTGCTCTGTCCTACCGCCGCTGTGGGCATGAAACCAAGCATAGGGCAATTCCCCCGCTGCACTGAGCACCTGCCCCCGGGTGGCGGCTACGGCCTCACGGATCGAGTCGTTGACCGCTTCTCGGTCATACGCCTGCGCTTCTTCGATATCGGTGGAAATATCGGCATCCGGATACTTGCTTTGCTTCTCGCTGACGAACTTCAAAACAAAAGTACGAGCTAAGATCGCCTGTGCTTTCAACGCTTCCTCTGGCCAATCGTTTTTCATCTCTCCAGCCAATACGCCTTCCACATAAGTCTCCACATCCATGGTCTCCACTTTTTCTTCATCCACCACATACACCCGCAGAAGTGGTATGCCTTCTTCGTTGCGCTGTAACCGTTCGCTGGGCCAAGCCACATCGGCCTTCATGCGCACATCGGTCGGTTTGGGCGCTGGTTCCGTGCCCTGCGCTGTGCTGGCGCAGCTTTGCAAGCAAACCGGCAGCATACAAGCCAAGACTGTGGCGACTGCTCGTTTTCTCCACATAAAAAAATCCCTCCTCACAGGATATATTGCCCGTAAGGAGGGATCGCTTTGCATGAAAAAGTTGGTCAGGGTTCCGTCTCTTCCACCGGTGCATAGATACGCATACAAACGCCGTCATCCTGCACAAGAATGGCAGGCTCCAACGAACGCACCTTCCAGAACACATACAGGTCGCCCGCTGCATCGCTTAGGTTGCAGGCCTGCAGGATCCAGAACACCCAAAACCATGCACCGTCTGCCAGTAGTGCAGCCGTGATGAAGACCACGCTCCACACCACAAGCGGCGCAAGAGCGATGATCAGATAGGCATTGCGATAGAAGTATGCTTTGCTGCCAGCATAGGCGTATTGCAGGCTGATACCGAAACTGGGCTTTTGCCTGCTGAAATGCCACATGGCGATGCCATGCACTGCCTCGTGCAGCACAAGATAGGCAAAATAGCCCAGCAAAAGCATCCAAAAAGAAGCATCGGAAGGCGACAATTGCCGCAAACTTGCACCAGAACGCAGTAAAAAGCCCAACCCAAACGAAGCTGCCAGCAGCACAACACTCAGAACCGTAACGGTCGTCATTTCCTTCTTGTTTTTGGCAAGATCGATGGTCTGCCGAAGGGCGTAGCGCTCAGGCAGCGTGATCTCGGCATGATGCTTGTTATTCATGCGGATCCTTCTTTCGTATCGCAAATTCTTTAGCCCTTGGCCGGAGAGCCTTTGACCAGTTTGATGCATTCCTCAGCATTGCTGCCCACAAAAGCAGCGCTTGGCTCGGCAGAAAGGATGCGGTTGGCGACCTCCATCACCCATTCCGGGGTGACGGCATCGATCTTGGCCAAAGTTTCCTCCGGGGTGCGCATGCGCCCGTGCAGCAGCATGCCGCGCCCAAGAGATTGCATGCGCCCGCTGGAGCTTTCCAGCCCCATCACAAAGCCGCTGCGCAGCTGTGCTTTGGCACTGGCAAACTCTTTTTCTGTAATGCTTTCCTTCAGGAACATACGCAGCTGTTCCTGAATCTCCTCCAGCACCACGGCAGCGTTGGCGGGCGTGGTACCTGCATAAACATTAAATACGCCTGCATTCTGGTAGGAGCTGGAGTAGGTATACACGCTGTAGGCCATGCCCAATTCTTCACGGATGCGCTGGAACAAGCGGCTGCTCATACCGCCGCCGATGGCATTGTTGAACACCGCCAGCGGGTAGATATCATCCGTATCGGAACCAATGCCGGGAAAACCAAGACAAACATGCAGCTGCTCTGTATCCTTCTTTTTAAAGAGGCGATCATGGAGATAGCCCTGCTCCTGCTGGGGAGCTTCCTCGCCATCCGGGTTAGGGAACACATCAAAATACTGCTGTGCCAGCGCCACAAAGCGCTCCCAATCGTAATTGCCCGCAATGGACAGCACCATGTTTCTTGCCACATAATGCTTGCGCCAGTAGGTGAGCAGATCCTGCCTGGTATAGGTGCGGATCTGGCTGCCAGACCCCAGAATGGGACGGCTCAAGGAGCCATCAAACTGGGCAGAGGCCAACAGTTCGTGCACCAGATCCTCCGGGGTATCCTCCACCATGGCGATCTCTTCCAGTACAACGCCCCGTTCCTTGTTCAGCTCCTTCTCGTCGAAGGTAGGCCGAAGGGCAAGGTCCGCCAGAATATCCACCGCCAGCTTGAGATCCTCATCGATCACCTTGGCATAGTAACAGGTGCATTCCTTGCCGGTGAAGGCGTTGAGCTGTCCGCCCACCATATCCATTTCCTCGGCAATATCCCGGGCAGAACGGGTGGCGGTACCCTTGAATACCATATGCTCAATAAAATGGGAAAGGCCGTTTTCCTGCAAGGATTCGTTCCGGCTGCCCACCTTCACCCACACGCCCACCGTACAGCTGCGCACATGGGAAAGCTTCTCGCCAACCACACGAAGGCCATTGGGCAAAACAATCTGATCAAACATGCTTGGTTCTTTCCTTTCCTGCCTTGAAAACAAAAGCCGCCGGGCGAGGCGCAAAACCTCGCCAGCGGCGGCTATGGCTTATAGATCAGGTGCGGTCGTTGCCGCCGAAGGGACGACCATCCCGACGGGGGGGACGGCTGCGGCGTTCGCCGCCGTTGCGGTTACCCTCGGTAGCGGCGGGATAGGTGATGTCGTTACGGATCAGGTTCACACGGCCCTGAGAGTCGATCTCGTTGACCTTGACCTCGATCTCGTCACCGATGTTCATCACATCTTCCACCTTCTCCACACGGTGGTCGGCCATCTTGCTGATGTGCAGCATACCGTCCTTACCGGGGGTCAGCTCAATGAAGGCGCCAAAGTTCATGATGCGCACAACCTTGCCCAGATATACATCGCCCACTTCCACATCCTTGGCGATGCCCTCGATGATGCGGCGAGCCTTGGTGGCGGCAGCTTCGTCGGGGGTGGCGATGTAGACGCGGCCATCGTCTTCGATGTCGATCTTCACGCCGGTCTCGGCAATGATCTTGTTGATCATCTTTCCACCGGGTCCAATGACCTCACGGATCTTTTCGGGGTTGATGGTGAAGCGGATGATCTTGGGAGCAAACTTGCACAGATGCTCACGGGGCTGACCCAGGGTATCCAGCATGATCTTGAGGATATGCAGACGACCCTGCAGAGCCTGACCCAGTGCACGCTCCAGAATGTTGCGGTCGATACCGGCGATCTTGATATCCATCTGGATAGCAGTGATGCCCTTCACGGTACCGGCTACCTTGAAGTCCATGTCGCCGAGGAAGTCTTCCAGACCCTGAATGTCGGTCAGAACAGCCACGTTGCCGTTCTCGGCATCCTTGATCAGACCCATGGCCACACCGGCAACGGGAGACTTGATCGGCACGCCGGCATCCATCAGAGACAGGGTGCTGCCGCAAACGGAAGCCATGGAGCTGGAGCCGTTGGAGGACAAAATTTCGCTCACCAGACGCAGTGCGTAGGGGAACTCGTCCTCGCCGGGAATGACGGGCAGCAGAGCACGCTCTGCCAGAGCGCCGTGGCCGATCTCACGACGGCCGGGGCTCTTCATGCGGCCAGCCTCGCCGGTGGCGTAGGGGGGCATGTTGTAGTGGTGGATATAGCGCTTGCTATCCTCGGTGCCCAGACCATCCAAGATCTGCACATCGCTCATGGAGCCCAGCGTGGTAACGGTCAAAGCCTGGGTTTCGCCACGGGTGAAGATGGCGCTGCCGTGGGTGCGGGGAAGCACGCCCACTTCGCACCAGATGGGGCGAACGTCGGTCAGGCCGCGGCCATCGGGACGGATGCCCTGCTCCAGGATCTTATTGCGCATGATCTCCTTCTTCAGGTAGTAGATCGCATCGGCGACCTCGCTCATGCGGCCTTCAAACTGCTCGGCAAAGTGCTCGTTGCACTCGGCCTGCACCTGCTCTTCACGCTCTGCACGCTCGTGACGGTCGGGGGTCTCAAACACCCAGCAGCACTTGTCGTAAGCAAACTCACGAACAGCGGCCTTCACGTCATCGCCGGTGGTCACCAGCTGAACCTCGGCCTTTTCCTTGCCGATCTCGGCCTTGATCTGCTCGATGAAAGCAACGATCTTCTTGATTTCCTCATGGCCATACAGGATGGCGCTGAGCATGGTCTCCTCGGAAACCTCATTGGCGCCAGCTTCTACCATCAAAACAGCATCCTTGGTGCCGCTGACGGTAAGATGCATGCTGGACTTCTGACGCTGTTCTTCGTTGGGGTTGATGATGAACTCGCCATCAACGCAGCCCACCACGACAGTGCCGGTGGGGCCGCCCCACGGAATATCGCTGACGCTCAGGGCAGCGGAAGAACCGATCATTGCGGGGATCTCCGGGGGGATGTCCTTATCCACGCTGAGGCAGGTAGCAACGACCTGCACATCGTTGCGCATGCCCTTGGGGAACAAGGGGCGCAGGGGGCGGTCGATCAGGCGGCAGGTGAGGGTGGCCTTTTCGGTAGGACGGCCTTCACGCTTGATAAATCCGCCGGGGATCTTGCCCACGGAATACTGCTTCTCTTCGAAGTCCACGCTCAGGGGGAAGAAATCCACGCCGTCGCGGGCCTTTTCACTCATGGTGGCGTTTACCATCACCACAGTGTCGCCGTAGCGCACAAAAGCGGAGCCATTCGCCTGCTGCGCATACTTGCCAAACTCGATGGAAAGCGGACGACCCGCCAGCTCAGTAGAAAATACCTTGTAATCCATTTCCTTCTCCTTCTTCTTCCTGCAGACAGGCCTCATTGCCTGCCGCAACTCCTCAGCCGCAAAGCGGCGTTTCTCTTATGCACCTGACGGCATAAGCTCAAGAAAAGGCCGCGCCGCAGAGGGTGAACCCGCTCGGGCGCGGCCATTCTCAATTACTTTCTCAGACCCAGCTGGGCGATCAGGGTACGATAGCCCTCGATGTCGGTCTTCTTGAGGTAATCCAGCAGACCACGGCGCTTACCAACCATGAGCAGCAGGCCGCGACGGCTGTGATGGTCCTTCTTGTTGATCTTCAGGTGCTCGTTGAGGTGGTTGATGCGCTGGGTGAGCAGAGCGATCTGAACCTCGGGAGAACCGGTGTCACCCTCGTGACGGGCATAAGTCTTGATGATTTCGCACTTTTCCATTTGGGGTTGCCTCCTTGTGATTGGTTACGGCAGCGCCGTACCATTGGTAATCGCCGTATTCATAGCAGGCCGTTGGCTCTCGGGCCGCTGCGGATACGGTTCCGAAGTGTACTTTCGCACACCTGATTATTGTAGCACGCAACCGATTGTTTGTAAACGGTTTTTTCGCAATTTCCGGGAATTTCTTCAGACTTGGAATGGGCTGGTGTTTGGAACCATGACTGCATCAGCCTTTTGCCAGAATACGTAGTTTTGCTGCTTGCTCCATGGTTGCCTTGATGCCCTTGATCTTCCATGGCTGTCCATCAGCAAACATCACGACGCAGGGCCATGTCTTATTATCATCGGAGCAGGTCAGCAGGCAACGATACTTGCCGGGGGCAGGCTGCTGCTTGCGGGGTTCGCTTGGAGCAAATGTGGCTTGGCTGTTTTCGATGGCCAGCAGCTGGCCGTCCATCTGATAGGACCGTCCCAGCAAACGGGCTGCTTTGGCTACGTCTCCACTGCGCAATGCGGCCCGAATGGCGCTGGAACTTACATCCGC
>JAZSRK010000164.1:0-10259 GCA_045538465.1 Candidatus Limiplasma sp. | reverse complement strand
TGGCTCCCCAGGTAGGACTCGAACCTACAACATTTCGGTTAACAGCCGAACGCTCTGCCATTGAGCTACTGAGGAATATAAGAAATGCGGCAGCGACCTACTCTCCCGGGCCGTCTCCAGCCAAGTACCATCGGCGTGCTGAGGCTTAACTTCTGTGTTCGGAATGGGAACAGGTGGAACCCTCAGGCCATTACCACCGCAATGGGTGAACTGTATAAATGCACCTTAGTGCAATAGGAATGATAGCACACTTCAAATCAAATGTAAACAACAAATTTTTTCTTCTATGTGTTCCTTATCCAACGATCCATTTTCAAAGGAAATGCCACAGTAGCATTTCCTTTGAAAATTCACATCCTTTATTCATCCACATAAGGAGCGATCAACTCCTGCCACAGGGCATAGCCCTGCTCATTGATATGCAGACCATCGAAGGAATATTCTATGCGCAACATGCCATTTTCATCCGCAAAATGGGAATGCAGATCGATGTAGGTCATGCCGTATCGATCCGCCATTGCAGAAATGCCCACGTTCAATTCCCGCACCTGTGCATTGGTGGTGGCGTAGGCCATCTCCCCCTCCCGTACCGGCAAAACGCTGATCACATAGATGGTAACGCCCATGCTTTCCTCCAGCTGTGCAAGCTTTTGGAGCAGCGTTTCATAATACCCCAGCGTCATATGGACAGGGGTACCATAGTTGAGATCGTTGATGCCGATCAGCAAAAAGCATTTGGTTGGCTCCAGCATCTCCACTTGCTGAATGCGGCTAGTAAGCCCATCCACCGTATCGCCTACAACGCCCAGGTTGATGCATGTATAGTAGGGGAACCACTCGCCCCAAGCGCCACCAGCGGTAAGAGAATCGCCGTAGAATACTACATCCGCATACAGGTCAACAAGCGTGCGGTTCCAAGCATCCGTCACCCAACGGTAGGCATTGGTACGTGCATAGTTAAAGTTCTCCATGTGCTCTACGCGGATGGCGTCCATCTGCTGGTTAGCAGCTTCTTCATACGCTACGCGATCAGCTTCGGCCTGATGCTTTGCCATATTGCCGGATACATTCCAACACACTCCACCGGTGATGGCACACAGTACCAATATTCCGACGATAAGCATGCAAAGAACTATTTTAGGGCGGGTTTTGTTAGTCTTTGCAGGTTCTGCGATCTTTGTTTCATTTAGTTGCTGTTGTTCCATTTCGATCATTCCTTTAATGCAGTATATCTTTTGGTTCTGCATGCTACCATCATACACCGAAATGGCGGTGCTATCAAGAAGAGTATGTAATAACGACCCGATCTGACAGGCACAGCATCCTGTTTATACCCTCTCAGTCAGGCTTCGCCTGACAGCTCTCCCAAAGGGAGAGCCAAGAACAAACAAAAAGCCCGACCAGCATTTGCTGATCGGGAATGGGGATGCGGCAGCGACCTACTCTCCCGGGCCGTCTGCTGCCAAGTACGCCGGAGGGAAGCGTCAGCCCTGTGGGCTGTTGTGCGTAGCACAAAGCGACGCGCAGGCGGCAAGCGAAACAAGCAGACCGACCGGCAGGGAGTTCTGCGCCGATTGAGTGCGCGAAGAAGGTATGCGATACTTTTTTCCTGTATACATAGCACAACTACTCATTCTGCAATGATTCTCAGCCATATGCATAACTAACACAACGCCAAACTCATACCCTCTCAGTCAGGCTGCGCCTGACAGCTCTCCCAAAGGGAGAGCCAAGACTGTCGAAAAACCCGGGTGGAGTCGGCGGGTCGCAACCCTCCGACTGTGATCCGAAACCAGCGGCATGTATTGCTGCCCAAATCCGATTACATCGGCTTTGGGCTTCGGCGCTGCGGAGCCTTTCAGGCTGTCCTCACGCCTCGGTTCGTTTTACTCACCCTTCCGGTGGTTTCGGAACCCTTGCGTAGCAAGGGATTCCTATCGCCGTTTGCCGCCCGGCGAGCCGTAGGCGAGTAGGCACACGGTGCAAGCCTCGTCGAAAAAGTCGCCATAGGCGAGTTTTTCGACGACCCGGGCTCTCCCTCTGGGAGAGCTGTCAAGCGCAACCCGACCGCGAGGCCCCCCCTTCGCCAACACCCAATTTTCCATAACAAAGGAGCATCCCCATGTTAGTCAACTTCCAACAGATCCTTCCCAAAGCCCAACAGGAACACTACGCTGTCGGTCTCTTCAACGCCCTCAACACCGAAATGGCCCGTGGCGTCATCGGTGCAGCAGAAGCCCTGCGCTCCCCGGTCATCGTGGGCACGGCTGAGATCCTGCTGCCCTTTTCTCCCTTGGAATGCGTTGCCGATGCCCTGCGGTTCATGGCCCAGCGCACCGATGTGCCCGTTGTGCTCCACTACGACCACGGTCTCACCTTTGATAAGTGCATGGAAGCCTTAAAGCTGGGCTTTACCTCCCTCATGTACGATTGCTCCACCGACCCCTACGAGGAAAACGTGCGCAAGCTGACCGAGCTGACCAAGATCGCTCACGCATTCGGCGCCACTGTGGAAGCAGAGCTGGGGCATGTGGGCGAGGCAGACGACGACAACGCGCAGGATCCCTCCGCCTTCTACACCGACCCGGTACAGGCCAAGGAGTTTGTGGATAAGACCCACGTGGATGCGCTGGCCATTGCCGTGGGCACCGCCCATGGAGCTTACCGCTTTACCCCCAAACTGGACTTTGACCGCATCGTTGCCATCCGTCAGGCCATCCCGGAGACCCCGCTGGTGCTGCACGGCGGCAGCGGGCTTTCCGATGATGACTTCCGTACCGCCATCCGCTGCGGCATTGCCAAGGTGAATATTTTCACCGATATCAATGTTGCCGGGGCACGAGCCATCCGAGAAGCGGTGCAGGCGCAGAAATGCGCCATGACCGATCTGATGAATTTGCAGGTGGAAGCTGTGAAGGCTGAGACGATCAAAAAAATGAAGCTCTTTGGCTCCGAGGGGAAGGCGTGAGCGAGCTCTGGCCTTGCCTCTCCCGTTGGGAGAGGTAGCTGAGCGTAGCGAAGCCGGAGAGGGTTCTGTTTGAGCGCAGACCCGCTCAGTCAGGCTACGCCTGACAGCTCTCCCAAAGGGAGAACCAAGTGTTCATCCCTTCAAGCCCAGCTCCCCTTCCTTAGGGGAGCCTTTCTGCATACGCCCTCTACCCCCCAAGGAGGTCACCCCCATGCTCCCCATCCTTCTCTCCCTCATCATCCTCGCCCTCTCATGGGCTATCATCATGCCCATCCGCTTTCGCCTGATGAAGGGCGGCGACGACACGCCCTTCACCTTTGTGCTCAAGGGCTTCCCCACTGCCTGCGCCGCTGCGCTGGCCTGCTATGCTGCCCTTTGCATGAATCCTGCCCCCTATGCCCGCTGGATGGCTTTGGGGCTGTTCATCTGCTTGGTGGCGGATGTGGTGCTGGGCATCCGCTTTGTGGTGGGCGGCTTCCTGTTCCTGTGCGGGCACATTTGCTACATCCTCGCTTTGATGGGGCAGCAAAGCCTCTCTGTTTGGAATGCCATCATCTTCATCGTTGCCATGGTGGTTTTGCAGGGGTTCCTCCTCTTCTACCGCAAGCGCATGAACGACAAGCTGCTGGCCTACGGAGTGTGCATCTATGCTACCGCTCTGGCGGGTCTGCTGGCTACCGCTTTGCCATTGCCCTTCTTGGGCAGCGGCCCTCGTCCCTTGCTGGCAGCCATCGGCGCGCTGCTGTTCGTCCTCTCCGATGCCACTCTTTGCGACAACATGGTCAACAACCGCCCTGTGCTCAACCAATACATTAGTTTGGGCATTTATTACACGGCGCAGTTTTTGCTTGGTCTCAGCGTGTTGCCTGTGGTATAATAAGCGCATTCTGATTCGATCGAGGTGAGACCATGGAAAGCCTGCTCTTTTCGGTCAACACCGTGCTGCCGCTGCTCATTATGATGGCGATCGGTTTTGGCGCACGGCATTTCGGGCTGATCAACGCACAGACCACCAAGCAGGTCAACGCCTGTGTATTCCGCATTTTCCTGCCTTTGCTCCTGGCCTTCAACATCATGGATACCCCGCTGGATGCCCCCTTGGATGTGCGCACCCTTGTTTATGGGCTCGTTACCATCCTTTTGTGCTTTGGGGTGCTGTTCCTCATCGTGCCGAGGCTGGTCAGCCAGCGGCGGGATCGGGGCGTGACCATCCAGTGCGTGGGTCGCAGCAACTACGCCCTTTTTGGCATTCCGCTGGTGAACATGATGTACCCCCTTGCGGATAAGTCCATCGCCGCCATGATGGTGGCCATCGTGGTGCCCGCCTTCAACGTGATGAGCACCATCGCCCTGATGATCAACGGCACCGACCAAAAGCCCGATGCCAAGCGCATCCTAAAGGGCGTGGTCACCAATCCCCTGATCATTGCCACGGTGGTCGGTCTGCTTTTTTGGCGGCTGGATGTTACCTTGCCCACAATGCTGGACAAGCCCTTGCGCAATCTAGCGAATATCTCCTCTCCCCTTGCCCTGTTTGTGCTGGGCGCATCGCTGGATTTCGGCAAAGCCCGTGCCAATGCCAAGCTGCTCACGTGGAGCGTTTTGGGGCGGCTGGTGTTCGTGCCCGCCGTCTTCCTCACCGGTGCGGCTTTGATCGGCATTCGGGATGTGGCCTTGGCCTCCCTGATTGCTGCTTACGCCTCCCCCTGCTCCGTTTCCAGCTACCCCATGGCCCAGCAGATGGGCGGCAACGATGATCTGGCCGGTGCGCAGGTGGTGTTCACCACCACGTTTTCCGTCATCACCGTGTTTTTCTGGGTGCTGATCCTGCGGTCGCTGGGGCTGCTGATGTAAGGTCGTATCGAAAGCGTTCGGCATAGATCGCATATAAAAAGGCTATCAAAAAAGGCATGGAATGCTGCCGGATGAGCAACATTCCATGCCTTTTCATTTCTTCATCAAATCAAAGCCCTGTCACATTATACTCGCCAACTTGCGACATATCAAAGTCGGGAGCAACGTATATAATGCATACTTCTTCTTCACAAATCAATAGCCAAATCGTCGTACGATCCGCTGCGCGCCATTCATAGCAGTCGCTGCAATCGTATGTGACAGTCTCGACCTGCTCCATAAATCGTATGATCGTCTCAGGGTCTACTTCGACTGCATCACCATATACAGAGGAAAGGGCCCGCATTAGGTATGGAAAATCTGTAAAAAGATTATCAACATAAACACCATAAAAAGCACAAAATAGTTTGCCATTAGCATGCAAATATGCGAGCGAACTTGTATATTTGCTAACTACGATATCGTCATATACAACGGCAAAAAAAGCGTTCATTCAAAGAGAAGGCATCTTCGCTTTCTATGCCTTCACGAGCCATTACCTCAAACGGTGCCATACCCCACTTGATACCGTTTCTGAACGTGAACTCAGAAAGCCCTTCGCTTGTTGCATTTTCAGCAAACGCAGATGAACAGACGAGCAGCAACAAAACCAGAAAACACACTAACTTTTTCATCAAGAATCATCTCCTTTTGTTTTGGGTTTGTCTATAGCGCAGCGATCCACTACAATCTTTTTAGGCAAGAATGCTTTTTATCGATCTCAAAACCATTCTTCCGATAAAAATTTAAGGTGCTTTCCCTGTTTGACCCGGTTTCCAAAAACACCTTATAGCACCGGTGCGCTTTGGCGATCTCCGATGCCCTATCCAGCAGGGCAGAAGCATAGCCCTTGTTCCGGTAGTCTGCATGAGTCACCACGTTTTCGATCACAGCAAAAGGCCGCAGGTCGTGCGTTAGATTTCGGATGATCGCCATCTGTACGGACGATACCACTTTTCCTTCCACCGCAAGCCCTGCCTTTCCTTTGCTTTTCTGTATTCATCATAGCACACTGGATGCAGCCTGTCAAAAAACAGCATTTCTCTTGTAAATCTTCCCGTCTGCTGGATTGGCACAAAAGAAGCCTCTGTGCTATAATCAAAAACGGTTGCAGCGTAAACTGCACCCTTTCGCAACGAAGCCACCAAGCAGGCATGCTGCCTGCCTTTTCATCAACCATAAGGAGGTCATGCCCCATGACCCAGCAACCGCCCCGCAAACGACCGCCGCAGGGAAGCGCCCCCGCCGGTGCTGCCCCCGGTAACGGTACGATCTCTGCTCCCGGCGCAGTGATCCGCATGAAGCAGCCCACACCTGCCGATCTGCCCCAGCAAAAGCCCATCGACGATGAGGCTTTGCCCGAGCAGCTGCCAACGCCCCTTTGGAAGAAGATCGTAAAGCGCACGCTGACCATCTTGTTCGTGCTGCTGGCGTTGGTGTTCGGCTACCTGTTCTTGCTGATGGGTGAGCCTGAGGAAGACTTGGAGACCGATGCTGCCCCCGCTGCCCAGAGCCAGCCCATCACCATCCCCATGAATGCATTGGAGGCCCCCGGCGATGCCTATCTGCCCTCGCTGGCTGCCACCTTTGGTCAGCCGGTGCTGGCTTTCCAATCGGCCGAGGTGACCATGCAGCGTGCACGGGTGTACGACACCGCCTTTAGCGGCGAATATGCCCGCCGTGTGACCCTGTACTATCTGCTGCCGGATGGTGCCGAAGTGCTGGTGGAAAGCATCCGCCCCATCGATGCCATTACCCTTTTGGAAGGCGACTACATCCTGCAAGCCGATCGGCTCTACGCCATGGCCGGTCTGGAAGCTGCCCGCATGCAGAACGACGACCAGATCTGCTTCTTTGGGCAGACGGAGGAGGCTGTATACGCCATTACCCTGCCCAGACTGGAAGATGCGCAGCTCGATGTTTTGCTGCGCCAAACGCTGCTGGTAAGCGCCGACCAGCCCACCTAAACGCCATTTCCAAGAAAACCACCCTTTAGCAAGAAAGGTACTGACCCATGCAAACCGAAGTACGTACCCAGAAAACCAGTGTGCTCATCAAGCGTTTTCTGCCCTATTTTAAAAAATATCGGCACATCCTTGCCTTTGACCTTTTCTGCGCCGCCCTCACCACCCTGTGCGAGCTGGTACTGCCCATGATCGTCCGTGCCATCACCGACCGGGCCACCGGCGGTGCTGCCAGCCTGACGGTGCAGTTCGTTTTGCGCATCGGCGGGCTGTATGTGCTGCTTCGCATCATCGATGCTGCCGCCAACTTCTACATGACCACCCGCGGCCATCAGATGGGCACCTATATCGAAAGCGATATGCGCCACGATCTGTTCGAGCACCTGCAAAAGCTGGGCTTTGCCTACTATTCCTCCGCCAAGATCGGCCAGTTGATGGCCCGCATCACCAGCGACTTGTTCGAGGTGACCGAATTTGCCCACCACTGCCCGGAGGAATTCTTCATCGCCGCCATCAAGATCACCGTGCCCTTTATCATCCTTATGGGCATGAACCCCATCCTGACGCTGATCGTCTTTGCCATGCTGCCCTTGATGATCCTCTGCACCCGCTTTTTCAACAAGAAAATGCGCCAGACCTTTAAGCAGCGCAACCATCAGGTAGGCGAGATCAACGCGCAGGTGGAGGACAGCCTGCTGGGCATCCGTGTGGTGAAGAGCTTCGCCAACGAGCCCATGGAGCTGGAGAAATTTGACGAAGGCAACCAGCAGTTTGTGAAGATCAAAAACAAGAGCTACCTGTACATGGGCGGCTTCCACACCACCACCCGGGTCTTTGACGGCCTGATGTACATCGTGGTGGTGGTAGCGGGTGCCCTGTTCATGATCGCCGGCAAGCTCACCGCCCCGGATTACATGGCCTACCTGCTCTACGTGAGCACGCTGCTCACCTCCATCCGGCGCATCGTGGAGTTTATGGAGCAGTTTCAGCGGGGCATGACCGGCATCGAGCGCTTTACCGAGATCATGGACGACGAGCCCGATGTGGTGGATGCCCCCGATGCCGCCGTGCTTACCGATGTGAAGGGCGATGTCACCTTCGACCACGTCAGTTTCCACTACAGCGACAACGAGAAAACCGTGCTGGCGGATATCAACGTACACGTGCCCGCCGGCGAGCGGGTGGCGCTGGTGGGCCCCAGCGGCTCTGGCAAAACCACCCTGTGCAACCTGATCCCCCGCTTTTACAACCTGACCGGCGGGCGCATCCTCATCGACGGCAAGGACATCACCACCCTCACCCAGCGCAGCCTGCGGGAAAGCATCGGCGTGGTGCAGCAGGAGGTCTACATGTTCTCCGGCACCATCGGCGAAAACATCGCCTACGGCCTGCCCGGCGCTTCTCAAGAGCAGATCGAGGAAGCCGCCAAGCTGGCTGACGCTCACGAGTTCATCACCCAGCTCAAGGACGGCTACGATACCTTTGTGGGCGAGCGGGGCGTAAAGCTCTCCGGCGGTCAGAAGCAGCGTATTTCCATCGCCCGGGTCTTCCTCAAAAACCCGCCTATCCTCATTCTGGACGAAGCCACCAGTGCCCTTGACAACGAAAGCGAGCGGCTGGTGCAAAAATCGCTGGAAAAGCTCAGCGTTGGCCGCACCACCTTTACCATCGCCCACCGCCTCACCACCATCCGAGGGGCCAGCACCATCTGGGTGCTTACCGAAAACGGCATTGAGGAGCAAGGCACCCACAAGGAGCTCATGGAAAAGCAAGGACTTTACCACCAGCTCTACCAAATGTACACCGAGGAGGCATGACCCCATGGTCAAAAATTTGCAGCACTCTTTTACTCCCACCCACGGCTTCTGGCTTTACGGCGTAAACCCTCAATATGTGCAGGCAAAAGCCCTGTCCGAGGATGACTTAGCCGCCTTGGAAGGCTGCGCCTACGACGACGGCTACGACTGCATCCGTATGCGGATCCCTGCCGACGACATCGCCACCGCTGCCCTCTTGGAGACCGAATACGCCCATTTGGCTGGTAAAACCAACGATGGACAGCTCTGCTACGAGCTAACCTTGGGCGATTGCCCCATCCTGCCCATCCCCATGCAGCCCGCCTATCGCTACGGCGACATGACCCCTTGGGGCGGCGACAAGCTGGGCAGCCTATACCAAAAGGCTATTCCCGATGCCCGCACCGGTGAAGCGTTGGAGATCAGCGCCATACCCGGTTTGGAGAGCGTTTCTCCCTTTGGCGAGACCCTCACCGAGCTGATCAGCTGGCACGGGCCTGCCCTTACTGGTCTTGCGGAAGACGAGGCTTTCCCTCTGCTGCTCAAGCTGCTCTGCGCCAAGGGTTCCCTCAGCGTGCAGGTGCACCCGGATGACGAGTACTCCGGCAAGCACGAGGGTAAGCTGGGCAAGACGGAGGCATGGGTCATCCTCAGCGCCGAGGAGGGGGCCAGCATTCTCTACGGCATCCGGGAGGGTGTCACCCTCGATGACCTGCGCCGCGGGCTTACCAGCGGCGAGGATATTGAGCCCATGATCCAGCGTGTGGCCGTCAAGCCCGGCGATGTGTACTACATGCCCAGCGGCATGGTGCACGCCATCGGCGGCGGCATCGTTCTTTACGAGATCCAGCAATCCAGCGATGTGACCTATCGCCTCTGGGACTTTAACCGCACCAATGAAAAAGGCGAGAAGCGCCCTCTGCACATTCAGCAATCGCTGGATGTGATCGACCCTGCCCTGAAAGGCCAACTGGCACACATGCCCGAAGGCGGCCACGGTCTCACCCGCCTGTTGGATGTGCCCGCCTTCAAGCTGGATTGCGCCTGTGTTGACGGCGAACTTTCTCTTGAAAAGCGTGCCGGTTTTGTGATGCTCACTGCACTTGACACCATGGAACTCTGCTGGGATGGCGCATCCATGCCCCTGCCCGCAGGGCAGAGCGTGCTGCTGGCCGCTGCTGCTCCCCAGGTCGCGCTGCGGGGCAAAGGACGTGCACTGCTGTCGGCGGTGGTGTGATGGAGGACATGTTGGACGGGGAGCGGAGGATGCTGGGGCTCTGCCCAGACCCCGCCAAAGGGTCTGAGACCCTTTGAAAACCCGCTGATCGCACCCATTGCATGGGTGCAAGAAAACATGTAATAATCAAACAGCACCTGCGGCTATTTCAGCTTGCCGCAGGTGCTGTTTTTTTCGCTTCTTTAGTCTATGTTTCTGCTTATTCGACGTCCGTTACCGGTATATACCCGGCTTGGCGCATGTCAGCTACGCTATCCCACCCTTGGCTCTCCCTCTGGGAGAGCTGTCAGGCGCAGCCGCCCCCACCCTTGGCTCTCCCTCTGGGAGAGCTGTCAGGCGCAGCCGCCCCCACTCTTGGCTCTCCCTCTGGGAGAGCTGTCAGGCGCAGCCTGACTGAGAGG
>JAZSRK010000125.1:0-61179 GCA_045538465.1 Candidatus Limiplasma sp. | reverse complement strand
GTCTGTTTTCTGGTAGTACTGTAACCAAGTAGCCGAACAGCAGAATCTGCCGTTCGGCCACCCCTATCATGATTTTGTCGTAGAAGACCGGGATTTACAGAAAGAATTTCACAGAACCTCGTTCGCAGAAAGTCACGGATCGGCTTCATCCGCTCCTCGTGTTCCTCGTCCAGCGTCTTGCTCTGGGCAAGCACTTTTTCAGCCAGCTGGTTCAGCTCGCTGTCCATCTGCTCCACGCTAATGCCGTTGCCCCGCTCCGCATAGTCGAAGATGTGCTTCAGCTCTGCCGCCAGCTCCGCAGCATCGTAGTCGCTCTGGGCATCTTTCAAAACCCGTCGTGCCATCCAGCCGGCTTCCTTGTCCGTCATCCGGTGGGCGCTGGTCAGGGCGTGCAGCTCTTTCAGCGTGGCCAGCTCTTCCTGCACCGTTTCGTCGGTTTCCCGCAGGCTGAATCTTTTGTTTTCTACTTCTTCGTCGTTCTGCTCTTCAAAGGATACTTCTGTTCGATCTCCTTCGCGAACTCTTCCCTCATGCGATCCTGCTCTTCCTCGGTTTTTCCGATCAGCTTCATGGCGTTCTCCCGCTTTACGGAAATCGGCACGTCTCTCTCCATACACGCTTTGAAGTATGCTTCGTTGCATTTCAATGTCATCACCGTCTTTCTCGAGATTGATTGCATCCTGCTGAATGTCGTTGATCGTTACAATGTCATCGTCAAAGACTTCAAGAACAGCCACGGGTGCATCCTTGGCATCAGTATATACCAACAGGTTGTCCATTGCAACGATAACGCCGCCGGTCGGTCGCTTGGCGAATTGAAAGCCATTATGTTTTTTATCATTGATGTTTGATTCAAACCGGGCGTATTCGCTCGGGGAAAGATATTTGCTGCTGCCGGGCTTCGTCTTGCCAGAAAGCTTTTTCGCAGCCATCCTCGGCACATACCCCGTGTCCTCATTGCCAAGGTAGGGCGCACGCTCTTTCCGCTGCGCTTCGGTCAGGCTGGTGGCTGCGTGGTGTCTGCGTTGGCTGCTTTCTCTCCGGAGAGGCTGTATTTGGCATTGACATTTCCATCGCTGGGGCGTACAATGTCAGTGGAAACCGTCCCACGAGGCGCTTCGGGCGTTTGAGGCTGGCTTTTTGCAGGTCTCGGCGTGGCCAGGTCTTCCTGAATGCCGGATGTTTGGGCACGCCCAAAGTATGTCCGGCTTTTTTATGCCTGTTTGCCCAAGGCTTAGTGTCGCACTGCTGGGCATGCTCTTGTCCTGCGCCTTGCTTACCTGCTCTTCCCAGCTCATGTCTTCTGTTTCCCGCAGGCTGTAGCGGATATCTTTGTTCTCCGGATCAAACAAACCAACATTGTCGGTGGCACTCTTCATCTGTGTTGCTTCGTAGACGAATAGCTCTCCGCTTTCCTTGTCCAACGCACAATCGTAGCCTTCCTTACGCACCGCCTTGTCCAGAGCTGCAATGGCTTTATCACGCTGGCGGTAGTCGTATCCATCTTCGTGCGGGTTGCTGTTCGGGTACTTGGCGTACATCTCCTGCAAGCGACTGTCGTATTCGCTACGATCCATAACCTTTTGCGCAGAAACGTACAGTTCCATTACACGAGCTTGACCGCCTTTGCCCATCTCCTGAGCACTTATAGCAGCAGCATTTCCACTGCCTTTGTACTCGGTCAGATAAAACTTTCCCTTTCCAGCCCCCAA
This sequence comes from Candidatus Limiplasma sp., assembly GCA_045538465.1. Classification (GTDB taxonomy): domain Bacteria; phylum Bacillota; class Clostridia; order Christensenellales; family Aristaeellaceae; genus Limiplasma. The sequence goes on along the minus strand of JAZSRK010000125.1, from coordinate 59,467 downwards.
ACCGAGCCGACGACCGGTTATGTCGTTAGCTTTCTTGTGGTCAAAAGCCCAAAAGTCGCTGGCAGTTCCGTGGTAGACGATCTTCGGGCTGCCATCTTTGTTGACGATCTTGCTGCTTGGCTTTGCTATGAATGTCGAATCATATTGCTTGACAAAAGAATACAAATCGGCTACAGTATATCTAGAGGAAGCACTTCTCGTGTGAGACGGCTGTAAACCGTTGCGCTGGGTAAGTGCTTCTTCTACGTTTGTAAGCTTGTATGCTCTCCTTGTTCTTCTGGAACCATCATAATCGTCTATTTGTTCAACCGTGAGTTTTATTAAGGCAACATCTTTTCCGTCGTCTACAAGGGAGTACATACTGTGAAACATAGAAGAGTAATTCCGCACGTTCTTATCACTTGCATAGCTGTCAAGCAGAACGGCATTTTCAACGATACCGTCTATATAGTCTAAGTATGGAATCGCTTTTATGGAAAGTGGTTTCTCTGAAAACCTGTTTTCCAACATTTATCTTCCATCCTGTATCAAGATTCTTTTTGTCCCCTTTGGTTGCACTCTTGGTTTTGACAACGCTTACAGGTGAGGTATCTTGTGATCTCCAATCACCGAACCAGTTTCTGAAGAACGGGGATTTTGTACCGATCTCTCTGAACAGGGAACGTGCCATAGCTTCCACACTTGTCATTTCTTCTTTTGTAAAATCGAATACACTCTTTCTGCCAACAGCTTTTATCGCTTCAATGTCCTCTTTTGAAAGATTGCCTTCGCCTTGCATACTGAGCCGTACAGAATCATTTTTATTTTCGTTCGCGGCTTCTCCCTGCGTCCCTTCCAGCGCCCCCATCATGGTGTCATACATCTTCTGTAAGCTGGCATGGTCGTCCTTCAGCACCCGCCCCGCCATCCAGCCGGCTTCCTTGTCCGTCATCCGGTGGGCACTGGTCAGGGCGTGCAGCTCTTTCAGCGTGGCCAGCTCCTCCTGCACCGTTTCGTCGGTTTCCCGCAGGCTGAATCTTTTGTTTTCTACTTCTTCGTCGCTTCGCTCTTCAAAGGATACTTCTGTTCGATCTCCTTCGCGAACTCTTCCCTCATGCGATCCTGCTCTTCCTCGGTTTTCCCGACCAGTTTTTTGTAATTCTCCGCTTTTACGGAGATCGGCACTTCCCTCTCCATACAAGCTTTGAAGTATGCCTCGTTGCGTTTCAATGTCAAAACCTTCTTTCTCGAGATTGATTGCATCCTGCTGAATGTTGTTGATCGTTACAATGTCATCGTCAAAGACTTCAAGAACAGCCACGGGTGCATCCTTAGCATCAGTATATACCAACAGGTTGTCCATTGCAACGATAACGCCGCCAGATGGTCTCTTGGCATATTGATAATCTCTGAAGTTTTTATCATTCATGTTCGAGCTGAAACGGGCATATTCGCTCGGGGAAAGCAAATTGCCGCTGCTTGGCTTTAATTTGCTCGAAACCTTTCTCCCCGCCATCCTCGGCACATACCCCTCAGCAAACACCGTGTCCTCATTGCCAAGGTAGGGCGCACGCTCTTTCCGCTGCGCTTCGGTCAGGCTAGTGGTGTCTGCATTGGCTGCGTTCTCTCCGGAGAGGCTGTATCTGTTTCCTTGGGAGTGTGCGAAAAATTTGGTGTTGTAATTAACTAGCTCCGAGAGTATAATAGCAATAGGATCACCAGCCGTAGTGTCGGAGCTTAGGCTCACAGCGACACACTTGTTTTGGCTGGTGCTCTTATTTTTGCTGTACATATAATTTCCTCTTTGTCCGGATGCTTGCATATTTCCTGCCTCTTGTGTTACAATATCACCGAGGGATTCGGAAGAGGCGCTTCGGGCGTTGGCTTGGGGGTATTACCATCAGGCACTTGCGATACCTCTTTTGGTGCGTATCCTTGACAATGCTAAGCAAGTCAGCTATACTGATCGTAGTGGAACGCTTGATAGAGTTTTTGCTCTGGGTCTTTAGATCGCCTGCGTTCCACTTTCTTGTGCTTATGGCATGAAGCGTGTCATATACTTCAAAATCCACAACATCATTATTTCGCTGTTCGATGGTCAAAACGGCAATTTGCTTGCTGCCGCCGTCGCTGTTCTCCATCAGTGCTGCCATGGCGTATGTCCCATTGGCAGCTTCACTTGTATTGTACAATGCGTTGATGGGTACGGCGTTTACCAGCAGATCGCCAGCTTTTGCAGCAGCACGTGCATTCGCCAGCTGCGCAGCGTGCTTCGATCTGCTCAAGCCATGCCGAAGGGCTTTGGTTGTCAGTCTGATATTTCGCCCGGTGTAGTAGTTCTTAACAGTAATTCGGTTTTCGTTCGCAACTCCGTATTGCGCCCCGTTCTTCTGCGCAAGGTCAATAACGTTCTCTGTAACGATTTTGTTGTTCGCTTGAACAGAATTTACCTCTGCCATTTGCGTCACACGCATATCCGGCAGCGAAGCAAGGAAGTCGTAATCGTACAAGCTGCTGTCATACGCAAGGTTTTTCCCTGCGTATTTTTTGCGGCTTTCTTCCATTTCGGTGTCCACGCTGCCTTCGGTTTCACGCAGGCTGTAGCGGATGTCGGGGTTCTTTTTATCGAACAGACCAACGTTGTCGGTGGCACTTTTGATATGTGTGGGGTCAAACACAACAATCTCGTCGCCGTTTTCAGCTTGCATTACACCATCGTAGCCTTGCTGTTTCAATGCTTCCGTAAAAGCATCGGCTGCATTCATGTCACCGCCGAGATAATGTGCTTCCGGGCTTAATGGCAGTTTGCAGGAATACTTTTGGGAGAACAATGTCTGCGCAGCAAAACTCCATTGATCAGCTTCAGCTTCGGCTCTTGTGGCGTAATAATCAGGTGATTGTGCTGTGTCAAACATCCCATCACCGTATTGGATTTGCCACTTGTATTGACCATCCCCAAATTCAAGAAGCGACATTTTTTTATCGTTTACATAGGAATCAACCAAATTACCTATGGTTTTCCAGTGCACTTCCACATCGTTCCCGGTTGTCTGATCGTACACTTCAAGCGTTTTGTTTCCCCATATTGCAGGGAATTTCTTTGCAGCATTTGCCATAAAGGCAATAGCTTTTGCTTTTACGCCGTTTGTCTTCTTGCCATTGTGATCGTGCATTTCTTTGTCAAAGACGAATGGCTTTTCAAGCTTAAGATAAGCTGCCACCACACGATCGCCGTATGCTTTTGCTTCGCCTTCTCCCGTTGCAAAGTAGAATCCCCGTCCGTACCATCCAGCATCTGCACGTTGTGTCCGGCTCCAATCGAACACATTAAAGTCACCGCCGTTGGTTCCGTGGTAGACGATCTTCGGGCTGCCATCTTTGTTGACAATTTTACTCTTGCCAAACCAGCGTTTAAATTGCTTGGTTTCTGTTTGCGGTAAATACTGGGCCTTGACAGGAGAATTGGCATCGAATATACTGTGATTGAGGCCGTCCTTTATGGGTTCCCCGGAGAATTGGACTCCGGCAAGCGCATAAAGGGTTCGAGCCTCTGTTTTATCCCAGTAATACACGCTGGCGCTGCCAGCTTTTTCTTTTTTTATCGCATCTTCCATCAATTTATCAATGGCATTTCCTTTTTGAAAGAGAGTTGCAATATTGTTGCTGTCGAGTATCATGTTGTTCATTAGGCTCGTGCTGCTAACATACACAGGCGCAATGTAGGGTTTTTTATTTACGATTGCCTTAATAATTACAACAAGACTACTTTTCGCATCAGTTTGCGATTCAATAATCGCAATGGGTTTTTCGAGAAGCTCTGGAAGCTGTTTGAGTATTTCACGGCTAATATTGTGCTCAATGTCTCTAGTTCCCTTAACGCCATCAATTACATGGCTTTGGTTAATAGTAACTGGCAATGCACTGAGACCTACTTTTTGCCAAATCTTTGGTGTGCCGCAGACAAACAATGCTTCTCGGCTTGGGAATTTTCCTGCAAGTAAGTCATCTACTTGCTCAGCAAAAGGCTTGCTAAAATCATAGTGTTCTGAATCCTTGGCGCTAAGTTTAACATCATGGCTTCGGTCTTTTGCAGCCGAAGTCTTTTCTTGTTCCGCAGTCCCCTTCCAGCGCCCCCATCATCGTATCATACATCTTCTGCAAGCTGGCATGGTCATCCTTCAGCACCTGCATCTGCTTCCAGCCGTTCAGCTGGCCAAGGTCGTCGCCAAGGCTCTGGATCGTCTTGGTCATCTTGTCCAAAACATCCTTCACAGCCTGAACGATCCGCTCCATCAGCGTGCGATCCTGCCGCACCATTTCCTGCACGACTTGCTTATCCTGCAGTATGCTGGCAAGGGTGTTGCACATCACTTCTTCCCGGGCATAGTCGCGGCGGTCTTGCTCGTTGGTTATCTTCTGCCGGTTCATCGTGCGCTTGTACTGTTCCATGGCAGCAGCAATACGCTCTTCGATGTCTACGCCGTTCTTTCGAAGAGCATCCGTCATAACGCTTTCAAGACGGCTCCATGCCTCTGCATTGTTGGCCTTTATCATATGCCCCACTTCATGCACGGCAGCGTACAGGTAAGCGCCCTTGTCTGCCTTGGTCGATACATAGATGAAGTTGTTCTTGGGGTCATACATGGCATTGCCGCCAATATCACTGTCCGTCAGAATGATCCTGCTGTTTATTTAGCTTTTGGAAATCCAGTAAGGCCTCCCTCCACCTTGGCTCTCCCTCTGGGAGAGTAGTCGGGCGAAGCCTGACTGAGAGGGCATATGCAGCAGCGAACCCTCTCCGGCTTCGCTGCGCTCAGCTACCTCTTCAAAGAGGGAGAGGCAAGAAGGGATGCAAGCCCTCCATACAGCAACCACCTTAACTTGACAAATAAAAACAGCAGGCGTATGATTTTATCAATCAAACCGAATTTATATAGGTGGTGATCGTATGAGCAATTTTGGTATATCACCGTCTTCCCTATGGGAGAAAACGGCTGTAGAAGCTCTGGTGGATTCTGTCGGGCTTACAGAAGACGCCATCAGCCGGATCAGTGCAAAACTGCGCAAAGAGAAGCTTGCAGACGCGCAGGATCAATATGAAAAGAAAACACGTTTTTGTTTTTATATATTTCTTGTTGCCATCGCTTTGACCATTCCGATCTTGTCGGTTGGCTTACGCAATTCGGATCTGTCCTTGAGCAAGCTATGGTTTGTGGTGATCGTGATCGTTTTGTGCTTTGTCGGCATCATGGCTCGCAATGCTGTAAAGTGCTTTCAGCATCTCAAGCATCTTACCGATATGGAGGTCATTGAGCTGGCGTTTGCACAGGGCGCATCTTTTGGTGCGGTCATCGCCAAAGGCGAGACGGATACATCGGTCAAGACCTATGGGCAGAATGAGTCTGCTGAACCCGAAACCGCACCGCTGGCCAGCAAATGGGCAAAACTGAGCGCTTTATTGATTTGCGTGTTTGTTGCTGCTGTAGGCATTATCACTTGGCAAGACGGCGAGACCGTGTATAGGTTTTACAATAACGGCGTGTGGCTGAGCGAGATCGGTCGACATGATATCAAGAACGGTGTTGTGGTTGTTCCCGCCGAAATAAAGGGCGAACCTGTTGTCGCCATTGGACGAAAAGCGTTTAAGGATAATGAGAAACTGGTCGAGGTACAATTGCCTGAGAGCATTACAGAGATCGGTGCACATGCATTCAGCGGCTGCACTAATTTGACCGCGATCAACATTCCATCCGGTGTTACAGTGCTGCACGACGGTACGTTCTATCGTTGCGAAAAACTGACAGAGATCAAACTGCCCGAGGGTTTGCAGCATATTGGTGATGATTCCAGCTCTCTTAATACAGATGGTGCTTTTGAACAGTGTTGCGGGCTTACAGAGATCCATTTACCGGAAAGTTTGGTCAGCATTGGGCGTTACAGCTTTCATAAATGTGAAGATCTTACAGAGGTAACGATAAACACCCAGCTGAAGGTGATCGATGCTCGTGCTTTTGACGGATGCGATAAACTGAAACGTGTGAACGTACCGCCCACGTGTGCGGTGCAGAACAATGCATTTGATGACTCCGTAGTTGTTGAGTGGGCAACTGCTGAAACCATCTATCATATCGAAAACCAGGAAGCCTATCTGGTCGTTATAGGAAAAGAGGATATCCAAAACGGTACAGTGACCATCCCAGAACTGTACCAAGGCTTGCCTGTCGTTGGTATCAACGAACGTGCAATGGCGCACCAGCAGGATATCCAGCGCATTGTGCTCCCTGCTTCGATACGCACGATCGCAAGCGAAGCATTCGTGGGCTGTACAGCACTAAAGGAGATCAGGGTCGCTGGCAGCACGATGCAGACCGATCCAGTGGGAACGGGCGAAAGCGATGCCGTTCCTTGCGCAGAACTCCCCGTTGGTCTTACGTCCATTGGCGAAAGAGCGTTTTTTGGCTGCAGCAGCCTTGCAAGGGTGGAGATCCCCGATTCGTTGCAGCTTGTGCACTACGACTCTTTTGACGATTGCCCGCAGCTTACCTATCTATATCTGCCCATTAGCTGTGAGCTGGCAGGTAAACGCAACGACATTGAAGTAGAATACATACAGTTGCCAAAGCAGTCTGCCTATCTCATCGAGAATGATCAGGCCATTCTATATATGAGCGGCGCTGAAGATTTGGTCGATGGTCATGTGGTCATTCCAGAAATGTATGATGGGCTTCCTGTTGTTGGCATTGCGCCAAACGCCTTTTTGGATCGTGTGGATATTGAAAGCATCACGTTCCCTTCCGGGCTTACCACCATTGGCGAAAACGCTTTCGAAGGCTGTAAGGGTCTGACGACCGTCACTTTGCCCGACGGAATGACCACTTTGCCGGAGGATGCCTTTAGCGGATGCATCAACCTGCGCAGTGTCAATTTGCCACAGGGCATTACGGAAATAGAAAGCGGCTGCTTCTGTTATTGTTCTGCGCTGGAAGAGATCACCTTGCCGTCTACGTTGCGCAGGGTGGGTGCACTATCCTTTGCATACTGTTCTGCGCTGAAAAATATCGTTATCCCGGAGGGCGTTGAAGATATCTCCTCACATGCTTTCTATGGCTGCAAGAATCTGACCGCCGTCACGCTGCCTGTGGGGCTCACCACCTTGCATGCAGATGCTTTCAACAACTGTACAGCCCTTGAGAACATTGCTTTGCCGGAGGGCATCACACAAATATCTGCCCGCTGTTTTCAGAATTGCACAGCGTTGAAAGAAGTTGCTTTGCCGACCACGCTTACCGAAGTGGGGGAAGCCGCCTTTATGGGCTGCACGGCGCTTGAGCGCATCACATTGCCTGACGGAGTAACAAAGATCTCTGCTAAAACGTTTTCTGGTTGCACCAGTCTGATGACCGTAATGCTGCCCGCTGGAATTACAACGCTGCATGCAGATACCTTCAAAGACTGCACCAGCCTCAAAAACGTATTGATGCAGGAAGGCATAACGGAGATATCTGCTCGTTGCTTCCAGAATTGCACGGCGCTGGAAGAGATCAGCCTGCCAAGCACGGTGCTGGAATTGGGCGAATCTGTTTTCGAGGGCTGTAAGGGTCTCCAGACCATCACCATCCCCGATGGTGTGCTCAAGATCCCCGCCAAAGGTTTTTATGGTTGCACTTCTCTCGCCAGCATTCAATTGCCCGACGTTATGCCGGATGGAAAGATAAGCGAATCAGCCTTTTACCAATCGGGCCTCACGAGTATCCACATTCCGCAAGGCGTTACGAAGATCTCTGCGCACGCCTTCCGGGAATGCCGCAGCCTGCGTTCGGTAACGATACCTTCCTCCCTTGAAGAGATCGGCTCTTCGGCCTTCCGGACGTGTAAGTCACTTCGCGAGATCAGCATACCCAAAACCTGCTCCGTAAACGAGCGCGCTTTCAAGGATACTCCCGTAACGATCACGCGTTTTCAGGAATAATAGGATGGAGGCTCACTATGCGTTTTATCCATCTTCTTTATGTACCAACCATGGCCTGTAACATGCGGTGCAGCTACTGTTACCTTGGCGGCCAGACCGACGCAGCGCAGCGCTGCGAACATACGCCGCTGGAAACGCTGGCATACGCGGTGGAGAAGTTGCATGCATCAGAGGTCGTTCCCTTCAATATTTCTTTGCACGGCGGCGAGGTTACCACACTGCCTGCGGAAACGCTCAATGCACTGCTTGCTTATGTGGAAGAATATTACGCCAAGTATAGGCTGCTGCTCAAAACTTTTGGCGCTACCCCGGAGACGCCGCATATCAAAACAAATCTGTACGGGTTGGATCGGCATTTGGATGCCATTGCAGAACATCGTGTAACGGTGAGCGGCAGTCTGGATCTGCCGCTGTCGCTGCACCGAAAACATCGCCGCAACAAGGGCGGCGGGGATACGCTGGATCAGATCTTGAAAAATATTGAAGCACTGCGAACGCTGCCCTGCCGAAAAAAGGTTTCGGCAACTATCTTCCATGAACATTTCGAGCATCTGGACGAGATCGTTGAGGATATCCGCTACCTGCACGATAATACCTGTCTGGATATGAATGATTTTAACTTTATGGTCGGTTTTGCCAGCCCCGATGCACCGCAGGCGCTCCACCCGCTGAGCGAGGAAGAACAGATTGCCCTGTATGAACGTATGTGCACTGAGTTTGAAGGCACAGAGCTGGAAAAAGGACTGCATGGCGCATGGTTTGCTGAATTCACCCCCAATTACTGCACAAACTGCGTAAACTGCGGCGAAAAGTTTTTCCTCTTAGAACGCAACGGCGATATCTATTCCTGCGTGCGGGGGCAGGGACACCCGGAGTTTTATTACGGCAACATCTATCGGGATTCGGTAGAGGAGATCTTGCAAAACGGGGAGGAAAAGATACGCAGGGCACATGCATGCGTTCCCTTTGAGGATGAATGTGCAGCCTGCCCATGGTTCGATCTGTGCAAAACCGGCTGCCCCTTTGTTAAAAAAGTGAACAACAGCGGATTTTCGTATACTTGCCAGTTGCAAAAGAAACTCTATCTAAGAGATAACCCTGCATGGGAGCCGCCGGAGAATGCGGTGCATGACTATTTGCAGAAAATGCGCCCAGAATTAGCCAAGGCATATTATCAGGAGCCTAAGTACGGGCCTTTGGGAATGCCGTCCCTTCAGGCGATCATTGCAAGCGATGCCAAGCTTCAAATGGTCTACGACCCCGATTTGTTTGTGCTACAATGCGATGGGCAGGATATCCCCCTGCATAGTCAGATCCTCAAGCGGGAGAGGGATGTCCTTATGCTGCTGCCGCAGACCCAGCTGACGCTGTATATGCGCAAAGATGCATTGGCGGCGTTATCACCGTGGCCAGCGCACAATGCGCTCTATATGATGCTGCTGGATGGACGTACCATCGTCTACGGCGATGAGGGAAGGGAGAAACAAGCGCATGTGGTCACGCTGGAATTGCATGGCTATGCCTTGGAAATGCTGCCTGGCGACCGCGAAGGATATTATCAGATCCCATTGAGCGAAATGCTGAGACCTTATCTGCCCTTTTTAGGTACAGAGGTGCCCAACAATCTGTTCTTTACGACTGCTGCACTTCGTAACTATCATTATGCCAAGCAGAAAGAGAATGCCTTTTATCATCTTCAGGCGATCAATCTGCCATTTCCCAACATCGAATTTTACTATGTGCACCTGCCAGATCTAAGCAAGGAGGGATAAACGATGGCGACAGCCTATACGCACATTCTATCGTTAACAGAAGGAAAAAAGGTTCCCGCAGATATTGCGGTGAAAGTTACCTACAATGAGATCAAAGCTGGTACGCTCATTCGCCGCCTTTTTGAATACGCCCCCGATTTGGAAACGAACGAAGCCTATACCGAAAAGATCTATCAAACGCTTTTATCCGGGCGCGGCGCAGTTACGTTGAAATCTGATTTCGTACACATCGAAGGCGAAAAGGAGGCCTTCAAAACAGCGGTAAAAATGGGCAGTGCCATGCAAATAACATTAAGGTCTAACGGTTTTGCATTCCAATATCCCGAAAACCATAGCAGAAGTGACGGCTACTACGGCCGTAGAAACTATAGCAGAAGCAGCTCCGGCGGCGGCAGCAATAACAACAATAACAATAATAATAACAACAATAATAACAATTCTTAAAACCTCGCTTTATGATGGGACAGTAACTGATATAAATTCTTTATCCGACAGTCTAGGGGGGATTGAAGTACCCAAGGCTGTCGGTTTGTTTGTATGGATGAAAATGTACAACCATGTCATGACGTGAGAAGGTTAATCTCGCGATTGCTTATATAACTGTGATCCTTTAAGCAAAGGACACACAGACAAATTTTGTCGCTTTGAAAAATGTCCTATTGTTTTCTGCGGTAAAATCTATTACAATAATCCTATCAAAAAACAGAAATATCACTTATAGAAAACTACATTGGTGAAAGGAGTTTTGTATATGGTGGAGCTTCAAAAAAGTGGCTATCTGTGCCATCCGCAACAGATGTACACGTTGCGCAGGGTAACGATAAACGAAGGCAAAGCAAAGAATACGGAGATCATAGAAGTATGCACTGCTGGCGGCTTGCAGCTGGACATCCTGCCCGATGCCGGGCTGGATATCGGTCAGGTGCGCTACAAGGGCACCAATGTGGCCTTCATCAGCAAAAACGGCTACGATAGCCCGGCGGCCATCAGCCCCTATGAAACGGAATTTCTGAAAACCTTCCCCGGCGGCATGCTGTATACCTGCGGCCTGCGCTCCACCGGCGGCGCACACCGGGATGGGGACGAGTGGCACCCCCTCCACGGGCGCTACCATAGCCTGATGGCGGAGAACCTTTGCGTGGATGTGGAGGAGGATACCATCCTGATCAAAGGCACCATGCGGGAGACGGCCCTGTTCGGGCATAACCTGCAACTAAAGCGCACCATCCGCATTCCAGTCATGGGCGCTGAGGTGACGGTCTCGGACGAAGTGACCAACCTTGCCCACGCCGCTGAGGAATATGCCCTTTTGTACCATTGCAACTTCGGCTGGCCGCTGGTATCGGAAAACGCCCGGGTGGAATTGCCCGAGGATCGCAAAACCAGCCCCCGCACACCCTTTGCCGCCACCGGCATCGGCCGGGAGACCACCTTTGATAAGCCCACCCCCGGCGAGGAGGAGCGGGTGTTCTTCCACGAAAACATGGCGCATCAGGTGGCGATCGTCAACGAGGACATCCATACCCGCATGTCTATGACATGGAGCGATACCTTGCCCATATTGGCGCACTGGCGCAGTATGGCCAGCGGCGATTATGTGTGCGGCTTGGAGCCAACCAACTGCTACATCAAGGGCCGCAAGGAGGAGCGGGAAAACGGCACCCTTCCTGTGCTTGCCCCTTTTGAAACCGTCAAAACCCAAGTTACATTCCAATTTGAGACCATCTAAAGGAGGACGACCCCATGAAAAAGATGACCTTTGCCCTGTGCTTCTGCAACCGTGGCTTCATGCCCGGCGAACTGATCTACGGTGCCCGGGAGGATATGATCAAAGCGGTGACGGATGCGGGCTATGATTATATTGCCATGGATGCGGAGCTGACCCGCTACGGCGGCGTGGAGACCCGTGATGAAGGCCTTTTGTATGCCAAATGGCTCAAGGCACACGAAGGCCAGTACGACGGCGTCATCTTCTCCATGCCCATCTTTGCGGATGAAAACGGCGCCATCACAGCCTTGCAGGATGCAGGCGTGCCCATTCTGATGCAGGCCTATCCGGACGAGATCGGGAAGATGGACTTCAAGCACCGCCGGGATGCCTACTGCGGCAAGTTCTCCGTGACGGATGTGTTCTGCCAGTACAACGTGCCCTTTACTGTGATGAAACCCCATGTGGTGCATCCCCTGACCCCTGCTTTCCAGCAGAACCTGCGGGATTTCGCCGCCATCTGCCGGGTGGTCAACGGCATGAAGCGGTTCAATCTGGGCTGCATCGGCGCCCGCACCACCGCCTTCAAAACCGTGCGCTTTGACGAGATCGCCATGCAGAAAAACGGCATCAACGTGGAATCTTTCGACCTGAGCGAAGTGTTCGAGAAGGTGCGGGAGAAGCAGAACGATGATCCCATCGTGCTTGCCAAATTGGAGCACCTGAAAAATTACACCGATTTCTCCCTTGTGCCCGCCGAAAACGCCTTGACGCTGGCAAAGGTCTCCGTGGTCATTGACGAGTATATCGAAGAGTACCACCTGGATGCGCTGGCTCTCCGCTGCTGGAACGAGATGGAGACCTACCTGCGGGTATGCCCCTGCGTGCTGCTCAGCGAGCTGAACGACCGTGGCATCGTGGCTTCCTGCGAGATCGACATGTGCTCTGCCATCACCATGCGTGCCATGAGCCTTGCCTCCGAGGGCGCAACCGCTGTTCTGGACTGGAACAACAACTACGGCGATGACGAAAACAAGGTGATCCTGTTCCACTGCGGCCCGGTGGCTCAGAGCCTGATGGCTGGCAAGGGCACCGTCACCGAGCACAAGATGTTTGCCAAGAACGACCCCGGTAGCGGCTGGGGCTGCAACGAAGGCCGCATCAAGCCCATGCCCATTACCATTTCCAACTGCCAGACCAAGGATGGCAAGATCGTCATCTACGCCAGCGAAGGCAAGTTTACCGATGATGTGATCGAGCCCGAATTCTTCGGCTGCGGCGGCGTTGCGGAGATCGACGATCTGCAAAACAAGCTGATCCGCTTGGCAAAGGGCGGCTTCAAGCACCACACCGCCATTTGCGAAGGCCACTACAAGGCCATTCTTGAGGAAGCTTTCACCACCTATCTGGGCTACGATTGGGTGGATATCGACTAAGGAGGGATCGGCGTGATCTCGCTTGGTATCGACATTGGTGGCACGGGCTGCAAATGTGTCGCATTCGACCATACAGGCGTTCAGCTTGCCATGAGCTATGAGGAATATCCGCTGGCGGCGGGTATGGTGAACCTGCCCCCGCTGGTGCTGGCAAACTCCGTGTTCCGGGTCATCTGGGATTGCGTAGGTCGCCTTGCAAATAAGGAGGACATTGCCGTTTTGACGGTGTCCTCCTTCGGGGAATCCTTTGTGGCCATCGATCAGGAAGGGAATCCGCTGGATGACATCCTGATGTATTTTGGCAATGCGGAAAGTGCCGCTTTTGATACGCTGGTGAATAAGGTAGGGGAGGAGACCTTCATGCGCATTTGCCGCATCCTGCCCGATGCTTCCTATTCGCTGGCAAAGATGCTCTACACCATGAGCAAAGCCGAAAAGCCTGTATGGAAGTTCCTGTTCATTGCCGGGTATATCTGCTATCGGCTCACCGGCAAAACCATGACCGATGTATCGCTGGCCTGCCGCACCCTTTTGTACGATGTGGAGGCGGCCTGCTGGTCTCAGGAACTGCTCAAGGTTTCCGGCGTTTCGGAAGCTCAATTGCCCACGGTGGTAGAGCCCGGTACCTTGCTGGGCGATCTGCTGCCGGGCATGGCGCAGGAACTGGGGCTGCCTCAAGGGGTACAAGTGGTCATCGGCACCCACGACCAGATCGTGAATGCACTGGGCGCTGGCGTTGCTGCCATCGGCGATGCAGTGGATACCTCCGGCACCTGCGAGTGCATCACCCCGCTGTTCCCTGCCATCCCGGAAACGCTGGACTTCCAGCGGAACAACTTCGCCTGCGTGCCCTATCTGGAAGGGCGGGGGTATGTGACCTACGCCTACAACATCTCCGCAGGCAGCGTGGTGCGCTGGTGCCGGGATGCCCTTGCCAGTCATTTGAAAGAGGATGGCCGCAGTATCTATGCCATCCTAAATGAAATGGCCCCGGCAGAGCCCACTACATTGGTGGTGCTGCCCTTCCTGCAAGGTATGGGCGGCACCCCGGATGTGGATCCCAATGCCACCGGCCTCATCGCCGGATTGACCACTCAGACCCGCCTGCCGGATATTTACCGAGCCATTCTGGAAGGGGTCACCTTCGAGATGCGCTATAATATAGAGAAACTTTCCGGCGGCAACGTGAGCATCAATCGTCTACTGGCCTGCGGTGGCGGTGCTCGCTCAACTGTTTGGCTACAGATCAAGGCGGATATACTTGGTTGCGAGATCATTCCTGTTCAGCAGGAGGAGACCGGTGCCATGGGCAGCGCCATTCTGGGATTGTCGGCAGTGATGGGGGAAAGCCCCCTCAAGCTGGCAAAGCGGTTCTGGCAGTATGCACAACCTATCCAGCCCAACGCTGCGCATCAGGTGATCTACGACCAACGATATCAACTCTATAAACAATTACGAGCCTTCTATAAGGAGATATAACTATGCTTGTTACACTTCAGGAGATCATGGCCCTAGCCAAGGAAAAGAACTGCGCCATCGGTGCATTCAACACCCCCAATCTGGAATGCCTCAACGCTGTACTGGATGCCGCCGAGCGCCTGAATGTGCCTGTGATCATCAGCCATGCAGAGCTGCACGAGCCGGTAGCCCCTCTCAATGTGATCGGCCCGGTGATGGTGCAGGCCGCCAAAGCCGCCAAGGTGCCGGTATGTGTGCATCTGGATCACTGCGAGACTCTTTCCTATATGGAAGAAGCTTTGCAGATGGGCTTTACCGGCGTGATGTACGATGGCAGCGTTCTGCCTTACGAAGAAAACGTGAAGAATACCTGCACCGCCGTTGCCATGGCTAAGCCCTATGGCGCTGGTGTGGAAGCGGAGATCGGTCAGCTGGCAGCCCGGGAGGGCGGCGAGGAAGCCAATGCCGCCGGGCCGGTGTACACCGATCCCGAATTGGCGGAGACCTTCTGCAAGGCTACCGGCATCGATGCGCTGGCACCTTCCTTTGGCACGGCTCACGGCATTTACAAGAGCAAGCCCGTGCTGGATCTGGAACGGGTCAAGACCATTGCGGATAAGACCGGCCTTCCGCTAGTGATGCACGGCGGCAGCGGCGTCAGCGATGAGGACTACCGCATCGCTATCGGGAAGGGCATTCGCAAGGTGAACTATTACAGCTACATGTCCAAGGCGGGTGTCAATGCTGCCCGTACCTTGCTGGATAGCGAGGATGTGACTTTTTTCCATGATGTAGCTCTGGCAGCACAGAAGGCTATGGAAGCTGACGTGGAGAAAGCCATGAGGGTTTTTGCCGGAATATAAGGAATGGGCAGTGTTTGCAAAAGTTGTTATCTTGCTGCAAACGTTGTGCACGTGCGTTTTTGGCTTCGACGGAGAGTTTTGTCACATATTTTACAAACAAAGTATAGACAAAATGATTTTGTTCTGCTATAATGACTATGTTGAATGCAGAGAAAACAAATCCACACCGTTTTCATATGCTTGATACAAGCGAACTGTATCTTTGGTTTTCTATTCTGTTCTCAGAGCGGTGGGCATACCGCTTTGGAAATATCGGCGTCTTGCCGAAAAATTTGAAGGAGGACACCTCAATGAAGAAACTCGTTGCCATTCTGTTGACTCTGATCATGGCGCTGGGTTGTGTGGCCGGTCTGGCTGAAGAAAAGACCGAGTTCAACATCCATGTGCTGGTTTGGAAGTTTGACGACACCTACGGCTCCTCTGTCCGTCAGGGCATGATGAAGTGGGCTGAAATCGTGGCTGATGAACTGGGCATTACCATCAACCTGACCATGGACGATGCTCAGGACGATATGTCCAAGCAGGTCGAGCAGGCCAACCGTATCGTTACCCAGAAGCCCGACTTCGTTATCATCAACCTCGCTGACCCGGCCGGCGGCCAGGTTCTGGTTGACACGCTGAAGGGCGCTGGCATCCCCTACCTGTTCTACAACATTCCCCCGTCTGAAGAGACCTACGCTGCTGTTACCGAAGGTTCCTTCTTCGTAGGCACTTTGCCCCGCGAAGCTGGCGACATGCAGGGCGAAATTCTGGCTGATCTGTGGGCCGCTGATCCCGCTAAGATCGACCGTAATGGCGACGGCGTTGTGCAGTTCGTAGAGTTCAAGGGCGTTGCTAACAACCCCGAAGCTATCGCTCGTACCCAGTACTCCGAAGAGACCGCTCGCGAACTGGGCGTGCCGCTGGAGATGGTGACCGACGTTATCGTTGCTGACTGGGACAACGGCAAGGCCAACGAAGCCATGCTGTCCACTTGGCAGGCTCACCCCGAAATCGAGCTGGTTTTCGCTAACAACGACGACATGGCTCTGGGCGTAATCGGCGCTCTGAATCAGTCTGGTTACAACACCGGCAACGAAGGCGACCCCGCCATCGCTGTTATCGGCGTTGATGCTACCGACGCTGGCGTTGAAGCCATCAAGGCTGGCAAGATGACCGCTACCGTTAAGCAGGACGGCGACGCCATGGGCGAAGCCAACATCCGCTTTGCTGTGAACTACTTGATGAACGGCTCCTACACTGCCGGTCTGGAAGACAAGTACAAGGTCAACGAAGACGGCGTTTCCACCTACATCCCCTACTCCAAGATCACCATCGAGAGCGTAGCCGAATAATTTTCCTACAAGATTGATTTGATCTTTGGAAACCAGAATGGTTCCGGCAGCTTCGGGTGCCGGGACCTATTTTGGACAGAAAGTATCCCTTTTTGAATTCGCTGAAAAGTGGTGAGGATGAGACATGAACCAATACTTGCTTGAAATGCTGGATATTGAAAAGCAATTTCCCGGCGTAAAGGCATTGGATCACGCCAAGCTGCAGCTGCGCCCCGGCACCGTGCATGCGCTGATGGGCGAAAACGGCGCTGGCAAATCCACCTTGATGAAGTGCCTGTTTGGCATCTACACCCGGGACGGCGGTACCGTCTCTATGGATGGCGTGCCTGTAACCTTTACCAGCCCCAGAGATGCGCTGGATAATGGTGTGGCTATGGTGCACCAGGAGTTGAACCAAGTGCTGCGCCGCAGCGTAATGGAAAACGTGTGGCTGGGCCGTTTCCCCACCACCAAATTGGGCACCGTAGACAGCAAAAAAATGTACAACGATACCAGCGAGGTGTTTAAGCGGCTGGAGATCGACGTGGATCCTAAACAGATCATCGGCGAACTATCCGTTTCCAAACGCCAGATGGTAGAAATCGCAAAAGCCGTGTCCTACAACGCACGCATTCTGGTACTGGATGAGCCTACCAGCTCCCTTACCGAGGACGAGGTAGACCACCTGTTCCGTATTATGAACCAGCTGACCAGTGAGGGCGTTGGCATTATTTACATCAGTCACAAAATGGACGAGATCCTGCGCATCTCTGACGATGTGACCATCATGCGTGATGGCCAGTGGATCGCCACCAAGAGCGCAAAGGAGCTTACCAAGGCCGAGATCATCCGCCTGATGGTCGGCCGTGAAATGAACAACCAGTTC
Source organism: Candidatus Limiplasma sp. (assembly GCA_045538465.1). Lineage (GTDB taxonomy): Bacteria > Bacillota > Clostridia > Christensenellales > Aristaeellaceae > Limiplasma. The sequence goes on along the minus strand of JAZSRK010000125.1, from coordinate 42,083 downwards.
CCGCCCAAGAACAACCAGATCGGCGAAGTACTGCTGGATGTGAAAAACTTCTCCGGTATGTACGAGCCCACCTGCCACGATGTCAGCTTCCAGCTGCACAAGGGCGAAATTCTGGGTGTGGCCGGTCTGGTAGGTTCCCGCCGTACCGAGCTGCTCAACTCCCTCTTTGGTTACTACACCAAGGGCGGTGGCGAGGTGCTCATGCACGGCAAACCCATTAACAACGCAACCACCGACGAAGCCCGTAAAAACGGCTTCGCTCTCATTACCGAAGAGCGCCGTGCCACCGGTATCTTCGGCGAAAATACGATTTTGTTCAACTCCATTATCGCCAATGTGGATAGCTATGGCTCGCCCCTTTTGAGTGACAAGAAGATGGATCAGGACACAGACTGGGTCATTGAATCCATCAAGGTCAAGACCCCCAGCAAGAAGACCCGCATCAAGAGCCTCTCCGGCGGTAACCAGCAGAAGGTCATCATCGGCCGCTGGCTGCTTACCCAGCCGGATGTGCTGCTGCTGGACGAACCCACCCGCGGTATCGACGTAGGCGCTAAGTACGAGATCTATCAGCTGATTTTGAACTTGGCCGAGCAGGGCAAGGGCGTTATGATGGTCTCTTCCGAAATGCCCGAGCTGCTGGGCATCTGCGACCGCATCCTGGTCATGTCCAACGGACAGTTGGCCGGTATTGTGGAGCGAGGCAAGGACTTTGGCGATATTCCCGGCGAACAGGAAACCATTATGGCTCTGGCGGCCAAGTATGTGTGATGAGGTGACAACAAATGACTAAGAAAAAAATACTCAGCATCATCATGCTGGTCGTGCTGCTGGCCGGCATCGCATGTGTGGTTTATGGCGCCACCGGAACCGCCATTTACAACAACGCAGCTGAAATGCTGGGCGGCGATAAGAAGACCGCCATGGTGTACATACAGGATCCTACCAAGCTGGAAGAGCTTGGCAACATCAACAAAATTGGCGCAGACAAGGTTAAGAGCTTCCTCAAGGGCCTTGGTGCCGATGCTGCCGAGGTGGACCGCATTGTGGATCAGCGCATGGCTTATGAAACGGCCACTGCCAACGCCAAGGATCGTGAAAAGTTCCTTGTGTACGCCCAGAGCGTGGATCCCACCGTTACCAAGGACAACCTGAACGATCTGATCAAGAACCGTGAAGTATGCGAGCCCATGCGCAAGGCCATGGCCATGCAGGAAATGGGTATCACCGACGAAGCGGCTTTCGATCAGCTGGCTTCCAATCAGGATCTGCTGAGCCTATACCAGAGCGTGCTTCCCAAGCTGATGGAAAACAAGCACATGACCAGTGCTGTTGCTGTGCAGTTTATCGGCATCATCCTGATCGTGGGCGCTTTGGCTTATTTCCTCATTCAGGCCATGGATATCAAGCCCCGTGCCCGCACCAAGGCTGCTAACCCCAACGTGACCAAGGTGACCAGCTTCCTGCTCAACTATGCGCTGTTCATCATCATGGGTCTGATCCTGGTGGTGGTTTCCATCATCCGTATCGACTTCCTGAGCATGACCAACATCCTCAACATTCTGCAGAACGCTTCTACCAAGGGTATTCTGGCCTTGGGCTGCGCTGGTCTGATCGTTCTGGCTGGTACGGACTTGTCTATCGGCCGTGTGCTGGGTATCTCCGCAGCCGTTACCGCTTCCTTGGTACAGGCTACTTCCTACACCAGCCGTATGTTCCCCACCATGGTGGAGCCTCTGGGCGCCCTCGGTCTGTTGATCCCGCTGTTCGCTTCCATCGCTGTGGCTGTGGCTTTCTGCATGATCAACGGCTTTGGCGTTGCCAAGCTGCACCTGCACGCCTTCATCGTTACCTTGGGCACGCAGCTGATCGCCTACGGTGCCAACTGCCTCTACATCGAGTCTCAGCCCTCCGGTACCGCTCAAGCCCTGTCCACCTTTGACCAGACCTTCCTGAACATCGCTGCCGGCGCCATCAAGATCGGCGATCTCCGTATCCCGCTGGTGGTTATCTACTTCATCATTCTGGCGGTCATTATGTGGGTCATCTGGAACAAGACCAAGCTGGGCAAGAACATGTTCGCTGTTGGCGGCAACACCGAAGCTGCTGCCGTTTCCGGCGTTAACGTAGCCAAGACCATCATGCTGGTTTACCTGATGGCTGGTATCCTCTACGGCATCGCTGCCTTCTTGGAGGCTGGCCGTATTACCGCTGTTGGCACCAACACTGGTCTTAACTACGAAACCGACGCCATCAGCGCTGTCGTCGTCGGCGGTGTCAGCTTCTCTGGCGGTGTTGGTACCATTCAGGGCGTTGTCATCGGCGCCGTCATCCTGCAGGCCATCGTATACGCGCTGCAGTTCTTGGGCGTTAACCCCTACATCCAGTACATCATCCGTGGTTTGATCATCATTCTGGCTGTTTCCATCGACGTACGTAAGTACATCGTAAAGAAGTAATGCCATGAGTATGAATCAAGACGGCCGTCAGGCTCGTGCACAGATGGAAGTCGCCAAGGCTGAGTCTGAAAAGAAGTTCAGCAAGAATGTAGGGCCCAAGCGATTTGGCATCTACGACAAGATCAAAGAAAACGTTTCCCTGCGCACGATAGACATGATCATTATCGTAACCTCGCTGTTGATCGTGGGGTTGCTGGTGTACGGTATTATTACTGGCACACCGCAGCAATGATCGCATAATGTGCGGAGAGCGAACCTCTCCATTAGCGGAAACAGCAGAAAATGAAAAGGAATGGCGTAGCACAAGCAGCGCCATTCCTTTTTATGCTGGCGAGAACCAGACGATTTTCCTCAATAAGCTCTTTACACAGGGCAGCCAACATGTTATTGTAAAGCCAAGCATATAAGAAAGGCGGTTTCCCCATGAAACTTTCCAACGAACAATTACAGTCCATCTACTACGGCGCGCTCTATTTTGCCGAAACCGAGGATGGATACCTGCAAGCGTTTCAGTATACCCAAAGCCAGATGGACTATTTGAAAGGTGCCTTTGATTTTTGGTACGTACGAAGCTATGCCACAAGCGCAAAAACATTGGAGCTGACCACCGCCGCCACCGCCATTTCCTTTGCCTACAAGTTTATTTGGAAAGGCTCGGAGGACAGCATTGAATTGTATGTGAACGGCATGCCGGAAAAAATCGTTTATGTAAAGGATCTGGCTGAGGAAGGCACCCTTTCTTTCCAGCTGCCCGAAGGCGAAAAAGAGGTGGTCATCTACCTGCCGGCCGATGCAACGCTGGTGGTGCGCGATTTTGAGTTGAACGCCGCCTACGCCCCTGCTAAGAAAGGCGAAAAAGTACTTTGGATTGGCGACTCCATCACGCAGGGCTACGGCCCCCTCCGTTCTGCAGAGACCTATGTAAGCGTTGCAAACCGCATGCTGAATTACGACATCGTAAACCAAGGCATCGGCGGCTATATTTATGATAAAAACGTTATGGTACCCATGGAAGGCTACAAGCCGAATAAGATCATTATCGCGATGGGCACCAACCAGTTCGGCTCTGAGACCATGACGGCTGTGGAAGAATACTACGAGAGCCTGAATACCGTTTACGGCGATACGCCCGTGCTTTGCATAAGCCCCATTTGGCGCGGCGACTGCCCCGACCGCTACGATGTGTTTGTAAACTTTTGCGAAAACGTAAAGAAGATCGCAGGCCAGTACCCCCATGTGACCGTAGTGGACGGCTTCTCGTTGGTGCCCCATATGCCGGAATACTATCTAGATAATCTGCACCCCAACTGCTTGGGCTCCGAAATATACGGCAGAAATCTGGCAGATGTCATCAAGAAGATCTGGTGACCGCCCCCCTGCACTTTCAACATAAAAAGAGACCCCGCCGAACCGTTCAACAAGTTCGGCGGGGTCTGTTGCTATATGCAGCTTTATTCGCCTTCCAAGACAGCCAACATCAGAATACCGATAATGATAATGCTGATAAAGATGTACTGCTTCTTGGTGAGCTTTTCTTTCAGGAAGATCCTAGAAAGCAGGAGAGATACTACGCACACGCAGGAAAGAATAGGCGCTGCAATGGCACCGTTGCCGCTCATGGCGTACACATAGGTCAGCTGACCGGCGGTCTCGCAAACGGCAGCGGCGATCTTGTCGCCCTGCTTGGGCAGCTCAAACTTTACACCCTTGATCAGCATGAAAACAAGCAGGATCAAACCGCAAATGGCAAAAGTCAACTCGTAGGATACATTCGCCACCAGCTCGATGCTCTCTTCGGTAACGCCCAAGAGGGGGCTGGTCTCCATATCCAGAAAGAAGATATCCAGGAAGCTGCCCAGCGCATCGATGAAGGCATAGCAGAAAGGCATGGCAAAGGCAGCGATAGCAAGGCGCTTGCCCAGCTTTTCTTTTCTGTTTACTTCAAGACTGCGCTCGTTAATGCTAACGCCCACGACGCCTACGACCGTAAGCGCGATGGCAAACCATACAGCGGGGCTGATGCTTTCGCCCAAAAAGATAACGCACAGCAGCGAACACATGGCACCGGCGGTGTTCTCGATGGGGTCGGCCAGAGATTCTTCAATAAAGCGGATGCCGAAGAAGGAACATGCCATGGATAGAATGTAGCACAGCGATACAGGCAGGTACTTGATCAGGTTGATGGGGTCGTATGCGATATCGGAGGTGAGCAGCGTAATGATGGCGTGAATGCCCATTACAGCGCCGACCAGCACGCATACGCGTAGATGATCGTACTTACGGTCTTCGTGGGAACCCTTTTTATAGAACAGTTCTGCCAAGCCCCATAGCAAGGTCGTTGCTATGGTATATACCAACCACATAAAAACCCTCCCAAACGTACAATAAAATCTGTCTTTTTTAGATATCGCATGCATTGCATACAATGAAAAAAAGACAGATGAATTATACGTTTTTGGTTTTTTTGTGTCAATATTTTTTTGTATTTCGATGGTATTTTAATAGTATGCTCATATTTTCAACAAACCAAAAAAGACCTTTGGCGCATATACAACCGTTAGGGCAGCACCACGCCAGTGCGGAAAGATAACATTCAATCGTTTTCGAATTGCAAACGAAGATATTTTCGTCTTACTTTTGCATACATTTAGCATGACTAATTCTGGCAACTATGCTATAATTAAAATGATATGTTAGGCTTACCCTACATATCTCTACCCATTTTCTCTCTAAAAGCCCGTATTTACGGGGTTTCCCATACACCGCTGGTACCCACCACTACAAACCAAAGAGGTGCTGTCCCATGAAGACCACCCGCCGCACCATCAAGACCATTACCTGCCTGCTGTTGGCCCTTCTGCTTTGCGCAGAAGGTCTGCTGCCTGCTGCCGTAAACGTGGCCAGCCAGCCCAGCGAAACCATCCATGCCAACGGCTTGCAGTACGCCATCGCAGAGGATGGCGCTGGCGGCACGCAAGATGGCTCGACCGGCGGCACCACCGGTGGCACCACCGCTGGCACCAACGACTTGGATGGCTCCCGTATCGAGGGCATCAAAGTGGTCTGGATAACGCCGGACAGCACTACCAACAACGATGGTGTGCCTACCTCGCAAGCCGAACGGGCAGATGCCACCCATCTCTACATTGCCACTGCTTCTGCCAGCCCGCAGCGCATGGTGTACAAGATCGAGGTGGAGTTCTCCGGCCAGTACGACTACGGCCCCGGCGATATCACCATCACCATTCCCGCACAGGTGTGGCATGGCCGCAAGTACGTGCCTACCGGCGTGGAGGGCGAGACCGTCGGCGTGGTGGATGAAAACACCCTTTTGGGTTCTCTGGCGCTGCCTCTGCCTCAGGCCCCCTCTACAAAGGCCGATTTTAACTGGGAGATCGTGGGCGACAACTACGTGCTCACCAACACCCGCACCATCGGCGCTACCTCCAGCGTATCTATCGAAGTAGCCATTACCAACGTTTTGCCCATGGATGTAGTGGACATGAGCGAGACCGACCCCATCACCGCCCGTTGCGAAGTGGTTACCTCTTTGGGCAATACCATCGAGCTTACCAGTACCCCCATTAGTGCTCAGATGGATACCTGCGCCAAGATCACCAGTGCATACAAAAACGGCGAAGTATTTGAAGACCGTCCTTCCGGTTTGCCCCAGAGCTTGCTCAGCAACCTGCCCGCAGGTGCCGACCCCGACGATTACCTCTACGTGCGTTGGTACACCTATCATTCCCGTAAAAATAACCAGCCCTTCTCGCTGGATGTAGGCGACGTGCTCTCCGACGCTTACGAATACACCACCGACGAAAACGGCCAAAAAGTGACCCGCAAGGTGACGGACGGCATTTTCCTCGGCAGCAGCAACTATGCCGGTGCCCCCGTTATTGCCGGGGAATATATGGGCGCGAAACTGCCCGAAGACCAGCTGGATTACACCGCCGAGGTGGCCGACCACGTACATACCGCCACCACCGGCACCCAGTATTCCCACACGGTCAATTTGTGGTCTGCTTATAAAAAGAGCGATTTCTATGTGCCCCATGCCAGCGAAGCGCCCCGTGTATACTATTTCCGCAACGATGCGGAGTGGATCCTGACCGAAAGCGACGGCGCTGTAGAGGTAGACCAATACGAAAAACCCGCCGACCCCCAAAAAGTGACCACCGCAGCCGATGATGTAGAGCTGCGCTATGCCCCCGTGCGCTACGGCCGCCCCACGGGCAACTTTGCCGTTAACAAATGGACAGAACAGGTGGGCTATAAGGATTGGTCCTACGGCTATGCCCTTAACCAGCTGCAAAGCGGCAAGCCTGTAACCATGGATTTTGTGGTGGAGACCATCGGCTACGGTTGGCCTTGGACAAGCCCCCTCACCAATGGAGAAAGCTATAACGACCTGTCCTACGCCAGCGGCAACAGCGCACTGGACACGCAGGATATCACTCAAGAAAACTTCGGTCTGCTGGGCTGGAAACAGGTGACCCACGACTTCCAGACCTTCTTTAACTATGAGACTACGCCCCTTACAGCCAAAGATTTTGAGATGAACGGTCTGCGCATCGGTACGCCCTACAAGAAGCGCTATGCCAAAAAAGGCGACGGCACGTGGGATTATGTAAACGACAGCAACCTGCCTAACCCCGACCTGCTCATCGAGTACCAGCTCAATAACGAAGACACTTGGCACACCGCAGCCATCGCCACTTGGGGCGAGCTGGATGCAAACGGCAACCAGCAAGGCGACTTCCGGTTTGTGGATGTAAACGAAAACTGCACCACCAGCGGCATGACCGTGTATTTCCCCGAAAACGTAACGGATGTACGCCATACCTTCGTAAGCAACGTGTTCGGCGGCAAGAGCCCAGAGCGCTGCGAGATCGCCCAGATCGACTGGTATGTGTATCCCATCATCACCATGAAGCCCTCTCAGCGCGCCCAGCAGATCGTGGCGGAACTCTTTGACAAAAGCGAAAACCCCTCCACCAAGTTTAAAAACGATGTAAACATGTCTGCCTACGGCTGGATAGGGGAGGGCAGCGAGGGAGCCCATGTCTATACCGATTACGAATCCTCTCTGGCTACCTATGCCGGTGCCAGCTATGGCGTAGCCCTCAACAAGAGCGGCACCGCTTCCACCGATGTAGAAAACCAGCGCATGCTCATCCGTTACACTGCCACCGTTACCGAGCAGAGCAATTTGAAGGTGCGCAGCGAATACGACGCCGCTGTAGAAGATGGCGTTATTCCCGCAGAGACCTCCGGCGTGTGGTACGATCTGCTGCCGCCTCACGTTGTGCCTATGCTGGATACCGTCAAGCTGCGCTCCGGCGATATCATCAATAATGTATATACCATCGAAAACTTTAGAGATACCGGCCGTACCCTGCTGGTGGTGGAAGCCGATCTGGCACCTAAACCCGCAAACAGCAACGGTATCGGCTATGCCGATATGCCCACCCTTACCTTTACAGCCTTCTATACTTGGCTGGATATGGAGCAATACGGCAAAGAGCTGGTCAATTATGTGGCTTTCGAATCCACTGTGGATGGCCTGCGCAACAACACCTTGGGCACCATCAAAAACCAGAAGGGCGAGCCGGATAACCCCCTTGCCGGCAACAACGCCACCACCCCCGATATGCCGGACGATATCGCTCAGGCCCTCACCGGCCTTGACCCCAACACCCAGCCCGGCGAAAACCGTTTTGTGTACGGCAAGTGCGCCAATACTGTTTCCAGCCTTACGTATGCAGTATCCGGTCTGGAAAAAGCCGTCTCCAACGACCTTTACGGCATCTGGACGCAGGGTCTGGATGGGCAGGAACAGGTGACCGTTTACGAAGGGCACCCGTATTCCTACCGTCTGCGTGTTTCCTCCTCTGAAAACACGGTAACCAAGGGCATCATTATTTACGATACCATCGAAAACTACATCATTCCCGACCCCAGCGCCGATGAGGATACCGACATTACCAAGGCCGAAGACTACCAGCATACCAAAGACCGCGAAAACTGGAGCGGCGCTTGGCAGGGCAAGGGTCAGTGGCGCGGCACGCTGGAAAAAGTAGACCTGACCGAGTTTGTGAGTGAGGGCGTAGCCCCTGTGCTGTTGTACTCTGTATTGCCCAACTTGCAGTTTGCCGACAGCGCCTCCGGCTCTACGGATGATAACTTTGACGAGGACACCGAGCTGTTCGCCTCCGGTAACTACGATATTACCAACCGGGAGATCTGGCAGGTGGCGCAGCTGGATGAAAACGGCATCTGGGTAGTGCCCGACGGGCTGAACGTGACTGCCATCGCCATCGATGCCAGCACCAACGCCGATGGCACCGAGTTTGTTTTGCAGCCGGAACAGACCATTGCAGGCTACCTGCGCATGTCTGCCCCCGACGACAATGCCGACCCCGATGTATGGAATGCCAAGGGCGCTTATGCCCGCAACGAAGACGGCACCGTGGACTGGGATGCCGCTTTGGATCCCGAAAACAACATGTATGCCTTCAACAACGCTCGTGTGCGCCTCATTCAGGGCCAGAGCGACGAAAACGGCGTGAACTGGCTGTCCAGCTACCGCATGATCCGTAACGACTACACCCGCGTGGGCATCATTCCGGGCGTTATCGAGCTGGAAAAAGTGTGGCAGGATCAGAACAACCACGACAATATGCGCCCCGATGAGGTAACGGTTACCGTGCAGCGCCGCATTGCCGGTTCCGCCGACGAGCCTGTGGATGTACTGGGCCCCGATGGGCAGCCCCTTACCGCCACCATGAACGAGGGCAACAACTGGTACTGGCGCTTTAACCAGATCGACGTGGTAAACGAGCAGGGCGAGCGCTATCTCTACTCCTTTAAAGAAAACCCTGTAGAGGGCTACGAAGCCAAAGCCGAGTTTTTGGATATGAACCACTACCGGCTTATTAACGTGCACCCCAACGAGCAGGTGGTTTTGAGCGGCGAAAAGATCTGGGCGGATGATAACAACGCCTACGGCCAGCGCCCCGAAAAGATACAGCTTACCCTGTACCGGGATGATAAAGCCATCGATACCATTACCGTATGGCCCGATGCACAGGGTTTGTGGACGTATTCCTTCGGCAAGATGGATAAGTATGCCGAGGGCGGCATTGCCTACGAGTACCGGGTAGAGGAGGAGTATGTGCCCAAGTATGCCGATGAGGTAGAGGGCTTTAGCTCCATTACCAACACTTGGCTGCCCTACGGCGACCTGACCATTACCAAGACCGTGGTAAACGCCACCGAAAAGGCGCTGGAAAAAAGCTTTACCTTTACCTTGGTGCTGCTGGGCGAGCAGACCGACCCGTCTGCCCCCGCCGTGCCCTTGATGGATAAGTACACCTATCTTTTGCAAGAGAAGCAAAATGAGGAATGGGTGACCATTCAAGAAGGCGAGATCGGCAACGGCGATACCTTCCAGCTGAAGCACGGCCAGCAGCTGGTGGTAAAGGATCTGCCCTCCGAGACCACCTATCAGGTGGTGGAGACCGAAGCCTCTGGCTTTACAGTTACCAGCACCAACGCCGTGGGCTTTATCCATGCCGGCGAAAGCAACCCCGCCGATTTTACCAACACCTATGCCGCCACCGGCACCTCTCAGCTTACCGTGGTAAAGACCCTTACCGGCCACGAGATACGCAAAAACCAGTTCCGTTTTGAGCTGGTGGATAATAACCCCGATAGCCCCACCTATGGGCAAGTACTGCGCACCGCCCGTGTAAACGCCCCCGAGGAGGGTGCCACCACCGGCGGCAGCGGCGAAAACGTTATCGAATCGGCAGCGGATGCCCTGTTTGGCCAGTTGGAGTTTACCGAAGCCGATGTGGGCGCAAGCTACCAGTACATCGTGCGGGAAAAAGACCTTGAAAACGACGGCTATGGCTACGATACCGCCCAGTACGATGTGACCCTTACCATTACCGATGAGACCGGCGACGGCAACCTGACCGTAACCCCCACCTTTACCAAAGACGGCAGCCCCACCGATGGCCTTGCCTTTGAAAACACCTATACTGCCGTAGGCCACCTCGACCTGAAGGCGTGGAAGGTGCTCGATGCCCGCCCGCTGCAAGACGGCGAGTTTACATTTGAGCTTTACCGTTACGACACAACCACACAGGATAAGACCGGCGACCCCATTGCCACCGCCACCAACGATGCAGAGGGCAATGTTGTGTTTGCCGCACTCAATGCCGATGGCAGCGTGAACATACCCGAATTGAACTTTGACCAGAACAGCATAAGCCTAAACGATGATGAGCCCGCCGTGTACACCTTCCTGATGCGTGAAAAGCAGGGCAGAGACAGCACGGTGGTGTATTCCAACCAAGAGTATGTTTTTACCGTTATGGTGTTTGATAACGGCGATGGTACCCTGAGCTTTGCGCAGGGGACGCAGGGGTATGAGCGTGAGTATGTAACGTGCCCAGAATGTCTTGGAGATGGTTACGCTTCTTTTCAATATAATCTGCAGCAGCACTCTAATGCTTTTTGGCGTGGTCTATGGAGCAATGGTGGAGCTACTAGCCCCAAAATCTTTATCAAGTTCTGCCCTCAGTGCGATGGTCAAGCCAAAATCAATGGTGAATGGTGTACGTTCTGCGGCGGAAGCGGTTTGGCAGAAAATCAAGAGTTCTCAATAACACGAAACAGGAGAACCACGTTCTATACTGGTACTGTCAACGAAGATACGAGATATCATCTTAGTGGAGGATACGGACTGGCAATTTACCCTGAAGGTTCTACCACCAAGTGGCATATTCAGCTTCTTCCCAACAAAATCGAATATTGCGACGTTTGCAATAGAGAGGGTGTTGTGGATAATGGTATGACCATCACCGGCGAAAACACCATCCCCGTATTCGAAAACACCCTAAAGCCCGGCAGCCTGTCCATTACCAAGCAAGTGCAGGGCGACGGCAGCAGCAACCCCAACCAAGAGTTTACCTTCCACGTAAAGCTGACCGGCGAAGTGCCCGCCGAGCTGGATTATGAACTTAGCCAAGCCCCGGTGGAAGAGCCCCCTGCCCCCGCCAGCGAACCCGCTGCCGCCAGCGTGCCCGCCCTTGCCAGCGAAACCGGCGATGCCCAGCCCGCCGCCGAAGCAACCGAGCCAAACTATTACGTAGCAACCGATTTGTCCGGTAAGCCCTACGCCCGCCTTGACCTGCGTGAGGGCAGCGATACCTACGGCGAATTGGTGATTTTCCGTGCAACCGATGACAATAAGGTAGACTTTGAGGGAATTAATTTCTCAAGCGCAAGAGAGACGGATCACAATTACCCTGGTTGCATGCCAATGGACAGTGGGCTTATTTACTACAAACTAAGCGAAACACAGAATTATTCATATAGTGGATATAAAACTGAGTATCCATGGGTAATGAGAAATGCTTATGCATGTGCAATAACATCTGTAAGAATGACTGGCGATTTTAGACCCGTAAGTTGTGATGGTATGTTTGATGGTTGCTTGTATGTTAAGTCTATCGATTTGTCTCGATTGGATACAAGCCAATGCAATTCAACACGTGCTATGTTTGACAACTGTCAATCGTTGCAGGAAGTCGATGTTTCGGGTTTTGATACATCAAATGTCACCAATATGCAGGGCATGTTCAATCAATGCCATAGTTTGGATACAATTGATGTTTCCGGCTTTGATACAGGTAATGTAACTAATTTTCAAAATATGTTCAGCGGTTGTCGTAATGTGACCGACTTGGATGTAAGCGGCTTCGACACCAGATGTGCTACACGAATGGGTAGTATGTTCTCCGATTGCAGCAATGTAACAGAGTTGGATGTAAGCGGCTTTGACACAAGTTCTGTTACCGGCATGGCTGCTATGTTTAGTGGCTGTTCCAGCCTGACAGCATTGGATGTGAGTGGCTTTGATACAAGTTCTGTTACCAGTATGTCTTCTATGTTCCGAGATTGTACGAAATTAGCTACACTGGATGTGAGCGGATTCGATACAAGTAAGGTAACTTCGTTCTATTATATGTTTAGTAGAAGTAAAGCACTTACCGTTTTGGATCTTAGCAATTGGAATACAAGCTTGGTTACAGATGTATCCTATATGTTCGAAAATTGTACGGGCCTGATAGAGCTCGATCTCAGCGGTTGGGATACAAGTTCTCTTACATCCTATAGCTATATGTTGAATGGATGCAGTAGTACAAAGAAAATCAATTTGACAGGTTTTGATTTGGGTATTGTTGGCAATACTGTTAGCAGTGGTTCTTATACTGGCATTAATATGCTAAATACCGGCACAGCAGGCAATGCTGAGAGGCATTTCATCTTTGGCGATAACTTTATGGATGTTGGTACTGGTTATAGATATCTCTTCAACTATGCCACGATCCTCTATTTTGGTCGCATTACTCTGACCGATACCACCTATATCAATGAATACCGCTCCACCAATCCCCCAAACGACAGCACTTATACCGGCAAATGGGTCAATGTGGATGATCCCACATGGACAGCCACTACAAACGAATTGCTCGAAGGCTTGAACCACGGCGGCACTTGGGAATGGCAGCGGAGAAACTACAAGGTGCAGTTTGAAGCTGGCGGCGGCGGCGGCTCCATGCCCAGCCTTGAAAGCCAGTGCGGCAAAGACTTGAGCTTTACCAATGGTTTCTACAACTTCGGCTATCGCCTTACCGGCTTTAGCGATGGCAAGGGCCACACCTTTGCCGTAGACCAGACCGGTATGGTCACCATTCCCGCAAACACTTATTACACAAGCGATTCGGCAGTGGTCACCCTTACTGCCCAGTGGGAGGAGATCGACACCACCGTAAACGTTACCGAGGATGGCTTCACCATCACCCTGAAGGAAGGGGAGACCGCCACCTTCAAAGACCTGCCCGCCGGTACCGCCTACGAAGTGTGGGAAGATACCCCCAACGGCTGGGTATTGATCGCTCAGGAGAATGTGTCCGGCGAGATCATGCCCACAGAGACCAGCGCGGCGCTCTTTACCAACGAATACAACCCCAAGAAGATAACGGTGGCTCTGCGTGCCGGTAAGCTTTTGGATGGCGATGTTGCCAAGGAAAGCTATACCTTTACCCTCAGCCAAAACAACACGGTGCTGCAAACCAAGCAGAACAACGCTGCCGGCAGCGTAGCCTTCGACCTGTTGGAGTATACCAGAGCCGGTGTGTATACCTACACCATTGCCGAGGTGCCCGGCAGCGACAGCACCATTGCTTACGATGGCAGCACCTATACCGCCGTCGTCACCGTTACCGACGATGGCAAAGGCAAGCTTTCGTCCACCCTCGTCTATCAGGATGCACAGGGCAACACCCTTGCCGATGCCCCCGTATTCGAAAACACCACCAAGCCCGGTGCACTCACCCTGCAAAAGATCAGCGTTGGCGCTACGGGCGCAGCGGCTGCCCAGTCCTTCAAGGTGCAGGTAGCCTTTACCGACCACATGGATCAGCCTTGGAGCGGCAAGGTACTGGTGGGCGGCAGCGAAGTCACCATCGGCGCAGATGGCCTGTATACCGCCAGCCTGAAGGGCGGCGAATCTGTCACCATTACAGAGATCCCCGCTGGGGTCAACTATCTGGTCACCGAGCCTCAAGCGCTGCCCGGCTGGCAGCAGACCGGCGCAGTAGGCACCGAAGGCACCATCCAGCCCACCGAAACGGCGCTGGCTCAGCTGCAAAACACCTACACTCCCACGGGCTTTGCCCAGCTGGGCATTACCAAGGTGCTCACCGGCCGCACCCTTGCCGAGGATGAGTTCTCCTTTGCCTTGTATGCTTGCCGTCAGGACGGCACGCTGCTTGGCGATAAGCTGGGCACGGCCACCAACGCCGCAGATGGCAGCGTGGTCTTCTCCGACCTGCCCGCACTCAACTTTACGCAGGAAGGTGCATACACCTTCGCCATTGTAGAAGAAACACCCGGCACGCCCGACCCCACAGTGGCGTACAGCAACGAAAAGATCGTTGCCACGGTAACCATGACTGATACCGAGGGCAAGGGCAAGCTGCAAGCCAGCGTGGCCTACAGCCCGGAGGCGGCCACCATCACCAACCAAGTGGTGCCCGGTAACCTGAGCGTATCCAAGCAGGTGGTCAGCCCCAACGCTGCCCATCAGTCCCAGCCCTTTACCTTCACCCTGCTATTGACAGATGCACTGGGGCAGCCCATTAGCGGCAGCTACCAGCTGGATCGCGGCGGCGACCTGAGCGCCATTACCCTGAGCAGCGGCAGAGGCAGCTTTGTGCTTACCCATGGCGAAACCATTACCATTATGGGCTTGCCCCATGGCGCCAGCTATACCGTTACCGAGGCGGCTGCAGGCGGGTTTACCTCCACCGCGACCGGCGCTACCGGCTCCATTGCCGCCAACCAGACCGCCAGCGCAGCCTTTACCAACACCTACGCCGCCACCGGCTCCTATGCGCCCACCGCCCAGAAGAGCCTTACCGGCAAGGCTTTGGAGGCAGATGCTTTCGTCTTCGTGCTGATGGATGAGGAAGGCTACGAGCTATCCACCGGGCGCAATGCGGCAGACGGCAGCATTACCTTCCCGGCGCTGAACTTCACCCTTGCAGATGTGGGTACCAAGGTCATCCAGATCACCGAGCGGGATACAGGTGCCCCCGGCATCACCTACGACGATGTGGTGCAGACCATCACCCTGACCATTGCCGATAACGGCGACGGCACCTTGTCCGTCACCGACGGTCTGAACGGTCAGCCGGTACTGTTTACCAATACCTACAACGACAAGATCAGCCACAAGGTAGAAAAAGTGTGGCAGGATAACGAAAACGCTATGGGCGTGCGCCCGGAGAGCGTTACCGCCATTCTCTACCGCAACCGTGTAGAGGTGGAGCGCATCCAGCTGAGCGAGGAAAACAACTGGGCGCATACCTTCGCCGATCTGCCGTCCTTCGATGAACAGGGCGTTAAGTACACCTACGAGGTGCAGGAGGAGCCCGTGCCCGGCTACAGCAGCAATGTAAGCATGCAGGGCAACGCCACCACCCTTACCAATACGGCCTTGGGTGTGCTGGAGGTCTCCAAGACCGTTGCCGATGGCAGCGATGAAACCGCCTTTACCTTCACCGTCACCCTGACGGATGTGGACGGCGCACCCGTTACCGGCACGTACCCCGCTACCGGCCCCGAAGGCGCTTTGGATATGGTGCTGGACGAAAACGGTCAGTGCCAGTTCCAGCTGCATCACGGCGAAAGCATGCAGATCGCCGGTCTGCCGCTGGGCGCAGCCTACACCGTTACCGAGGAAGAAAACGTTGCCTACAGCAGCGAGGTAACGCAGGGCAATGCCGAAGGCATCCTGCAGCGCAACGAGCTGAGCAGTGTCGGGTTTACCAACACCATCGTTATTACTTCGCTGTCCATTACCAAGCAGTGGGAAGGCGGCAGCGGCTACATCGAGCTGATGCTCTACGGCAACGGCGAGCTGGTAGACCCGCAGCCCTCCTACACCCGCGATGGCGACACCTACACCTACGAAATGCTGCCCAAGTACCTGCCCGATGGCAGCCTGATCACCTACTCTGTAAAGGAAAAGTATGTGGACGGCTATGTTACCATCTACATCAACGAGGGCGAGCACGAAAGCGAGACCGACCGGGTGTACGATGGCGGCACCATCCTGAACCGTGCAGTGGTCACCGTGCGTGTGCGAAAGATCTGGAAGGGTCTGGCCGAGGGTGAACCGCAGCCCAAGATCCGTCTTGTGCTCTACTGCAACGGCGAGGAACTGACCAAGTCCACCCCCGACCCGGATGAAGACGGCTGGTATGTCTACAAGAACCTGCCCCGCTACTACAAGGGTGAGGAGGCTGTCTACACCTTTGTAGAAGTACCCATGGACGGCTTCGATACCAAGTACATCAACAACGGCGGCAACGAGACCGACCACGCCGCCAATGGCTACACCATTATCAATAGCAAGCTGCCCAATACCGGCGATGATATGCCCGTTGAATTGGCGGCCGGCGTGGCAGCAGTGGCTGCATGCGGGCTTGTGCTGCTATTGGTGCTGGGCAAGAAAAAGAAGCGTTGATGGGGTGCTGTTGCCTGAGTTGGGAATGAGAAGTTAAATAAGGAAGAGCCGCGTTGCCGGGGATGGAGAGTCTTCGGCAGCGCGGCTGGTTTTTGGTCGTTTATTACGGCAGGTTTTGTTTGCTGATGGTTGTTGGCTCAGGGTTGTTTTGGTATGGTTTGGTGTTTCACAAAATTCGACAAAATGTTTTTGAAATCGTTGTTTTTACAGGCATTCTGTGCTATCATTACACGGTTGAAAACGTATAGGCATCAGCTCACCAAAGAAGTAGGAGTGTAAGAATGGAGATTATCGCAACCCTTTTGGCGACAACGGCCATCGCAGGCGTGATGGGTACCGGTATTGGCGGTGCCATTGGCGCAATGCTGCAAAAGGAATCCAACAAGATCGTCAGTTTGCTGCTCAGCTTTGCCGCCGGGGTAATGCTCAGCGTGGTCAGCTTCGACTTGGTCACCGAGGCCATCGAGACCGATGTGGGCATCTATTTCGTCATCGGCTCTATTGCGCTGGGCGTGATCGTTATTTATCTGCTCAACCACTGGATCGATCAGAAAACCAACCCCGAAGTGCCGCATATTGATAAGGATCACCCCAAAACTGCGGACGATCTGGACGAGCTGATCCACAGCGACCACTTAAAGCAGCACTACATTAGCAACGACAACAAGTTTTCCTTGTTTATCGCAGGGGTCATCATGGCTTGCGCCATTGCGCTGCATAACGTGCCCGAAGGCATGACCATCGGTGCATCCTACGCCAGCAATAACGGCGTGCTGGGTAAATCGGCTCTTACGCTGGCCGTGCTCATCGGCTTGCACAACATACCCGAAGGTATGGCCGTTTCTGTGCCGCTGATCGTAGGCGGCATGCCTAAATGGAAAGCCGTGTTGATCACCGCTGTCTCGGGCGTGCCTACCATTTTGGGCGCTTTGCTTGGCTATGCCATTGGCGATATGGGCCCCCTTGGGCTGGCGCTCAGCCTTGGCTTTGCCAGCGGCGCTATGCTGTATGTGGTCTTCGGCGAAATTTTGCCTCAGGCGTTTTTGCTGCACCATAGCAAGCTGCCTGCCTTCTCCGGCATCGCGGGCATGCTGGTGGGTCTGTTGATCATTTTTGGCTAAAATAGGGGAATGGGGAGTTTTGCAAAAACCAAGCTGTGTGGGGATGGCTTGGTTTTTGTTTATTGTTAGTTCTTTCAATTAAGCGATGTAGGGTGTTGTATTGTTCCTCACAAATATGTTGTATAAATTGGATTATTTGGTGTCGATAAACACCAAATAATCCTTGCAAGAACGGTGAGTATGGTGTAAAATGTAAATTGATAATACTCTAGCAAAGGATTTGTTTTGTAAAGCAAAATTTTTGGAAAGATCGGTTTTCAACGGGGTTTGTTTTCCAATGGTGCGTTTGCAACAAAGTTGCGGGTGAAAGCGATTGTAACCAACATGGTAATTTCATAGTTTTATTGCCAAAAGTGTGGCAAATAACAGATGCTTACTCGCTCGATCCCGCATGTTCTGGTGCATAAAGTAAAATCCGCTCCCGCCAGGGTCAGGGGCGTGTACTCTCGACAAGTATGGAATCTATAACCCAAATTCAAATTTATAAAATTAGCCTCTTGGTAGGCCTTTCTAAAGAATACACAAGAAGCTAAATAAAAGAGGAGAGGTCGCGATGAAAACGAAAAACCTGAAGAGAAGTTGCAAGCAATTGGTTTGCTTGCTAATGGCAGCAATGATCTGTCTGTCTATTGCTCCGCTGAGCCTTGCAGAGCAGCCTGAAAAAGGGCAGCAGATCGATACGGTCATCGTGTTGGATAACAGCACATCCATGCGTACAAGAATTGATGGTGCATGGACGGGCAACGATTTGCAGGGATACCGTATCGATGCCGCACAGATGTTTATCAGCATGTGCGACATGAATGGTTCTCGCGTAGCGATCATTCCTTTTTCAGAGGTCGTTCACGAAAGCGCAATTAATGAGTTCCATGTGCTCGACAGTGAAAATACACGCGATTTTTTGATCGCTGAGACCGACAAACTGCGCAATTATACTCAGCCCAATACCAATCTGGGTGCAGCGTTGAGCGTAGCCGTGCAGATTTTGGACAACCGTACCGATAAGTCTAATAAGCCGATGATCTTGGTGTTGACAGATGGTAAGAACTCTATCAGCATCGCCAACGGCAAAAAGAAAGTACTTACTTCGCCTGTTTGGAATGAAGAAACTGGCACATTTGTCGAAGAAAAGAGAGAATTCCGCGACAGCGATGATGCCGCTGCCTATTCCGATGAGATTTGCGAGAAGGCAGTAGATGCTGCTTGCGCTCTTGGCATTCCGATCTACACAGTTCCTCTGTCTGAATACGATTTTAGCGACCCGCGCGCTAAGGGCCTTTTGGATGTATTGCAGCGTATGTCCAATCGTACCAATGGTCTGTGCATTCCGCTCAATGCCGATAGCGTAGATCGTTTGCCCGAAAAGTTTGGCGAAATGCTGGCCGAGCGTCTTGGCAGCAGCCTTGTTGTGGAATTGAATCCTCAACTCGTTGAGGGCACTACCGATATGTACGAAGTTAAGATACCCATGCTGAACAACTCAGTTATGGAAGCTAACGTGTACATTCCTGTAGTAGAGGAAAGCGCCAAGAAGGGCATTCGTGCTTCTCAGATTTGGCTGTATGATCCTAATAATACAGATGTTTCTTCCGGTAATGGCACTTCTGTTACCTGCACCGAAAGCGAAGGGCATTTCCGTCTTTACAAATTACGCCAGCCCATTCCTACCGGTGAGTGGAGACTACAGTTCCGCATTCAGGGAAATGTAGACCCTAACAGCATTGCTTTCAGCGTACTGTACAACTACGATGTAACGCTCCGCACCAAAATCGGAACTACCCCCAGCAATTTGACGGATGGGGACGGTGTGTACAGCAAGAAAGAGACCTTGCTCGTGCAGACCCAGTTCTATTCCAACAACGAAAACAAGCCTTCTACCGACTCCATGCTCTATCGTCAAGTAGAAGAAGGCGATAGCTGGTATACTGTTAAAGCTCACTATGCCCTGAGAGATATTAACGGTCGTGTTTTGTTCGAAGGGGATATTCCTTCCGATAATACATCCAAATTCTCCAGCAAAATCGATCTCGCAACCGTATATGTTGATGATAAGGGCAACAGCAAGCTGCCTTCCGGCAAGTACGAATTGTATGTTACTGTTGAGGGTGCTGGTATTTCGCGCGAGACCAGCCAATGGATCGAACTGACCAACAATGCGGTTACCTGCAACTCGGCTTTGAGTTTCTCCGCCGTTGTGGATGATCCTCAAAAACCCGAAACCAGCGAACCCATGCTGCTTTCCTTCAACATTGGCAAGTATTTCAACGATGCTGATGGCGACCCTATTTCTTACACACTAACCGCCGTTAATGACAATGGCAATATGCGCACCGAGGATATCCTGCCGCTGAGCCTAGTTGAAAAGCCCGACGGGATGTACGTTGAGGGCAATACTATCAAGGATAGCGATGGTCATATTCATTTTGGTACCGCCAAATACGAAGTAACTGCTTCCGATGGCGAGACCGACATCACCATTCCTTTGGAAGTGGTCGTGCATAACAAGACTTACAGCGATACTTCCAATTTCAGCTGCAATGTAGAAGTAACCGGTGTTGATGACCAGGGAATCGCCCAGAAAAACAGCGATGTTACCTTTACCATGTCTCTGGTAGACAAAGCAGGCAAGGCCGACACGACGGGTTCTATTGAACTTTACAGCTGCGATGTGGCGATTTATAATGCGAACAACACGTCCGAGCTATTCAACGGCGGTAAGGTTGCCATGACACCCGGTGCGAACAATACGCTTACCTATACCTACCAGTTGGATGATCAGGCACATGATTACAAAGCAGAGTGCTTCTTCTACTACAATGGTAAGCCCTGCGGCTCTACCGAGATCTCCTTTCAGGTAACCAATACCGCTCCCAGTGTTGCGGCTGACGCAGCGGAAGAACTGCCCAATAAGCTTTCTTACCAAAGCAAGCCTTTCCCGCCGGTACTGCAGCATGTAACTACCGATGAGGAACTTACCATCAATTTGCAAGATCTCTTTACAGAGACCGATAACGAAAACCTTGTGATCTATGACCCGGTATTCACTTGCATTAACCCTGAGCAAAAGCCAGAAGATATCATTTCCTTTGATCGCGATGGCGATCAGGTAAAATTGAATCTTCTGAGCGAAGGCAAGGTAACGATGTCTGTTACCGCTGAGGATGGCGATGGTACTAAGGCTGTATTCACCAAGGATCATTCCTTGATCGATATGACAAAGCGCTGGACGATTTATTGGGGAATTGCTGTTGCGGCCCTGACCGCTCTTATTCTCTTCGTTCGTGCCTTTATCTATGCAACGAAGACTCCCTATGACGGACGAGTTGCGATCGAGATTTATGAAGGGTCGGCTTTGGGCAGCTCTGCTACCTATAAACTGCCTACCGGTAAGAAACGCAAGAAAGTCGCTTCTCTGAAGGCCGTTATGGATCCTATGATCGCTCAGAAGTACGGCATCGATGTGGCTAAGCTGGAGGCTGTAAAGATTGCTCCTCATCAACATAGCCGCGATGGCTCTGTAGATGTTTGGCAGAACGGACCGGTCAACGGCGTTGAGATCGCGATCAACGGCGACCCGCTGTCTAAGAAGAAAAAGGTTTGGACCAGCGGCGGTCAGATCACGCTCCGTTCTCTTGCTTCTAATGCTACCATCCGTCTGGTTCATAGTCTTGAAGATAATGAGTTGGAGTTCATTTCTGGCAACAATGTGGGTAGTTTTGCCAGCGGTGGCGAAGGCGATCCCTTTGGAGGCAATTTTGGCGGTAACAACAGTTTCGGCGGCGACGATAGTTTCGGCGGAAACAATAGCTTTGGTGGCAACGATAGTTTCGGCGGAAGCGACAGCTTCGGTAGCAACGATAGCTTCAGCGGCGGCGGCAATAGCAGCAGCAACGATGATCCCTTTGCTGGATTTGGAGACTTTGGTGCCTAATGTTGTATCAGCAACAGAACCAATCGCATGGATGCGAAAAATTATAAAGAAAAGAGGAAACATGCATGCCTGAGGAAAAATACGAATTTCTTCACAAAGTTATTGCTGAAGAACAGGAACTGGATATTTCCATTGACCGTGTCGATAAACTGGAAGCCCCCCTGTTGGTGATTGGCCTTGGCGGCACCGGCAGCGAGGCGGTGCACGTCATTAAGAGTACCTTTGCAAAGCGTTATAATCTGCCTGTCGATGCTAACGGAAACGCGATCCCCGTTCCGCTCAATACGGCTTATCTTGTTATCGATAGCGATAATGGCAGTCAGGGAAGTCTGGCAACTCATGAGTATCAGGATATTTCCGTATCTGGTTTGGCCTCTATTCTGGATCCCCGTAGTCGCTCGACCCATCCTTGGGAGAACGAATGGCTCAACAAGTATTTGGATACCGATGCGGTAGGCGCAGGTGCAGGTACCTATCGTCAGGCTGCCCGCTTGATGCTCAGCCGCAGCTACAACAATGTCGTTGGTGCAATATCCAATAAGCTGCACGAGATTTGTACCGTTACACAGGGTCACGGTGGCAATACGGGTCTTGTTAATATCGTTATCGTCACTGGTATCAGCGGCGGTACCGGTTCTGGCACCTTCCTTGATGTTGCACAGATCGTACGTTCTGTCATGGATCGCGATGCAATGCTTAACAGCCTCACGTATCGTGTTTCTGCGTATCTGGTCATGCCTGATGTAAGCTGCAGCGTGGTAAATGCATCACATCCGTTGCAGACGGCGTTTAAGAGCAATTCTTATGCAGCCCTGAAAGAATTGGATTTCTGGATGGGGTACGACAGCAAGCATAAGACCAAGTATACCATGCAGTATACTGCTGATCCCACTTCCAGAATCACTTGGGTAAAGCCGTTTGATGCCTGCTCTCTTATGAGCGGTACGACCTTCCAAGGTGTTCCCTACACTCAGCCCAAGAAGGTAGTATTCAACAGCATTGCTGAGAATTTGCTGCACTATCTGGCAAATGAAAACAATGGCTTGGATGCAAACGGTAATCCTAAGCATACTTATATCAGCTACGAAGATAATCTTCGTGCTGCTGTAGGCTCCTTGAACAAGCTGCTTCCCGCAAACCATTGTTACCGTGCTATCGGTGCCTATACAAAGAAGATCCCCAAGAAAAAAATCCTTTACTACGAAGCAACTCATTTGTTTGGCACATTTATGCCTGGTCGCAACCAGCATGGCAAGATCATGCCTGTGACCAGCCTGATCCTGCGTGCAACCAGCCGTGCAGATATTATTGATATTTGCGGCGATCTTCCCGGCCACTACAAGCGCTTTACCGATGTGGCAAAGCTGCCCCAGTTCTGCAACATTCAGCTGGATGATACCAATCAGGTAGAGGCCATGCGTAACATGAGACCCACTCCCCATGAGCAAGAAAACATCGGTACTTATCCTTGGCGTGATTCTGTACTGCTGCCTAAGGCTCGTGAATGCGCAGACCAGTATCTGGATATTGCATGGAAAAACTTCACTGTTTTTGCAACAAACATCATTACAGATCCGCAGTTTGGTCCTTATGCTTTGCTTGAGTACCTCTCCAAGGAGACGAATAACAGCCTTCGCAAGAGCCTGCAGGAATTGGTTCAGAATTGGGCTGGCACAGAAAGCAACTTCCGCAGCAGTCTGAATGGCTTCAAGAATAACTGCAACGCTGCATGGCCTGCTTTTGTCAAGCCGCCGCTGTTTGGTCAGCGAGGTGCACTGGAAAATTATAAGCAGAGCCTGTTCAGTTATTATGATGGCATTCGCCGCGCAGAGTTCGCAGGTACATTTGCCAAAGCAATCGAGAAGTTTGCCAAGCGCGTAGATGAATATCGTGATCAGTCTCTTAGCCAGTTGTGCAAAGCGCTTGATGAGATGGATAATGACTTTAAGACTGTAGGTGCAGAAGTTGATGACACTTCTTCCGAACTGTTCTCTCTGGATGATGTGAAGAAGTCTTTGGACGATAGCTTTGTTACAAACAATGCAAACCAGCGCATTACTCGCGAATTCTTGAGCATGCTCAGTGAAGCCAGCTTTGTTACCGAAAAGAACCCCGATATTCATTCTTCCGGTGTTTCCTTTGTTTTTGCACGCACAAGTTCTGCCAGTATTCGCAACAGTCTCCGCGCGAAACTTGAACAATGCTTCGGTGGTGTAAACGCTGCTTCCATGGATCAGATCTTGATCGACCGTGTCGGCGACGATGTACAGGTCAGACAGGCTGAGATGGACAAACTTGGTAAGTCCATCATGAAGAGTGCATGTCCCATGTTCTCCAAGAATCCTTCTACTGCCGGCACTCCTTATGCAGAGTTTACTTACCTTTCTATCCCGGATAATGCGCCCGGATATTTGCAGTACTATTCCACTTCTCTTGGCGATAAGGTCGAGCCCAAGAGCAGCTGCCTGAGAGACCATATCTTCTGTTTGAATACCTATGATGGTATGCCCATTTATATGTACAGCCAGATGGAAGATTTGGAGATGGCATATGCTGATCGCTTGACGGTTTCCAGCCAATCGAAGGGTCTGCACCTGGTATGGAATGGCGATTTGGACAGTGATGTTACCATCAACTGGACCAAGCTGCCTGCACCGCGCCCCTTCTACTACTTCGGTCCCAGCGGCAGCCCCGCAGATATGAAGAAGTTTGAAGATGCTCAGAAGCTCGCGCAGCGTGCCATTGACTGCGGTATGCTCACCATTAACGATGACATGCCCAAACCTACCTATACGGTACGTCTCAAGTATACCGACGGCGGCATGGCGGCACCCAAATCTTCTGCACTGATCCGTCAGGAAACCGATGCCATTGATTTGCTGAAGAATCCTGTTACCAATTCTCCTTTGACCGAAGTTGAGAAATTGCAGCCCTTGCTGAACTATCAGGCAGAGGCAGTTGTAAAAACGGTTACCGAAACGGTCAATCCCATGTGCATGCAGAAGTATCTGGGTCTGGAAGGTCAGCCTTGTGATCCGTTTGCAGACATTGCGGCAGCAAATCCTGTAACCTTCGATATTGCCAAGAAGAATCATAAAAAACTTTGCCAGGTGTTGGTGGTTGCCATGCTGTGCGATGATCCTGTTACTTATCTGGCTATGGAAAACCAGATTGAGGGAATGGAGTACCTGCAGAGCAAGATCAATAATATCAACAGCGTGGTAAATGCTTGGGAACCACGTATCGAGTATGCTGATAAAGTTGCCAAGATGTTGATCTTCAAGTTGGTATCCATTCGCAGAGGTACCATTGGTTATACTTTGGATGGCATGACTACTGCGTTGATCGAGCCTCAGTTGCTCAAGGATGAGCTGAAGAACCAAGACAACTATACCAAGTGCGCTGGTTATTTAGCTGATTTGTCTGTTGAAAATCCTGTTCGCTATGCTCTTGAGCATGCTTTGAAGGGAATCGAGGAAGAGCTTGATCAATTGAACATGAAGATGGCTCTGCCCGAAGAGCGTTCTAATGAGATTTACGAAGCTGCTAAGGAACTCCAGGGCGAGCTTCAGGAAGAGATCCAAAAGCAGGATGCTGCATCCAGAACCATTGGTGCCGACATGCATTTGATTGGCAAGGTAAAGGGTGTATTGAACAATATGCAACAAATTGCAACGCGCTTCGTAAAGGATTACCGCCCGTAATCGTGCATTGTAACTCTATTCTTTAGAAAAAAGGAGTAACCATCCGTCGGCGTATACCGGCGGATGGTTACCCGTGTAGTTCTTAACTATCGTCCAACTTATTTACACCGAAAGTGCAATTTGATTTCGTAAGCAATCGTCCCTGCTGCTTGGACGATAATACAAGAGCAGCACTTATTACGGTTTGAAACTGTCTCCATTGGCAAGAATGCAGACCGATTACATTAGCGGAGGAATTGAAATGGCAAAAAATATCGTTCTTCTATATGGCAAGCGGGCCTGCAGTCACCTTCCCAAAATGCTTAGCAACTGGAGCTTTTTTTTCAATTCAGATGCATGGCAAAGCTGTTGTTTTGTACTGGTAACTGATGAACCGGATTTTGCTGCCCGAGTACCGAGTAGTGCTGCAGCTCATGTACAGAACCATATTGTTTCTCTTCCGTGCGATGGGTTGGCCAAAGCTGCTGGTGCAGTACGTAATTTTGCCAAAGAAACTATTAAGGGTAACAATCCTGTAATGTTGTATGTCATTTGCAGTGACAGCGGAGAAGGTACATTAGATGGTGCAGCGCTTAGTACTTTTATGAACAATTTGTGCACCCTTTACTTAAACAATATCCATCCTGTCATCTTTAATTTACTTACTACCGATACTGATGCGTCCGCACATCAAAAGAAATTTCTTTCTTCACTATGCGAAAACGAAATGCATAAGAAGACGGCCTTCTATTTGCTTTCAGATACAGATGAAAAGGATAATCCCGTCGATGCAGCTACTCAATGGGCTGCACTGGATAATGAACTTGGGCGAAGCATCAAGCATGGCACGAATATTATCCCCGGCTCTGTTTATTCGCTTGGCTATGTAGCCCTTAACCCTGACCAAAAGGAACTAGCTTCCGTTCAGCAGAGGGCTCTGTTGGAACAGATCTTTATTCCGCATCTCGACGGTGCAAAGAGTGTACATCCGGGCATTTCTATTTGGCAGTTGATCAGCGGGAATTCTTTGGAAATCCCTGATGGAGAATCCCAAAATGATAGAGTTATAGAGAAATGGATCCGATGGATGATCGGCGATAGCATCGTTATGCCCGACGAAGTAAAGAGAAAGAATAACCGTATTCTTGGTGCTATCTACAGCGGTCAGTTAGACCTTCAACGATATAGTCGCCACATTCTTCAGTTTTATCGAATGAATACATCTAGTGATAAGTTCGAAGAACGAGCGGAGGCTTATTTCAGCAAAAGCTATGCTTCTATGCTTTCTTCGCCAGATTCTTTGTTTCTCGCTCAGCAGGCTCTGGATATGCTCAATATTTTGCAACAGAAACTCAATTTCTTTGCAAATGCAGAGCTTAGTGAGTTTGTGGTGCCTGCTATGGAATCAAAGCGTTTTCTTGAACCGGAAGCATCCTATAGAGATCGTTGCTGCGAAGCTATCGAAAATAAAGCTAAAGAATATTGCTATAACGAAGCGATCCAAAAGATGGCCGCTATTATGTGCCAAAAGCTTGAGCGTTTTAAAGCGTTCTGCAATGGCAGAAAAAATTTCACATTGCCCTTTGATAACAAAGTTATCAGCCATGGGGAATATGTAAAGCTACAGCGTAAATATCAGAAGTATAGCAATGAAATTCAAACACAGCTTTCCATAAATGCTGCTAAGTTGGATTTCAAGCTAAGACAATCGGAATATACCTTGTTTACTCCCGAAGGTGCCATTGAAACCGAAAACTGGCATAAGATGCTGGATGAATTGCTAGAAGAGTTTAAAAAAATCCGAGACGACTCACGCACCTATCTACAGGTCGTATCCGACGAAAATAATTCTGTTCAGCTTTTTACAGATTTCCTTAACCATTATCTGGGTGATACGGCACGCATGCTGTTCTATAACGGCGGCGATGCAGCAATAGAAACGCTCTATTTTGTCGATGATGATCTACAGGATCATTCCTGGACTCTAGGCCACAGAGATGAAGCTTTTGTAGTTGATAACGACAACGTGGAACGAGTGGATCGATACACAATTTTAGTAGAATCGATCCATCATAAAACGATTCTGGATCTTCTGAATATTAATGATCAGTTATTCCCATACTTCAGGGATACTGGAGATTCTGAAGATATGTTTTTATCCATGAAGAACGAAAGCGGTGGGCTGGTTCTGAAGCCGTTGGATTTAAGCACTGCTGCTGAAGATAACGATAATGAGCCCCCCGAAGTTGTTCAGTCTTCAACAGAAACTGCAAACAAGAATCAATACGACATGGGGCTTACGCTTTTACGCGATAAAGAGAGCAACCGATGCGCAGTATGTTGGCAGTGGCCGCCGCACACCACAGGTATGACACTTATCATATTGCAAAACGGCAGAACTGTGCAAGGGCCTTATCCGGTTACAGCGCCTAGTCAACGTTATGTTGTCGATAGCTTGCCTTATGGTGAAATACGCATCGTCATGCAAGGTCACAGTACAGACGGTAAAAACTATTGGGATGAGAACTATGTGGCTGGTATGCAGGATAGACTTGCCTTCCGCATAGAAAACGCTGACCATTGCAAAGTAAGAGTAATGCTTCGAGGGAGAACTACATATCTCAACGAGGTGTTTCTTAAGAATACTGCACCGGATGGTAGTAATACATATTATCCGATAGCAACACAAGAGACTGGAATATATGAAAATTTGTTGCTTCAGGGCAATACGCAACTAGTGGTGGATCCCAGATTGAAGCACCCTAGAGTTCGCGTTATACAATACTGAAGAAGCGAAGAGAAGAGAGGATATTATGGCTTACGAATGCTTGTATTGTGGTAAGGCAATTGCTCAGGATGAAATTTTGTTTGTAGATGAAACGTCCATACTTTACGAGGATGCGGTACGCGAAGAGTTTTTTAGACGTTGCGGTATGCTGGTTGTTGAAGGTAAGGCAAAATTTAACCGCTTGTATCACCGTGCAAATAGCCAAAACATTGATCGTCGTGATGAAAATGGTTTTCCCAGAACCATTTACGCACGGCCTTGTGATGGTCTAACTGCTGATGAGTTAACACAAACAAATGTGGCTGTACAAGTACAGGAAGAGACAGTCGCTCCGAAGGAAGAAGAATCGGGTGGATTCGGTTCTGAGTCTTACGAAGGTTTTGGAGAGATGGAAAATTCTCCCATTACTTCTTCGAGCGTGAATACAATTATTAAGCCAGACAGCACAGAAAAAAGAATTCTTTCTATTCGTGTTTGCCCGCATTGCCATTGCAATCTACCACACAACTTTGGCTTATTGCCAGTATACTCTGTGCAGATTCTTGGTGGCCGTGCTGCTGGTAAAACTGCCTTCTTGATTTGTTTGCATCAGCAGTTGAACAGGCAGCTTTCCAACAACCAACTTGGTACTGCTGAGCTGTTGGATGAAAGTCGTCTATACCTTGATCCTAAAGTTAGGTTTTATGAAGAAAACGGTACACCTCAGCCTACAAAGGCAGCACAGAAAATTTTTCCTCTTGTGTACCACATAATCGCCAAGCACAATCGTGAGCAGAAAGAAGCCTTTATCTCTTTCCATGATGTAGCAGGTGAAGGTATGGGACGTGATGACTATTTGTTCAATCTGAGCGGCTTGAGTCGTAGTCGAAATTTGTTGTATATGATCGACCCCAATCAGCTGAACGGTGGTGGCTATTACGATGCTTATCGCCGTATCGTAGCAGAAAATGATCAGAATCAACCAGATCTGCTTCAAAATAGTCAAACCAATGTTTTGGAAGCTGCCTTTGCTGGCGGTGGTGAGTCTACTGACTTTTGCGAAACTGAGCTGAATAATGCAATTTCCAGAGCAGGCGCCGTTGTAAGCGATGTTTACGGTTCGAGAAAGCCTAATAACATTTTCGTTGTTATGAACAAGATGGATATGCCACTAATGGTTGAAACACGTATGTTTGGCAAGGGAAAACTTGCTATGATGTATGATATTGGCGATCTCCACAAAGGAATCATCAATGGCGATATTCTCAATCGTATTGACAAAGAAGTAAACAGGTTTGTGGCTGCCAAAGCAAATATGAACAGCGATAATTTGTTGACTCAGACAATTGCAGATAGTTTTGATTGTGAAGATCATCAGATCCATGTGTGCTGCATCTCTACTCATACCCGCGTGCAAGGAACGCCGAATCGTCCGATCATGTTTGCCAATAAGTACAATGTGCAGGATTCCAAGCATCGAATTATTGAGCCTTTCCTTTGCATGATGTACCACTTTGGTTTGTTGCCTGCTAAGTTTGGCGAGGAAATTGATTGGCAACAGAATGAAGAAGACTTTGAAAAGACGTCCCAGAATGACAATAAGAAAAAGCCCCGCAAAGGTCTCTTTGGAAAAGCAAAATAATGGGATTTCACAGTTTCCCTCATTAATTTGGAAAGGTGTGAAAGTATGGAACTACAACAGAGTTATTTGGGCGATGCACCCAGCGTAGGTTTTGCACAACGCAGTATTACCAACGATTTCCCTTCTGGCTCCCGTTGGATCGATGGTATGGAGACCGTACGTCTTCATGAAGCATCACCTACCACCGTTGGTAAACCGGATGGATTGAATGAGATCACTCGTTCGTATGAGCTACAGTCTATGCAGTATGGCAGACTTTGTGCTGTCCTTTCCAGCAGTGTATGCTTAATTGAAAGAGAACAGTTGTTTAAGCGTCAGCATAGTTATACGCAGGTGGTTGCCTTTCCCAACCATGTGGGCAGTACCGCTGTTGAAAACCATGCGTTCAATCAGCTGTTTGCTTTCGATGGCTTTATGAAAATCAATGAGTTTTGGACTCTTGATAAAATGTATACGCCTCAGCCAATCGAATGGCAACCACCTCAAGCAGTCTTTACAGAAAAAAACGCTCAGTTGAATGAGATGCAATTAGCGTTGCTTTGCCGTTATTGGCATATGGCCAGCAATCGTGCCTTCCACGCCAACACCCAACCGTTGGAATGCGTATGTGTTGTACCCAAAAACGCGACAACAGAGGAAGAAGCCATCGCTTGTGGCAAGGAATTGTTTATGCAGCTGTTGGCTCCTTATCTGCCTAAAGCTGTTGGCAACATTGCCAGCATGAGTGCTGGTGTGTATCTAAAAACGCTTGGATATTATCATCCCACTGCACTTGCAGTGATGGTGCACGAGGGCGAACTAACAAGTGGTTCTCGTTTCTTTGACATGCGCAATAATAGCTATGACCATCTTACTCAAAATGAAGCAGATTTTATTCGTGCTGTCGTTTATCGACAGCCCTCTTCTGGATTGGAAGAAATGTACAGACGCTATTGCGACATTGCCGGACAACGAACTCGTGAAAACTGTTCCTTTATGGCAGATTATCATGTGGCGTATATAGTCTGGTATCTTGAGAATAGCCGTTATCAGGGCAGTGCAGAAGATGCTGTGAGCAAGCTGCGCAGTTTGTCTAATATTCTAAAGCAATCGCATCAGCTGACGCAAGAACAGACGGATGCCGTAATGTCTCATTTGGAAGCAGTTGTTTTTTCTGTTGGATTAAAGCAGGAGATCATGTCTGCTGATAACTTTAAGTACTTGATGGTACAGGTTACCAAAGCACCGGATCATGTGGCAAAAGAACAAATGAAGCTGCTTGCTCTGCATGAGAAGCATCGCCAAGAGCCGTCCTTCCTGAAAGCGTGGCCTACATCCAACCTCAATCATCAACGATTGGGAGAGGTAATGGAATATATTCTTATGAATGGTTATATCAATCCGCCACTTGGTGAAAAAGAACGCGATGATTTAGCGCAAACAAACTTTATTAAGTATTGCAAAGAAAGAGCTCCTGTTGCTAATGCAATGGGTACCTATCTTCGCGCATACTCCAATAGATACCCTGAACAGGGTCTGTTCATGTTGCCGTTGACCAAACAGTTTTTAGAGGGCGGTGATATGCTCGCCCAAAGCTTGAGATTGTTAACTGCTGGTTACACAGAGCAGATGCCCGATCAGACGTTGCTGGAAGGCATTAAATCTGCAGAACAGTATATGGATGAAAATAATCAGGAGTTATTGGCTGAATACTATCTGGAATGCTTCCGCAAGCATCGTTCCGCCCCGCTGGCGATAAAGCCGACTGTTGATAGCATTGGCAGCGATACCACCCGTGCACTTTGCCTTGTTTTTGCAGATGAAGCCCAAAAAGCTGGACAACAGCAACCGTTGAGTAAAGAGAAGATCAAAGAAACCTTTGATACATTTGCAAGACATTGCAAAAATCCTGAAACTGTTCGTTCCCAATATCTCGTGATGGTGAAAGCTATTCTTGATCAATCCATTCAGAGTGGGCAAAACAGGTTTGAATGGTTGTGCCAGAATGCAGAACTTACGCAGTTGATGGATGTACGGAGCGCTCATCGAATGGCTGCTGATTATTTGTGTAGCTTTGCTTGTTCAACAAACAAAGCAGCCGATGATCAGAGCTTTGCTGCTGTTACTGAGTGGTTGAAGGCTGATGGAATTGTCAATGAGTATGCCGCCCATATGAATACGATGCTTGATAGACTACAACCCCAGACGCGAAATCAAGCACTTCGTACCTTTGGCACGTTTGGCAGTGTTGAGCAGTATCCCAACTTGCGCAAAGTACTGCTGGAAGGTGTTCGCGAACACCTTATAAAACGTTGGGACGAAACTGGCAAGTATTGGGAAGCAATCGACAACCTTGCTGGATTTATGCGTTTGGGCAATTTGTCCCTGCAAGAAGTTGGTACGGGCGATGAAAGAGTAACTTCGCGCGGTATAACTTTGCTTACGAGGATTATGTCTACAACAGAAAATCAGGAAGATTTCCGCATTTTGCTCGAGAAGGGAGCCAGCAGACCCGAAAGTCCCTTCAAAATGTTGTGGTTCCAGCAATTGCGTACTACTTTCTGTATGAAATACAATCAAGTATTTTCTGTTTGTACAACTGCTGAGGATGTAAGACGCCTTCATTTGCAAGTAAACAATTTAAACCTTGCAAATGAAATACAGAGCAAAGAAGGCTATCAGAATGGACGTATGGCTTTGGCGGTTGAAGAACTGCTCATACAAAAGAGCAGAAATCAAATTGATAACCGCTCGTTCTACGAACGGTCAATACAGCTTAGCCGATATATTAACCAGCAACGTTCCACCCAGACATTCTTTGCACTGAGGAATATTATGGTAAATCTTGCTGTTCAATACGGAAATTGCGATTTTCATAGTAAATTCTTGATTCTTTTGCTGCCTTCAGACACCATGGAACCCAAACAAGCCGCTGCATATCTTCTTGAAAATTTGCTTACATGGAATGATGATATACTACGCAAGCCTTGGGCAGACGAGAATGTAGTTCAAATTCAGAAAATAGCGTACATCATCGACACCACCAGCCGTCGTGACAGTAATAGGATTGAGCTGGCGCAAGCAATTGTAGATACTCTTGTTTATGCAGATCCTTATCAGAAGTATACAGAACGTATTCGTAAAGATCGCAAGAGCATTCTGACCTACTATCCAGATATGAACAATGGTGGAAACGTATATACGCGTGCGCATGCACCAGAATTTCGCCGCTGGTTAGGTGGTAATCTGTAAATCTTCAATGACAAAGGAGGAACTACTATGAATAATAATCAGTGGGGAAATAACAGTACCAATTGGGGCAGTTCGGATAATGGTTTTCAGCAGAATAGCACATCTCCTGCTTTTTACTCCAAGAGAAATTCGCAAACTCGAACCGAACCCAATTGGATTGCATTCGCAATAGCTTTGGCTTTTGTGCCTTGCTTCTTATTTCTGCCGTTTGTTAAGATAATCGCTGTTCTTCCAATCAATGGCATGTTTATTATGTCTAAATTGAACGCTGTCATGTGCCTTCCCCTTATAGCGGGCATATTGATGATGCTGAGTGCAATATTCTTTGATTATAAGGTTAGTGCCGGCATCGGTGGAGCCACAGCAGTTCTTGTGCTTGTATTGATGCTGTGCTCCAATAGCATTTTGGTTGGTGCAGACATAAGCCATCTGATTGGTGGTATGGCTCAACAGTATATTGGTACTGACATCAGCGGTTTCCTTGCACCTCGTGCAGGCCTTGGCTGCATTTTCTGCATTGCTCTTGCCATTATCTTTATGGTTGTAGAATTGTTGATGGGGAATGGATACAGAAGAACTTCTCAACCTCTTAACGAAAACCCTTGGACAGATCTGTGATATGCTGTTTATCAGTTGAGGTTGAGACACTGTGCGGAAAATCATGCGGCTTCCGCCCCATATTGTCAGCCGATTGCCGCATCGGTAAGGATGAACATGAATAAACGATACAAAGGGCTTACAGCACTGCTGATATGTATGATCCTGTTGTTTAACTTCGCCATTGCCGAAGAAACACTTGAACAGCCGGATGGTCAAATAAAAATCGCAGTTGTCTGTACATTAGAAGAAGAATGGGAAGGCTGGGGGGATAAATCAAATTATCGTTCCCTGCTAGAACCATGGTTGTATACAATGCTGACGCCTTTTATGGCACAGCAGAACGCAGTCGTGACTCATTATTCCCTTGGATTGGAAGATGATGGGATTTTTAAGGATAATGCTAGTAAAAAACTTGAGAATGAAGAGATCATTGAACCGAAAGACATTGAAAAGGTTTGCGATTATGTGCTAAGCACGCAGCACATTGAGAATTATAGCAATGCCTATGCTGCTGTTCTGGAAACGATACTTGGCAATGTGCAAGCAGAGGATAGGCTTGAAGTATGGTTCATTATAGATGCAGCCAAGCTTTGCCCTGATGAAAATGCCACTGCGGATATTCGGAAGCAGTTGTTAACACTTGTTGAAGCTCCCAATGTTCATCTACGTTTGCTATGTATCGTAGGAAATGACGCTGCCGGTGATATGGCGGGTTTAGAGTTGGCGAAACAAATCGTTTTGAATGCTACTGAAGAGCAGCAAAATCGCATTAGTGTATATTCATACGAGATAAATGGTGCAAACGATCTGTTGGCACCTGTTCGGGATGGATGCGAGGCGCAGCTTCAGATCATCAACGGTATTGCTTGGAACGAAAATGAAAAAGGAACTTTGGAAGGCGCGCTGACAGTTACCGAACCTGCTCGCTATATGTTCACTATCCCTGGCTATATGCAAGAGTTGTCGTTTGAGCACACGACTACTGCAGGCGAGAAAATCGCAACAGACAGCGAAGTAGATACAGTTGTTGGAGACGGTGAAACGCCTGAAACGGATGTAACAACTGATAAAAACGAAACCTCTGCGGATGGTGAAGGTGCTTCCGAAGAAAACAATATTGAAGACACGGATTCACTTCCTTCGGAGCCGGAGCTGCCACTGTTTAGTATCGTTGGCAGTGAGTATGGTTCATGGGCGATGAGTGATAGTCCGATTCCTTGTGGCGAATATAAGATCATTATTCAGTATACAGGTACAGAAAGCGCGGATGCTGTAAAGACTTATGTGCAAGTTAACAGGCAACCTATGCAGATTTATTGGAACGATCAGCTATTGCAGAGTTCTAAAGGCGAAGAAACAACGTTTTTGATCAACCGTGCAGACAATACGATGCAAATCGTTCCTCCTGTCATTTCCCACGAGGAGATTGCTTGGAATGTGGCTGTTGTAATGGATGGCAAAGTAGCTGATACTTTCGAATGTAAGCAAGAGTCGGATGGAAGCTTAAGCTTGTCACCTGTACTTGCAAATTTGTTTACACAGGCAGATATGCAAATTATCCTCTATACAGATCAACCACATGCGATTTATGAATTTGGTCCTATTGTCCATACAACGGTAGAGAACCGACTTCCTGTCACGCAATCTTTGGAAACGACTCAGTATGCTTATTTTCATTTTCCACAGGAAGCAGCCATTGAAGAAAAACCGCTGAATATTGAACTTTCATCCCTTTTCGTCGATTCTGATGGCGATAGGCTGGTTTACTTTATCAAGGATGCTGACGATATTTGGAAGAATAGCGTTGAAACCGAATCAAATTTGTGCTTGATCAAGGATAATGCATTGCAGTACCAGCCGCTGTGTGACAATGCGATCGTGACAGTTTCCGTTGGCGCCCAAGATGAAGTAGCAGTTCGCAGGGCAACAGCCAAGGGATATCAGGTTGATCCGGCGCAATTGCAGACAGTTGAAACCACTATAACTGTGCAGCAAGTTGATGTGCAGAACCTTCACGATGAACTGAATCTGCAGCTGCCTGCAGATGGTACAGGTGAATACGAACTCTATGGTGTACCTTACAAGCCAGTTGATTTCTGTCTGTCTTTTGAAGATAGTGAACAACTTGAGCATCTTGCAAGAGCATATGGCTATTCTTCGCGTTATGATGAAAATTTCATTTCCTCATTTATGCTTAAAGCAGAGTGCACATCTATACAAGATGCAGATGCACAGCAGGATGGCAACGCTGATGAAATAATTGATACCAGTGTTTCTCAAACTTTCGAGTTAACTTCTGAAGTCGCTGTTGCTGATGGGGCAATGGAATGGAGATTGCAATTGCCAGCATCAACATTTGCTGTAACACATCACGTTACCTATCAGCTGTACTTCCGGGATATGCCGCTGCCGGCTGCAAGCGGCCAATTGACAGCGCGAATCGATAATACTGCACCTGTGCTGGTGGCAGAACCCGTCACTAGTATTAGTTGCGAAATTGATGGCATACCCAATAAACGGAAAACGATCAACCTGTCTACCGCTCTGAAGGAACAAGAATCCGATGCCGTTTCCTTGCTAACCGCAATCGATGGGAATGGAATCGATGTAAGTGTTCTTTTTGATGAACGTGAAACAAAAGAATTGCTTACTTACCATATTTGGCTTGAGTGTGATGATGAATGTGCACAGCTTGTAGATAGCAATCTACAGCCTTTGGTGTTGCAACCAGAAGGTTATTATTTGTTGGACTCTGCCAACAACAGTACTGTTTTTGATGTTCAACTGAGTGAAGTAGGATTATGCAAAATTCGCGTGGAAGCTTTTGATGGTGAACTGACCAGTAACCAGAATTGGGAACTGCAGCTGGAAGTTACATCCAAGGTTACACGCTTGCTAATTACAGCAGGGATCATTTCAGCAGCAATCTTGTTGCTTGTATGCTTTATTCTCTTGATTATCCATATTTGCAAGCCGCGATTCCACGAGTCTTCAGTAAGCATTGATGTTGAGGGAGCCTTGCAAAACGACAACGCAATGTTCCTTGATGCGTATGGAAAGAAGTCTGTTTCTATTCTCAGTGCCATTCTATCCATGCAGCTACCACCCATAGAAGGTTTCGATTATAAAGACTTGCGCAATGTAAATATCAAACCTTCAAAGAAGCATGGCAGTGTACTTGAAATTGGGCGTAATGCGCAGAAGAATTTGCAATTTGTTGGCAACAATGGTAAAACGGCTGCTATTACGGAAGAAGGTGTTTTGCTGGCAACAAAGAACAAACCCGAAAATGCAATTCGCGTTCGTAAATAACAAGAATACAGAAAAGAGGATGTATTATGGGCGACGATAAGTGGAGCTTCGGTTCTGACAGTTCCTTTGGCAACTCTTCTAGCAACTCGCAAAGCAACTCTTTTGGTGGCGGCAGTTCCTTCGGCAATTCCTTCGGCAACTCGCAAAGCACCTCTTTTGACGGTAGCAGTTCCTTCGGGGGTTTTGGTTCTTCAGGAGGAGATTCGTTTGGAGGATTTGGATCTGCCTCATCAAATATGGGCCAGCAGAACAATGCTTTTGCAGAAAATAGCCCTTGGGGCGGAGATACGAAATCTGTTAATATCAAGCAGGGCGGATGGTGCGTAAGCATTACGTTAGCTTCTTTAGCAAGTGCGGGCCTCGCCTTTGGCTTGGCTTATCTGTGCAGAGACTATCAGCGCAACGTTCCGCTTTTCGGATTGGTTTTTCTTGCACCTGCATTGTTGCTGGTTTTGTTGGTTTTGCTGATAGAACACGTATCGTCACCGATGAATCCTCGCTACAGCCGTAAAGCACAAGGAATTATTGCTATCATTTTAGCTGCTGCGATTTTCCTGCTAGGGTGTATTGGTGAATTTATCCATGAATATGTTGCCGTTCCTCAAGCCCAATATGTCATTGTGCAAGACAAGAGCGGTTCTATGGAGTATCTTGACGGATCTACCATAAATGCAGTGACCAATTTGCTGGATACGATCCCACAAGGACAGCGAGTGGGTCATGTAATGTTCAGTCATGAGGTTTTAGGTTCCATAAAGATGGACACATTGGATAATAATAGATCAAAAATCATCTCAGCGATGAAAAACCAGACATGCACTGGTGGTACTGATTTTGTTATCCCGTTGAATAACGCATTATCACTAATTGTAGATACGAATGTTAATACACGTATACTGCTGATTACAGATGGCGTTGCCGATTTGACATTGGAGAATACGAATCAACTGCTTGCAACATGCAATGCAAAAAATGCCTCTATTTCTTGTGTGTATATTGATGTTGATCAAAATCAATTACTTAATCGGCTGGTTTCTCAAACTGGCGGAAAAGTTGCTTATGTGAAAGATGCTTCCACTGTACTGGCTGGCATTCAGGATACCGATTTCATCCGTGGTAAGATGGATCTTTACCACACGACACCCAAAGCGGGTCGCGATAAAACGATTACTGCATTTGTGCTGATTTTGCTGTCGATCTTCATTGGCATTGCGTTAACTTTGATGCTTAGCCGCCGCGGGCAGAAGCGTTGCCAGTTGTTCTTGTCGCCCTTGTTTGGTGTAATCGCCTTCTTTGTGCTCAACTATATTGGCGTACCTTCTGATACAGCATGGGTATTGGAAGGTGCAGCGCAGTCGTTGCCCTTACTTGTATTTATGCGTAGCAACTCCTAAAGATATGGAGGAATCAGAATGGATTTTCAGTCTTGGGACAATGGGCTTGTCCCCAAAAACAACTCCCGTGTTTCTGGACGAAAAATGGATAATCGCATTCTGATTACTGCTTTTATATTATTGGTACTTGTTGCGTGCGTTATCATTATCGTCATCCATCCCAAACTGACAATATCGGCTTGGGATGGATGTACTTGCATAGAATCGGATAGTGATAGTATCTTGTTAAAAACAACAGGTGCTGAAAGGGACTGCCAATACGTTGCCATTCTGTTACCGTCACAACAAGGCACACCTCAATTGCTATATCCGGCAGAGAATCAGAAAAATGGTGGGGTTTTGAAAATAAACACTACCACTTTGGATGGCAGAGGAATGATTTTTCCTATAGCATACCAAGCCGATCAAGAAAAGGTATTGATCGGTAAGCCGATCGAATGGAAGGGAAAGGAAAATCAGGCATCTGCGATTTATGCTACACCGTCCGTTCGACCGCCCACGCCCACAGCAACATCGACTGGCGTTCAAACAAAGTTGTATGCCACTTCTAATGTCCCAGTCATTCAGTTTGAAGCTTTTTCTGTCGATGGCACAAATAACTGCCAGATACAATTACAGTTGCACATTAATAAATTAAATCCACAAATGACCTATCAAGTAGGTTTTATGATCGCACAAAAAGATAAGAGAGCAAAGCCGGTCGGAGATCGCGGATATGCACTGGGGGTTTCTGAAGCCGATTTTGTCGATCTTGTAGTATTACCTGCACAGGATGCGGCCAAAGAACATGTGGTTATGGCCTACGTATATATACAATCTACAGATGAAATGTATTTCTCTGAGCAGTTGACCTTTGTGCCGAAACAGTTAAAAGCTGCAACGTTGAAGCCTACGGCGACCATTGCTAAATCTACGCCAACACCCACTTCGATTTACAGCCGAATAACACCAACGCCCACCTCTATTGTTATGCCTACACCTGTGCGTACATCAAATGTCACTCCTATTCCTACACCAAAGCCTACACATACACCGCCTCCATCCAAGCCTATGGCAGAGTTGTTTTATTTGTATGACGAAGATACCCGTTACTATTATCAACAACTTACGCCAAAAGAGAAACGCTGCTTTGCAGCCATGTATGATGCGATCTGTGCAAGAAAGGCAACTGTAGATTTTTCTGAAGAATATACCGAAAATGAGTGCCTACGTGCGGTTGATGTGTTGTATTTCGATTGTCCTGAATTGTTGGACTGTTTTGCGCCAGCTTGGTACATCAACCCTAGTAGCAATCAAATTTATAAGTGCGATTTCTACTATGACCTAACAATTTTCGATCATGAACGCTATCTATCGCAAATGACAGGTATATTTGATCGAATTGCCATGAATCATTATAGCGATTACGACAGAGAGATTGCACTATTCATATATATAAAGGAAAATACTGTATACGATAATACAACTGATAATTCGATCAGTGCCATCGGAACATTTATTGAAGGCCGTGCACGGTGTTGCGGATATGCACGTGCTGCTGCATTAGGGCTTAGATATTTAGGCATACCCTGCGCTTGCGTGACGGGCTTTACGTACGAAGAAGACGGCAGTTTAGCAAGTATTGGTCATGAATGGCTGATCGTGCAGATCGATGGTCAGTGGTACCAGTGCGATCCCACTTGGGACGACCCGGATGGGGACAATTACTTTGAGGATGCTGATCTCCATTACCTGCCTTATACCAACATAACGGATGCCATGATGGACGATGAACGTCTAACCAATAATTATATATGGTTTTCCACAGGCTTTTCGCAGCCTGTATGCAACAGTACTGCAGCAAATTATTACAAGCGTGAAGGCTGCTTTATCCCCAGAGGAACAGATGCCGCTGCTGCATATCGGATGGCTATGATAAATGCAGCAGACAATGGTGAAAAAGGGATCGTACTGTTCTTTGAATCTCCTACGGACTTAGAGCAGTTTGTTGCTGCACAGGAGTTTACTATGAGGATCAAGTCTGCATCAAGCAACAGAGATATATATTTTGAATACTATACTAATTTTGATAGTGGTTTGTTCTATGTAGAAGGGATCTATCTGCAGTGATTTATGTAGGCTTGTTAGAAAGTAGTTTTCTGGGTTTCTGCGAGATTCTGTACTGAAAAGAGCTTACCGTATAATCTTGTGAATAGAAGACGTTGTTTCACATACAATAATGATGAATACGGTAGGCATAGGGGCTGTCTCAAAACAAGAAGATACTACCAATTCGGTTTGATAGAATGTCAAAAAAGGCATGGAGTGCTGCCGAATGGGTTCTGTGAAATTCTTTCTGTAAATCCCGGTCTTCTACGACAAAATCATGATAGGGGTGGCCGAACGGCAGATTCTGCTGTTCGGCTACTTGGTTACAGTACTACCAGAAAACAGACAGATATGTCAAGGGCACCCGGCGAAGACGGGTGTTCATTTTACCCTTGGCAGAGCTGGCTTTTTCTGGTATCAATCAGGCAATCGTCCTTCATACATGATGGACAGCTCACCGTAAATCTTACCCCAATTGCGAAGCGGCATAGTCCATTTTTTCGTAGCTTCAAAGGTGGACAAATAAAGAGCTTTCAGCAGAGCAGTATCACTGGGAAAAACGCTGCGCTGCCGGTTCAGCTTACGGTAGGTAGCATTCAGGCTCTCAATCGCATTTGTGGTATAGATTACAGTTCGGACATCCTTGGAAAACTTAAAGATCGGGCTGACGGCATCCCAGTTGTCGTACCATCGCTTCATGGCTCGGGGATACTTCGCTTCCCATTTTTCCGTAACTTCATCCAGTATCTCCCGACCTTCCTTTTCGGAAGGTGCATGATAGATCTTTTTCAGATCTGCGGCAAAGATTTTCCGGTCTTTGTCAGCGACATACTTCAATGTATTACGAACCTGGTGGACAATACAGCGCTGGTATTCTGTGTTGGGAAAGGCCACTGCAATGGCTTCCTTGATTCCGCTCAGACCGTCTGCGCAGAGGATCAGAATGTCCTTTACACCACGGTTCTTGAGTTCATTCAGCACGGAAAGCCAATACTTTGAGTTCTCGTTTTCACCGATTTGAATCGTGAGAACTTCCTTCTTCCCTTCGCAGTTAATACCTAAAGTGACGTATGCAGCCAGCTTCCGGATTACATTATTATCCCGGACGGAATAGTGAATGGCATCGATGAAAATGACCGGATAAACCTCGTTCAGCGGGCGCTTCTGCCACTCTTCGATCTGGGGAAGGAGTTTGTCCGTCACATCGGAAATAAAGCCCTCGGATACCTCAAAACCGTAGATGTCCATGAGAGTGTCGGATATCTGGCGGGTAGTCATCCCTTTTGAATACATGGAGATGATCTTCTGGTCGATCTCGGAGACATCCTTCTGACGCTTCTTGACCACCTTAGGTTCAAAGGTGGATTTGCGATCCTGCGGTACATCGATCTCCATACTGCCATAACTGGAATTAATCCGCTTGCTCTTGTGCCCGTTCCGGTAATTGTCACTATCGGAACGCTCGGACTTCTCATAGCCAAGATGGTCATCCATTTCAGCTTCCATCATTTCCTTGATGGTTCCGCCAAGCAGGTCTTTCAAGGCTTCCTGAATATCCGCTGCGGTTTCAATGTTGTACTCCTGTAGCAATCCCTGGATGATATTCCTTTTCCCTTCAGTCATGGGCCCCGGTCTGTAGACTTCCTTTTTCTTGTTCGCCATAAATTCGGCCTCCTTGATAATCTTTATCTTATCATAGAAGGCCGATGCCTTTCAGCTTTTTACAGACTTTTTTTCACAAGCTC
>JAZSRK010000014.1:0-19593 GCA_045538465.1 Candidatus Limiplasma sp. | reverse complement strand
CTACGGCTCGCCGGGCGGCAAACGGCGATAGGAATCCTTTGCTACGCAAAGGTTCCGAAACCACCGCGCATGTCGCTGGTTTCGGATCACAGTCGGAGGGTTGCGACCCTCCGACTCCACCCGGGGTTTCTCGACAGTCTGAGCCCTTGCAGAGCCTGCGTTCTGCAAGGGCTTTACCTTTTTTTGCACTCACCAGAACTGCCGTTTGCATCCTACCGCCTGCCTGTGGTATGATAAGCATCGGCGCTTGCCGATCATCCTGCCTTTGCAAAAAAGGAGAACTGTATGAATCAAAAAGAACTTTCCGAGCTGAAACGCCGCCTGAACCCGGATAAACGCAACCCCAGCATCATTCGGGGCTGCTATATGACAGCCCAAGGCGAACCCCTCGCCACCTTCCAAAAGCCCGTGTACAGCCTGCCCAAGGAAGAAAACGAAAAATACATGAGCATTTTTAAAAAAGTGCTCAGCGGCAATTTTGGGCAAAGCCTTTTGCCGGTGGATTTTTCTGCCCAGCAGGTAATGGAGGGTGCCGAATACGAGCTATTGAGCACCCTGCGGGAAAGTGCCCTTACCGATGAGGAAGCCGTTGAGCGGATGTGGCAGCAGGTAGCCGTTTGCATTCAAGCCGAGCACGCCCACGAGGCCCAGTCCATCGATCAGGCGCAGACCGCCGCCAACTATCTGGTGCTGATGCTCCACGATGGC
This sequence comes from Candidatus Limiplasma sp., assembly GCA_045538465.1. Lineage (GTDB taxonomy): Bacteria > Bacillota > Clostridia > Christensenellales > Aristaeellaceae > Limiplasma. The sequence goes on along the minus strand of JAZSRK010000014.1, from coordinate 18,885 downwards.
TACGATGTGCCCTATAAGGACAGCAACGACGAGATCGACCGGGAACGCTCCACCACCGTGTTCCACTATATCCTTATGGCCATTTGCCCGGTAAAGCAGGGCAAGGATGCCCTGTGCTACCAGACGACGGATCGCGACTTTCACAGCCGCCCGGCAGACTGGGTCGTGGGCATGCCGGAAAGCGGTTTCCTGTTCCCTGCCTTCGAGGAGCGCTGCGCCAACATCTACCAAGCGCTGTACTACACCAAAAGCAGCGGCGACCCCCACGAGTTGTTTATGCAAAACATCTTCGGCGTGGAACCGCTGATGCCTGCCGTGCAGCAAAAGGAGACCTTCCAAGCCATTTTGGAAGAGACCTTGGAGGACGAATGCTCCATCGGCGTTATGCAGACCGTGCACGACACCGTTTGCAGCATGATCGAGGAACGCAAGAGCGACAAGCACGCTCAGCCCCTCAGCCTGAACAAGCAGGATGTAAAAACCATGCTGGAAAGCTGCGGGGTATCCATGGAGCGGCAAACTGCTTTTGAAGAAAAATACGACCAATCCTTCGGTGCCTATGCAGAACTGCCCGCCGTTAATATGATCACGCCCCGGCAGTTTCAGGTAAACACCGCCAGCGTATCCATCAAGGTGGATCCTGCCCACAGCGATCTGGTACAGACCCGCATCATCGACGGCAAATGCTACATCATGGTGCTGGCCGACGACAATGTAAAGGTAAACGGCGTGTGTGTCAAAATTCGCGAATAAGGGCTTAAGTTACATACGCCCATATTTTGTGCCCATATTCTTAGCTGCAGCGTATCGTGCGCAAACAGTGCCCTTTTCACCGCAAACAAGAAGCCTGCAACCGTCTCAACGGCGGTATGCAGGTTTCTTTTTCGCAAGCGATGGTTACATATGCGGAGCAAGAAATAATTTTCTTTGTATTCTTATTCCTTTTATGGTATGATATAGTTGCTAATTTTGATAAGCGGGGTTGTTCGCAACATGAAAAAAACATGCATTTTCCTTCTGGTTGGGCTTATGCTGCTATCGCTGCTGCCCGCTGCGACCGCCGCAGAAGAACCTGTGAACAGAGAACCCTATGTAACGACCGTTTACAATGAGCGCAACGGTCTGCCCACCGGCGAAGCCAACGTGGTATACCAGACCTCCGACCATTATGTGTGGATCGGCAGCTATGGCGGGCTTGTGCGCTACGACGGCTCTAACTTTCGCAATTTCAGCCAAGAGGGGCTTATTCCCTCCTCCTCCATCCGCGCCATTGCGGAGGATGCGCAGGGGCGTTTGTGGGTAGGCACCAACGATGCTGGTTTGTTTGTGTACGAAAACGGTGCATTCGACCGGGTCTGTGAAGCAGGCGACCCTGTATTCCTCTGCATCCGTGCCATTGCTCAAGGGCGGGACGGCACCATCTACGCCGCCTCTTCCTCCGGTCTGGCCTATGTGAAGAATGGCGTGCTCACCCCGATCGTAGAACACCCGCTGGTAACGGCGCAAACCGTTTACAGCCTTGGGGTGGATAGCCACGGGCGCATCTGGGCTGCGCTGAACGATTGGCAATGCGCCGTGGTGGACGGGGCACAGGTGCTAGGCATCATTACCTCGGAGCAGATCTTTCCCGATGGGCAGCAGATCTATGCGGTGGCCTCCGATAAGGAAGGGCGCATCTATCTTGGCACCTATCAAAACGCTGTGGCGCGCCTCTCCTTCCCCCAGCCGGACTTGGATGCAGCCGCCTTCACCGTGGAGCAGTTTTCCACCGGCGATGTGACCATCCACAACGCGCTTTCTGTGACTGATGACGGGCATATGCTCATTTGCGGTCAGCTGGGTTTTGCATGGCTCAAGCCGGATGGGCAGCTGCGGCAGTTTGGCGAAGAAGCCCATGCCACCGCCCTCAATAGCGCTGTTATGGACTACGAAGGCAACTTCTGGCTGGCTTCGGGCAATTATGGCGTGATCAAATACACCGCAGGCTGCTACGACACCCCCAACCACATTGCCAAATTGACCGATGTGGCGGTCAATACCATCACGTATCAAGCCGGGCGGTTCTATTTGGGGCTGGATAACGGTCTGCTCATTTTTGATGACAACTGGCAGCCGGTTTCCAACGCCCTTACCGAAAGCCTCAAGGGCATCCGCATCCGTCAGGTGTTGGCCGACAGCACCGGCCATGTGTGGTTGGCTACCTATTCCAACTACGGCACCATTTGCTACGATCCGGCTACTGAACGCTGCATCTACTACGACCAAGCAGCCGGTCTCACCGATTGCTGGACCCGCACCCTTCTGGAGCTGGCCGATGGCAGCATGGCCGCCGGTACCTCCAGCGGTTTCCATATCCTTAAGGATGGCAAAAGCATTGCCTATTATGGGCACCAGCAAGGCTTGAGCAATACCGTTATCCTCTGCTTTGCCCAAACAGCCGACGGCACGCTGTACATCGGCACCGACGGCGGCGGTCTCTACCACCTGCGGGACGGTGTGCTTACCGCCCACGGCACCGAAGAAGGCCTGGGCGAAGGCGTGGTGCTTCGCATCCTGCCCGATGGGGATAGCGGCGCTTTGTTTGTAAGCGCTGGTAGCAGCCTCTACCATTGGCAGGATTGCCGCTTTACCAAGCTGGAAAAGTTCAACAAAGCCCCGGGCAGCATTTTCGACTTCTACCTGCGGGATAACGAGCTTTGGCTGCTGCAAAACAACGGTATTCTGGTAGTGGATAAAGCCGAACTGCTCAGCGGCGAATACACCGAAGCAGTCACCCACTCCTTCGGGCACGGCCTTACCGGCAGCCTGAACGCCAACACGTGGAACTACCTTTCCAAGGATGCTCTGCTGTACTTGGCCACCCGCAGCGGCATTAGCATTTTCGGCTTCCGGGAAGTGGAAAACGCCTTGCCCAGCGGCATCGTCAACGATATCCAGATCGACGGCGAGGTGATCGAGCACCCGCAGGTGATCTATCTGGATAGCGATACCCGCCGTATCACGCTGGATTTTGCCATGCTTTCCTACGCCGATACCAGCCAAAGCCGCATCGCCTACTGGCTGGAAGGGCTGGATACCGAAGAGACCATTGTAGACGGCAAGAAAAACGGCAGCATCAGCTACACCAACCTACCCGGCGGCGAATACACCTTCCATATGCGGGTATTCAACCCGGATGTACCCGACCGGGATCGCAGCTATCAAGTATCCATCATCAAGGAAAAGAAGCTGACCGAACAGCCCTTGTTCTGGGTTCTAGCCGCATTGGCCTTTGCTGGGCTGGTGGCGGGCATTATTGCCACGGCGGGTCACTTGCGCCATCAGGCTCGCATTCGCCGCATGCACGAACGCCAGCAGGAGCTGCAAGCCATTCTGGTGCAATCGCTGCAAGTGTTTGCCCGTGTCATCGACGCCAAGGATCCCTATACCAACGGTCACTCCATTCGTGTGGCACAGTATGCCCGGGAGCTGGCCCGCCGCATGGGGCAGCCTGAGGAGGAGCAGGAGCGCATCTATTACATCGCCTTGCTCCACGACATCGGCAAGATCGGCATCCCCGACAACATCCTCAACAAGCAAGGTTCCCTTACACCCGAGGAACGCGCCGTTATTCAGACCCACCCCTCCGTAGGCGGTCAGGTACTGAAAAACTTTACCGCTCTGAGCGACATAGACGATGGCGCCCGCTTCCACCACGAGCGTTACGATGGCGACGGCTACTGCGAAGGGCTCAAAGGCACGGATATCCCTCTGGTGGCGCGCATTATCGGCGTTGCCGACAGCTACGATGCCATGTCCAGCGACCGCTGCTACCGCCCTGCCCTAAGCCGGGAGAAGATCGTCAGCGAACTGAAAAGCTGCTCGGGTACCCAGTTCGACCCAGAGATCGTACCCTATATGCTGGATATGATCGAGGAAGGCGTGGTGCCTGCGCACCGCACTGCCGAGGAGCGCTTGGACTTTACCATTACGCCGGATGGCAACTAACAAACACACAAGCCCCGCCTTTGAACCGTTTGTGGACGGTACAAAGGCGGGTTTTTTTTCATGTATAGAGCGCTTTGGCTGAGGCTCAAAATGCGGGCACAGTACCGATGTAGGTATATCCCTCCACTGCTGGAACATTTTCCAGCTTACGCAGGGCAAAGTCTTCGCTGCTGGTTACCGCCAGATGGCACAGCACAATGCCCATATCCACGCAGTTCATCTTGCCCAAGGTCATGCGTTTGAGGGGGCCTTGCACTACCTGATATACATGCAGTCCTTCCTCGCCATGCACAAAGTACCAAGGCTGAGAGTTGGTGGCGGAAGGTGCAAGCCGGGCAGGTTCCAACCGGGGATCGGGCTTATCGGCGATCTCTGCCAAGGTGCGGCGGTTAAACGCTTCTACGTTTTCTCGATGAACGGGCTTATCGCTGTGCCCAAAGGGCAGCAGAATAACGGGCACAAGCCCTTTTTCCTTGGCGGCGGCGCATTCGCCCTTGGGCTTGCCCATCCCTACCCAGCACACGCCGATGCCCATCGCCTGCAATTGCAGATCGAACTGTTGGAACAGGTAGCCCACATTCATCAGAGAATCGGGCGTATCCTTGGCGTACACAGAGAGGAAATGCGGCGTTTTCCACGGCTGGATGCAGCGCACCTGAGAAGCGTCTACGATCTCGGCATGGTAGGGCTCATCATCAAAAAGCGGGGTCAGGTTCGCAAGCACCTCCCGCACCTTTTGGAGCTGGTCTTCGGTCAGGGGCTGGCCGGAGTAATCCCGGGTGGACTTGCGGCAGGAGATGGTGTCGATGATGGCTTGGGTCTTTAGCATGGATGGTTCTCCTTTCGGGGGGGGCAAAAATGAAGCGAAGCTTCGGAGCCAATGTTGCAAAACGGCTGCGGAAGCATGTAGCTACCGCAGCCGTGGTATCGTACCAGCGATCAATCGTTGGTATAGTTATCAAAATAGCCCTGAATGTACACAATGGGCGTGCCCTTGTCGCCGGAGCCGCTGGTCAGGTCGCACAGGGAGCCGATCAGGTCGGTGAGGCGGCGGGGGGTGGTGCCCTGAGCAGCCATGTTGCCCACAAGGCTGGAGCCATCCTTCTTTTGGATAGCGCCCTTGATGGCATCGCGCAGGGCTTCGCCGGAGAGACCAGCAAAGTCGTTATCGGCCAGATACTTGAGCTTCAGCTCGTTGGGGGTGCCTTCCAAACCGGCGGTGTAAGCCGGGGAGACCACCGGGTCGGCCAGTTCCCAGATCTTGCCTACGGGATCCTTAAAAGCGCCGTCGCCGTAGACCATTACTTCGATGTGCTTGCCGGTGGCGGCCAGCAGGCGAGCCTGAATATCCTCCACCAGACCTTGGCACTCGCGGGGGAACAGCTTGACGGTATCCTCGGTGGACTTGTTGGAGCCCAACAGGCCGTAGCGGGGGTTGCAGCCGCTGCCATCTACAGACTCGGTCATGATCTCATCAAGGCCAAACACACGCTCTGCACCGGCGGCGGTCAAAAGCCGCTTGGTGCGCTGACGGGTGTGGATGTCGCAGTTGAGCACATTCTTGGTATAGGAAAGGATAGCGCGGGGATCGTTGGCAAAGATGATCTCGCACTCTGCGCCGCATTCCCGGATCAGGTTGCCGTAGTATTCCACATAGTCAACGCCAGTGAAGGGGTGCTTCACATAGCCGAACATGGCACGGTATTGCTCCTCGGAGAGCACATCCTTGTAGGGATCAACATTGTTCTTGTCCATCATGTCCCAATCGATCAGGTGGTTGCCCACTTCGTCGGAGGGATAGGACAGCATCAGCACGATCTTCTTGGCGCCCTTGGCGATGCCGCGCAGGCAGATAGCAAAACGGTTACGGCTCAAAATGGGGAAAATGACGCCCACAGTCTCGCCGCCCAGCTTGGTGCGCACATCAGCGGCGATGGCATCCACGCTGGCATAGTTGCCCTGTGCACGGGCTACAATGGCTTCGGTCATAGCGACCACGTCCCGGTCACGGGGGGTGATGCTGCCCTCAGCGATGGCCTGCTGGATAGAATCCACCACGATGGCTGCCAGATCGTCGCCCTGACGGATGATAGGCGCACGCACGCCCATGGAGACAGTTCCGATCATACGGCTCATGAAAAACCACTCCTTAGGGAAAAAGAGTTAACGGAAAACCCCGTTTGGTTTTTTCCCGAAATATTATACAGCATAATGCGCCTTTGGCAAAGAAAAATTTTTAGAAAATTTTACCCTAAGACAAATAAAATACCGTACTGATTTTGCCATATCGTCAGTTGGTGAGAGGCAAAATACCATACAAAGCTTGACATCCCGCTAAAAGATGCTATACTATACTCGAAGGTCAAAGAAAGTCAGAGAATTTTCTTCCTGATGCGACCTTCAGCATCATTCTTAGCGCCTGTGTTAGTATGGACAAAGGAGGCTGACCATATGAACAATCAGCAATTTACCGAAAAAAGCCGGGAAGCCCTTTCTCTGGCGCAACAGCTGACCGTCACTTACCAAAACCAAGAAGTATCGCAGGAGCATTTGGCCTGTGCATTGCTCAGCGACCCCCAAGGGCTCATTCCCCAACTGCTCACCAAGATGGGCAAGAACCCGGAGGAGATCCATGCCCGGCTGGAAACTGCCATCGCCCGCCTGCCCAAGGTGATGGGCGGCGGCCGGGAGATGGACAAGATCTACATCAACAACGATACCGAGAAAGCCCTCGTAGCCGCCCGGGAACGTGCCCAGCAGATGAAGGACGAATACCTGAGCGTGGAACATCTCTTCCTTGGCCTTTTGGAAAAGCCCAGCCGCACCATGGCAGAAATTTGGAAGAGCTATGCCATTACGGAAAAAACCTTTCTGCCTGCGCTGCAAAGCGTGCGGGGCAACGCCCGTGTTACCGGCGAGACCCCGGAGGAGACCTACGACGTGCTCAACAAATATGGTCAGGACTTGACCGCCCTTGCCAAAAAGCAAAAGCTGGATCCGGTGATCGGCCGCGATAACGAGATCCGCTCCGTCATTCGCATTTTGAGCCGCAAAACCAAGAACAACCCGGTGCTCATCGGCGAGCCCGGCGTGGGCAAGACTGCCATTGCAGAGGGACTGGCTCAACGCATCGTTCGGGGAGATGTGCCGGAAAGCCTGAAGGGGCGCACGGTGTTCTGTCTGGATATGGGCAGCCTGATCGCCGGTGCCAAGTTTCGGGGCGAGTTTGAGGAGCGCCTGAAGGCAGTTTTGGCAGAGATCAAAAAGAGCGAAGGCAAGATCCTGCTCTTTATCGACGAACTGCACACCATTGTGGGCGCTGGCAAGACTGAGGGCAGCATGGATGCAGGCAACCTATTAAAGCCCATGCTGGCCAGAGGCGAGTTGCACCTGATCGGCGCTACCACCTTGGAGGAATACCGCAAGTATATCGAAAAGGATGCCGCCTTGGAGCGCCGCTTCCAGCCGGTGCTGGTCACCGAGCCCACGGTGGAGGACACCATCTCCATCCTGCGCGGCCTCAAGGAGCGCTACGAGGTGTTCCATGGCGTGAAAATTCAGGACGGTGCCCTGATCGCCCCCGCCACCCTGAGCCACCGCTACATCACCGACCGCTTCCTGCCGGACAAGGCCATCGACTTGGTAGACGAAGCCTGTGCTATGTTCCGCACGGAGATCGACTCCATGCCTGCGGAGCTGGATCAGGTGAGCCGCCGCATTATGCAGCTGGAGATCGAGCAAGCCGCCCTGCAAAAGGAGACCGACGAGGGCAGCCGCCGCCGTCTGGAAATGCTGGAAGGGGAGCTTTCCCAGCAGCGCAGCGAAATGGCAGAAATGAAAGCCCGCTGGGAAAACGAGAAGAACGCCATCGGGCGGGTGCAGAAGCTTCGGGAAGAGTTGGAAGGCATCAACGCCGATATTGCCACCGCCGAGCGGGAGTACGATCTGGGCAAAGCTGCCGAGCTGAAATACGGCCGCCTGCCCCAGCTGCAAAAGGAGCTGGCTGCCTTGGAGGAGGAAGCTGATAAGCAAGCCTCCACTTTGCTACGGGATAAGGTGACCGACGAGGAGATCGCCCGCATCATCAGCCGCTGGACGGGGATCCCCGTCACCCGCCTCAAGGAGGGCGAGCGGGAGAAGCTTTTGCGCCTGCCGGAGCAGCTGCATCAGCGGGTCATCGGTCAGGATGAAGCCGTGCAGAAGGTATCCGAGGCCATTCTCCGCTCCCGTGCAGGCATCGCCGACGAAAACCGCCCCATTGGCTCCTTCCTGTTTTTGGGTCCCACCGGCGTGGGCAAGACCGAGCTGGCTAAGGCACTGGCACAAGCCTTGTTCGATGACGAAAAGAACATGGTACGCATCGACATGAGCGAGTACATGGAGAAGTTCTCCGTCAGCCGCCTGATCGGCGCACCTCCCGGATATGTGGGTTACGATGAGGGCGGTCAGCTGACCGAGGCGGTACGCCGCAAGCCCTACTGCGTGGTGCTGTTGGACGAAGTGGAAAAGGCGCACCCGGATGTATTCAACATCCTATTGCAGGTGCTGGACGATGGGCGCATCACCGACAGCCAAGGCCGCACCGTGGATTTCAAGAATACCATCATCATCATGACCTCCAACTTGGGCAGCCAGTTCCTGTTGGAGGGCATCGAAAACGGGCAGATCACGCAGGAGGCGCGGGACAGCGTGATGCGTCTGCTTCGTACCCAGTTCCGTCCTGAGTTTATCAACCGCATTGATGATATCGTATTCTACAAGCCCTTGGAGCAAGCGGAGATCCGCTCCATCGTCACCCTGATGCTGAAAGGATTGCAAAACCGTCTGGCCGCACGGGAGATCACCATCGAGCTGAGCGATGCCGCCATCGATGCTATTGCCGAAGCTGGCTTCGACCCGGTCTACGGCGCACGCCCCCTGAAGCGCTACATGCAAAGCCAGCTCGAGACCATGCTGGCTCGTGCCATGGTAGCCGGAGACATTCTGCCCGGGCAGCACGTGGTAGTCACTTATGAAGATGGAAGCCTGCGTGCCGTGGTGGCTGGCAGCACAAAGCTGGAAGGGTAACACCTTAAAACAGCAACATAACCGTAAAAACCCGCTCTCTGCCTGTTTATGCACGAGAGCGGGTTTCTTTCACTTGATCAAAAAAACGTTTCCTTGTTCAAGCCCTGCCATGGCAGCTGCACCCTTTGGCTGCACACTGTTTGGCATACGGGCAGCCAATGCATGCCTGTCCTTGTTTCTTGGCTCTGACGATGTAGGCGGCAGCACCGCCGACGATCGCCAGCAGCACCGCTATCCCGATCACATTTGACATACAGTGCCTCTCCTTTTGCGATTCATTCAGGCTTACGCCTGCGTATCCAGATGGTATTCTGCGCCCTCCGCCTTATTGGCTTTTCCCGTAAGGTGCACAAGCACCGCAGCCAGCACCAGCAAAACAGCCAGCCCATGCCAGAAGCCAGCGCCCACAGCGCCGGTGGTGATAAGGGTGCCGATCTGGTATACCAGATAGCCCACGGTAAAACCTGTGCCCATTTGCAGTGCAATGCCGCCCCACAGCCACTTGGGGTCGTTGATCTCGCTGCGCATGGCACCAATGGCTGCAAAACAGGGCGGGGTGAACAGGTTGAACATCAGATACGCCAACGCTGCTGCTTTAGTAATAGCGAACACCGCTGCCGCCTCAGCGCCTGCATCCTGCATCAAAGCCAGTTCTTCGGTATCGATCAGGTTGCCAAGCCCCACAAAGCACACAGCCAATGTGCCCACCACGTTTTCCTTGGCGATAAAGCCGGTAATGGCAGCGGCAGCCAGCTGCCAGCTGGGCACGCCCACCACGGGCACCAGCACATAGGCAAAGGGTCGTGCAATGGTCGCCAGAATAGAGTTTTCGGCTGTTTGCGCCAGTTGAAAACTCCAATCGAAGGATTGCATGATCTGCACGACCGTATTGCACAAAAGAATAATGGTAGCAGCCTTTACAACATAAGACCATCCCCGGCTGAGCATGCTCAGGGCAGCCCGCTTCAGGCTGGGGCATTTGTACTCAGGCAGTTCAATAATAAAGTAACTGTTGCGGGCGTTGTAGCCTGCGATCTTGTTTACCAGCAGCGCCCCCACGAAAATGAGCACGATACCGGCAAAGTACATCAGCGTGCCCACCCAGCCTGCATCCTCAAAGAAAACACCGGCAAACAGAGCGATCACCGGCAGCTTGGCGCCGCAGGGCATAAAGGGCGCCAGCATGGCGGTGGCCTTGCGCTCCCGCTCGTTGCGGATGGTGCGGCAGCCCATTACGCCGGGTATGGCGCAGCCAGTGGCGATCACAAAAGGAATGACCGACTTGCCGCTGAGACCCACCTTCTTAAAGATGGGATCCAGCACCACAGAAACACGCGCCATGTAGCCGCAGTCTTCCAGCAAGGCAATCAGGAAGTACATCACCATTACCAGCGGCAGGAAGCCGACCACAGCGCCCACACCGCCGATGATGCCATCCACCAGCAGCGCATAGAGCAGGGGGTGGGCATTTTCCATCAAGCTGCCCACCCAGCCTTGAAAAGTCTCGATCCAGCCCACCAGCGTATCTGCCAGCCATACCCCCAGCCCCAAAGCACCCTCAGCCTGAGAGAGGTGGAATACGAGGAACATCACCACCGCAAAAAGAAGGATGCCAAGGATGGGATGGGTGACCACTGCATCGATCTTGTCGCCGATGTTCCGATCCTTGGTTTTGATCTTGCGGGTCTCCACCTGCGCCACAACGCGGTTGACAAACTGGAAGCGCTGGCGGTCGTCCTCCTCCACGGCGGCCTTGTTGCCAAGATCGATACTGCCCCGCACATAGGGGGCGGCCTGCTTGGTACCGGCAGTAGCCAATGCGGCATCCATTACCGCCTTGAGACCATCGCCTGTGGTGGAGACCGTCACCACCACCGGGCAGCCCAATTGGCGGGAAAGCCGATCCCCGTCGATCCTTGTTTCTTTTTTCTCATTCACATCGGCCTTATTCAGCGCCACAACAACGGGCACGCCCAGCTCCATCAGCTGGGTGGTAAAGAATAGGCTGCGGCTCAGATTGGTGCCGTCTACGATGTTCACGATCACATCCGGTTTTTCGCCCTGCACATAATCGGCGGTAACGCATTCTTCGCCGGTAAAGGGAGACATGGAGTAAGCGCCGGGCAGATCCACCACCACCACATCGCTGCGCTCGCCGGTAAAAACCTTCTTAACAGGAAACTCCTTCTTTTCTACGGTAACGCCTGCCCAATTGCCCACCCGCTCATTGCGGCCGGTAAGGGCGTTGAACATGGTGGTTTTTCCGCTGTTGGGGTTGCCTGCCAAAGCAATTCTCATAGGGGGTTTCCTCCTTGGTTTTCACCTTTATATGCATGCGGATATTGGTTTATACCGTTGTTAGTATTGCCTAACGTCCGGGGGAAAAAGAAACGGTCGAAAGACCGTCTCAGACTGTCGATAAACCCCGGGTGGAGTCGGAGGGTCGCAACCCTCCGACTGTGATCCGAAACCAGCGACATGTGCGGTGGTTTCGGAACCCTTGCGTAGCAAGGGATTCCTATCGCCGTTTGCCGCCCGGCGAGCCGTAGGCGAGTAGGCAAACGGTGCAAGCCTCGTCGAAAAAGTCGCCATAGGCGGGTTTTTCGACGACCTGAAACGGTCGTAAGACCGTCTTTATCCTCCAAACGTTTACACAACGATAGACTTAGCTAACCGGCTATCGATGGAATAGCGGCTATCTTTGATGGCTACTACACAACCGGCGCGCCTGCGGCTTACCACGGTAATGGGCTCGCCGCTGTAGCAGCCCAGCGAAAACAGAAAAGCATTCAATTCCTCATCGTTGGTGTTGATGCGGCGTATCGTATATTCCTTGCCCTTGTCTGCAAGCAGAAGATCCTTTTCCATACCCACTGCGCCTCCTGTAAAGATACTCCATTGGTTAGTTGCATTAAACCCATGGGGCTAATTTTCGCCGCCCTGTAGTTAGAAGCGACTAATTCATATATAACATTTTTGGTTGGCTTTGTCAACGGGTTTTTTCATTTTTCCTACTGTCCCCGCTCCGCTTATTCCAGCACATACTTAACGATGGCAGGAAAAATGCTCCGGTAGCCTTCCGGCTTGATGTGCATGCCCTCGGTGGTATACTCTGCCTTTAGGCGGCCCAATTCATCCTTGAGGGGAGCATTCACATCGATGTAGCGGTGTCCGCGGCGGGCCGCCAGCTGTGCGACCTGCTCATTGGCGGCTGCGATCTTCTCATTGGTGCGCACCAACAAGCCGGGCTTCATAAAATCGGCAGCGGCATCGTAATTGATGGGGTAATACGCCATCATATAAATGCGCACGCCGGGCACATCCCGTTCGATCTGAGCCAGAATGCGGTCGTACCGGTCGATCATGGCCTCGATGGGCTCATTGGGGTCACTCAGATCGTTGGTGCCAATGTTGATAAACACCTTGCTGGGCATAAGCTGCGTTACGCACAGATCCACAATGGGCAGCATATCATCGGTGCGGTAGCCGCCCACGCCCCGGTTGTACAGTACCGGTGCGCCCTCGCCCAGTTCCTGCCCCCATTCCTCCACAGGAAACATCTCCATCAGCGAGGAACCGGCAAACACCACCTGCCCTTTCTTCGCCGATCGGTTCTTTTCCTGAAAGCCTTCCACCATCTGTTCTTTCTCAATACGCCATGCTTCTTTGCTCACTATGCTCGCTCCCCTCTGCATGTTTTTTTACCAGCTTACCACGCCTGTGAGCCGTAAGCAATAGGTGTGCGCCAATAAAGCAGACAGCACGCTTTACAACAAACGCCCAGCGGTCTATAATAACAAAAAGCACCTTCCGAAAAGGGTGAGATGCCATGTACACCAGCCTATGGGATTTTCTTATGCGGTATGCGACCTATGTTCTTTTGCTCGCGCCGCTCATCGTTATGCTCTATTCCCTTACCAGACAACTGGCCAAGGCGCCCCGCAGCGGCAAAAGCTTTCTGCAATTTCTGCTGATCGTTTTGTGTATGCTGCTGTGCTTCTTTGTAAGCGGCGATCTGATCCTTGTAGCCACATGGCAAAACTTTTTGGTTTCGCTGGTATCGGTGCTGGTCCTCTTTCGGCTGGTGTACGGTGTAAGGGGCTTGTATTGCCTGTTGGCCACCTTTGAATTGTTTGTTTTGCTCACCCTGATGGAGCTGCTGTGCACCTCCATCTTTGGCATCATGAGCCAATTGGGCGTAGAGGCATATCTGATGGTATTCAGCATCGAAGATATCTACCACTGGCAGCCCATGTTCATCTTCTTGGTGCGCAACACATTGCCGATGGCCTTGGTGCTGGCAGGGGTAAGCGGGTGGAATGCCGTCGTCAACCACCGGCAGACCATGGCAAAAGCAGTGCCCAAGACCCATTGGCTGTATGCCCTTTCCATTCTGCGGCTGTGTGCGCTGGCGGTCACGGCGCTGGGTGCGCTCATCCTTCCCTACATGCTGCTGAAAACCAACCCTTCCTCGCAGACGGTGGATAGCAAGCAGTACGTAATTCTGGCCTTTAGCGCAGCCGGTCTGGCCTGCGTGGGGTTTTCCTACGTGGTGCAGGATATGCGCTACATTATGCAGCTCCAGCGCCTTAACACATTGGAGCACCAGCAGGCCATCAGCCGCAGCCTATTGCAAAACCTGCGTTTCTTCCGCCACAACATGGTCAATATGCTCTACGGGCTGGAGGGCGTGCTCATTGGCGGCGACCGGGAGCAGGTAAGCGAGTATTACCGGCAGATGCAGGAAAAATGCGCCCTCGTCAACAACGAAAACATTGCTGCGCTGGAGCGAGTCACCTCCCCTTCGGTGGCCTCCGTGCTTTTGCACGGGGTGGATCGCGCCCGCCAGCTAACTTTGCCCATCAACCTGTATGTGCAGGAAAAAGTCTTCTTTGATGGTTTCATGCGCGATGCCGACCTGTGTCAGGTGATCGGTGTTTTGGTGGATAACGCCATCGAAGCTGCCGACAAAGCCGAGGAACGGTTTGTATCCATCGAGATACGCGATGTGGAAAGCGCCGTGGAGATCATTATCAAAAACACCTACGCAGGCGAGATCGACCCCCGCAGCCTTACCACCGGCGGTGCCTCCTCCAAGGCCGGGCACAGCGGCGAAGGGTTGCTGAGTTGCTACCACACTCTTGGCAAGTACAAAGGAACGTTCCTCAATTTCTGGGTAACGGGGCAGTATGTGCAGGCACAGCTGCTGCTGAGCCGCTGACCATTCCACATGCAAAGGAGTTTATGCCATGTTCCCTGCTCTATGGAAGCATATTGCAGCCTTCGCGCTCTATACCATTGCGTTCTTTCCCTCTATTTACCTGCTGTACTATGTAACGCTTGCTTTTCTCAAAGAAAAGCACCGCCCCGGGCAAATAGTGCCCTTTACGGTGCTGATCATTCTGTCTTGGTGCTGTAACCGGCTGATCGTATTATACATGAGCGGTTTCAACGTGTTTTCCACCCTTCTTTGGCATGCGATCATACTATGGGGCGTGTTTCACAGGCGCGGCTTATCCCTGCTGCTGGACAGCATCAAGCTGATGCTGATGACCATTCTATTGGAGCTGTGCTGCACCTTGGTGATCGCTTTGCTTCACCTGATGGGCGTGAACGATCTTACCTTTGTCGTTATGACACTGGATGATATGCTAAACCTTGGTTTGGTGTTTACTTCTTCGCTCATCAACTGCCTGGGGACCGTTATGATCATCTTAGGCATTACCTTGTGGGAAAAACTGCGCTCAAGCCGCGAGCTGCCCAAGGAGACCCGCCGCCAGCAACGGCTGTATACCCGCTCCATCCTACGGGTATCGGGGCTGATGCTCGCTGCCCTCAGCCTTCTGGCCATGCCCCACTTTCTTTTTGGCAACGATATATCAAAGTTCCTTCCACTTCTGGACAGCGGCAAATATCCGCTTATGATCTTCTTTGTGGTGCTGCTCCTTTTCGTATCCGCCTCCTATATGGCGCAAGACATCCGCTACATTATGCAAACCAAACGCCTGAACACCTTGGAGCAGCAGCAAAACATCAGCCGCAGCCTTTTGCAAAACCTGCGCCATTTTCGCCACAACATGGCCAATATGCTCTATGGTCTGGAAGGCGTGCTCATCAGCGGCGACCGGGAGCAGGTGCTGGATTACTACGACCAGATGCGGGAAAAATGCGCCTTGGTCAACAACGAAAACATCGCCGCTTTGGAGAGGATCGCCAACCCATCGGTAAGCGCTGTACTTTTGAACGGAGTAGACAAAGCCCGCCAGCGAAACCTGCCCATCCACCTGTATGTACAAGAAGCGGTCACCTTCGGCTCTGCCCTGCGGGATGCCGATCTGTGCCAAGTGCTGGGCGTGCTGCAGGATAACGCCATCGAAGCAGCCGACAATGCCGACGAGCGCTTTGTATCCATCGAGATACGCAACATCTCAAACGCTACGGAGATCATTATCAAAAACACCTACAGCGGCGACATCGACCCTTCCACCCTTACCCATGGTGGTGCATCCACCAAGGAAGGCCACAGCGGGCACGGGCTGGAAAGCTGCTACCACATTCTTTCCCGGCGCAAGGGCGCGTTTCTCAACTTTTGGGTAACGGGGCAGTACGTACAAGCCCAGCTGCTATTGGAGCAATAAGCCCCCGGTACACAGCCCCACCAAACAACAGGAGGTTCCCCATATGCTGCACCTGATCCTTTGCGATGATAATGCCCAGCACAACCAGACCATGACCCATCACCTACAGCAGATCATGCCTGAGCTGCCCATGCCCTGCCAGATCGACCTGACCACCACCGACCCGCGGCAGGTGCTTGCCTATGCCGCCGACCACGAAGGCGATACCGTCTATATGCTGGACTTGGAGATGGAAAGCGACCTGAGCGGGCTGGATGTTTGCGCCGCCATACGGCAATATCAGCCCAGCGCCTACATCATCTATGTATCGGCCTACGCCGAGTACGCCATGGAATGCTGCCGTTCCCATGCCTTCGACTTCATCCTGAAGCCCTACACCACCCAGCGGCTGCGCAATGCCCTGTTGGATGTTATTCTGCATATCGAGCGCAGCCGCACGGTGTATCCTTTGACCGTCACCGCAGGTACGGTGACGCAGGTGCTGGATCAGCGCGAGATACGCTATCTGGAAATGGAGCGGGAGTATGTGACCGCCCACCTGAACACCGGGCTCTTTACTTGGCGGGAAAGCATGACCCACCTGTTGCCTCGCCTGAACCCGCAATGGTTTGTGCGCATCCACAAAAGCTGTGCCGTCAACCGGCTGTATGTGCTC
Organism: Candidatus Limiplasma sp.; assembly: GCA_045538465.1. Lineage (GTDB taxonomy): Bacteria > Bacillota > Clostridia > Christensenellales > Aristaeellaceae > Limiplasma. The sequence continues at coordinate 2,538 of JAZSRK010000014.1, read as the reverse complement.
AGCGTGGATCAAAAGGGACACGAGATCACCTTGAAAGGCAATACGGTGCTCAGCGTATCCCGCCGGCTTATGGGGCAGCTGTTTCAGCCGCCCGCCGCTGCTGCCGGCGCTTCGGATGCACCGTCTGCGCCCTGAGGATCGTTGCTTTGCAAAAAAGTATTTTGAATAGCAGTAAAACGTTAGCAACTCTGTTTTTTCTCATCTTTTTGCATCAAATTTTCTACATTCGGTCGTATTTACACCACAAACGGTTTGCGCCTTGCCGCTATCTTTTTTACAATACAATCGATCACTGCCGCAACGCTTCGCAGCCTCCGCGCTGTTTGCATATCACGAACGTCAGACATTCGTGCGGCAGTGCTTTTTTTGTGCCATTTTCGTCTTTTCCCCCTTGCCTTTCTGCCCCATCCGGCTTATGATAGAACTACCAGAACAACCAGATAACCCCGCCCGGAAAGGAGCGTTTTTCCCATGATGAGATCATCCGGCAGTCTGCCCGAATACCTGCGCATGCAAACCAATGCTGCGCCCCTTTGCGACAATGTATTTCAAAGCGGCGATCTGCGCCTGACGGTCATTACCCCCTGCCTCATCCGCATACAAAAGGGCGATGATACCGACGATGCTACCCTTACCATCCTGCGCCGCGACCTTGGCCCCTGCCCGGTGGAGCATTCCACCCAAGGGGACGTGACTACCCTTTGCACCGGCGCGCTCACCCTGCGTCACCATGCGGGGCTGCCGCTGGCAGAAGGCCTCACCATTCAGCGGATGGAAGCCCCCGCCTTTTTGTGGCACTATGGCGACAAGCCCCTGCACAATTTAGGCGGCACCACCTCCACACTGGATAACGTGGACGGCGCATGCCCCATCGAAGACGGCGTATGCTCTTTGGATGGCTTTGCCATCATCGACGACAGCCAGACCCCGCTCATCCGGCAGGATGGCTGGTTTGCCTCCCGCAAAGGCGGTCTGGATGTATACTTTTTCGGCTACGGGCACGACTACGCCCAATGCGTTAAGGATTACTACCGCCTGACCGGCGCACCGGGGCTCTTGCCTGCATGGGCGCTGGGCAACTGGTGGAGCCGCTACCATGCCTACACCGACAAAGAATACCTGAACCTGATGGATCAGTTCCAGCAGCGTGACGTGCCCCTGAGCGTGGGTATTGTGGATATGGACTGGCACCTGACCGACGGCGACGGCCGGGAATACTGGAAGGACGGCTGGACGGGCTATACTTGGAACGAAAAGCTGTTCCCGGACTACAAAGCCTTCATCCAAGCCCTGCACCAGCGGGGGCTGCACACAGCGCTCAATCTGCACCCTTCCTCCGGCGTGCGCAAGCATGAGGCGCAATACCTGGAGATGGCTGCCCGGCTGGGGGTAGACCCCGCCACAGAGAAGCCCATTCCCTTCGACTGGCTCAACCCGGATTTCCTCAAGGCCTATTTTGAGGTGCTCCACTACCCCTACGAAGAAGCGGGCGTGGATTTTTGGTGGATGGACTGGCAGCAGGGCAACGACTACGCCGCCATTACCGGCGATGGCCGCCAGCCCCAAGGCCCTACCAACATCACCCCCCTATGGATGCTCAACCATATGCACTACCTGTCCGCTCAACGCAACGGCCAGCGACCCATGATCTTCTCCCGTTTTGCAGGCCACGGCAGCCAGCGCTATCCCATCGGTTTTTCCGGCGATAGCTACATCACATGGGAAAGCTTGCGCTTTCAGCCCTACTTTACCGCCACCGCCTCCAACATCGGCTACAGCTGGTGGAGCCACGATATCGGCGGCCACATGGGCGGCTACCGGGATGACGAGCTCACCGTCCGCTGGATCCAGCTGGGGGTGTTCTCGCCCATTTTCCGGCTCCACTCCTCCGACAGCCCGTTCCTTGGCCGGGAGCCGTGGAACTACAACCGCCGGGCCCAGCTCATCATTGAGGATATGATGCGCCTGCGCCACAAACTGTTCCCGTATCTCTACACCATGTGCCGCCGCAACGCCAGCCAGCTGTTGCCGCTGGTGCGCCCCATGTATCACACCCACCCCGATCAGGCCGAAGCCTATCAGGTGCCCAATCAGTACTGGTTCGGCAGCGAACTCATTGCCGCGCCCATCACCCGCAAAGCCGACGAAAGCGATTTAGCCTATGCTGAGGCATGGCTGCCCGAGGGCCTGTGGGTGGACTTCCACAACGGATATGTGTACAAAGGCAATCAATGCCTGCGGCTCCACCGCCCCATGGAGGAGATGCCCCTTCTCCTGAAAGCGGGCGGCATTCTGCCCATGCAGGCCCACAAGCCCGGCAACGCCCAGCTGGGCGGCGCGGAAGAAATGGAGCTGGTGGTGGCCGCCGGTGCGTCCGGTGTCTTTACCCTCTACGAGGATGACGGCGTGACCCTTGCCTATCAGCAGGGCGCCTACGCTGAAACCGCCATCACCATGGACTGGCAGCCCGCCAAAGCCCGGCTCACCATTCATCCCGTCTCCGGGCAGGAAGTCCGAGGCCCAAGCGGGCTTAGGAAG
>JAZSRK010000160.1:0-13721 GCA_045538465.1 Candidatus Limiplasma sp. | reverse complement strand
GATGTTCTTCCTGCATTATGCGGATTACCTGCTCTTTGAATTCTGGCGTATACCTTTTGTTTGGCACTCCTTTTGGCATAGTAAACACCCCACTTGTTATCTAGTATACCATACTGTCTAACAAATGGGGTGCAGTTCATGATTGGGGCTTCGGTTCTTCCGGTGTAACACTAACGATAAACTATATTCCTATGTGGGATGATGAAACCACTGAACGTTTCAATTATTCCTACGATGTGGAATGGTTTAAGTACTACAGCTCCTACCAAAACTACGATCATGCCTATTACCGTTACCTTTATGATGAGCGTGTGGAGGTAGATTTAAGCCAGTATACCGCCACCTTCACCTATACCGCCAAGGAAAGAGGCCCCCTTACCTTCAAGATCCAGTTTACCGATAACAACAACGAGCTGGGGCTGCGCCCGGAAACCGTGCAGCCTGTGCTTACCATGGAAGGGGTCAATTACGGCGCTCCCGACCGTGTGGTCAAAAATGCCAACGGCACCTTCTACGCCACGTGGGACGACCTGCCCTATTACGATGCCCGAGGCTACCGCAATACGGACTGCGTCATTACCCTCGATGGAATGCAGCACTATACCACCAGAGATGAAGTCTATCTTGGGGCCTCCGACCATCTGGAGCATGAGGAACAGGGCAATGTATTCAAGGCAACGTTCGATTTGTTAGGCTATGTTCATTTTGGTCAGGCGACCCTGCAGGGGCGTGTGAACGCCGCGGAGGGTTACGAGTGGCCCGAAGAAATGACTTTGAATCTGGTAGATAAAAACGGTAATGTGCTGGTCTCCAAGCAAGCGCCCTATCACCTGCACGATACCTATAACTACTGGTTCTTTAACGACTACTTTGCCGGTGTTACCAAAGAATTTAAGGATTATCACGTAGAGATAACCGGTCTTCCTCCCTATTTCGAAGGCACCCCCAGCACCAGCGGCACGACCGAAAAGAGCACCTATCTGACTGCTTATCTGTATGGTTACAACCCCATCGTAAAGATCATCTGGGACGATGAGGAAAACCGTTACGGCCTGCGCCCCGAAGCATTGGGCTATCAGGTGTTTGATGCAGAGGATCGGGTCGATTTGATCGACAATCATTTTACGATCAACGCTTCCTCTACAAACGCTGCTACCCAGACCCATACGACCATGATGGGACAGAAGGATTATGTGGTGCCCAAGCGCAGCCTTGAGGGTGAAGAGCTTTCCTATCAGGTGCTTTTGGATCAGATCCCTGCCGGGTACGAGGTGGTATACGGCACGCCTGTGAAGGGAACCTATACCTCCTACGGCACGCATTTCAATATGTCCGATTTCCAGAACCCCTCTTGCTATTATGACTATACCTTCCCTGTTACCCTCAAGCTGAAGACCACCAAAATCGCTGCGCAGGTGGAGTGGGTAGACGAAGACAACAAAGAAGGCCTGCGCCCCGCCGATGTAAACTTGACGCTTTTGGCCAACGGCAAGCCCTTGGATGCTGGCGGCACCATGGTGGCGGATGATGCCGGCAATTGGATGGTGGAATGGAACGCCCCCTATGCCGATGAAAACGGCGACCCCATCCAGTATACGGTGGTGCAGAGCTACCTTCCCATCCACTATACCACCACCACCCAGCGCCAGCTGGAGGATGGCACCCCCCTGTTCCACTTCAGCAACGATCTGCAGGAGCACTGGAACTATTATCTGGAACTTTGCTGGGATACCTCCATCCCCTCAGAAAAATACGACCGATATGAGATCGTTCCCACCAACGGCAACCAGCGCAGTCTGGTGTACAACCTGACCATTAACGTAAACGCCGCACGCTACGATGTAGGCCAGCTGCAGGTGCGTATTCCCTATGCCCTTACCAATGCTCCTCAGCCACTGGATAATAACTATGCGCGGTATGTTTTGCCTTCGCAGATCGGTGTGCCGCAAAAGCCGCTGCATAACGATCAGTTTGCCTTTAACTACTGGATAGATGATAAAGGCACCCCCAACGACCCCATGGATGATGACTTGGTGTTTGAAAACTGGCGTATGATCGAGGATAGTCTCAACCAGTCCATCGAAGTGCTGTATCATGTAACGCCCTACCAGATGTGCGATACCGTGGTTTCGGAATTTGTGGCCACCGGTAACGGCTGGAACCTATTGGAGGAAGACCCGAACGGTGAACCAGAAGTGGTGGTATCCAATAAGATCACCTATGGCATCGATACGGGTATCCGGCTGTCCAGCGTATCCCATTCTGCTGTGTCGGACTATGTCCTCTCCGATGATGAATATTACTATATCAAATATGGTTTTACCCAATATGCCAGCCGCAACCAGAACCATATCGCTGAGTTTACCGTTGATGCAGAAGGCGGCGAGGTCGTGGAGCTGTATTGGCGGGGCAACCACTCCAATGGCACAAAATTGACGCCCAACGAGAACGGCGTATATCGCTATCCGTACACCATAACCCCCACGTCGGGCAATTATTGTAGGGTCGATTTTTGGGTCAAATATCCCCGCAGCGATCTGGAAACGACGGAAGGCAAGCATGAGGTTCGCGTTGATGGCCAGTTTATCTGCAATAATGTGCATGAAAACGATAAGGTAGAGCCATACGACTATAACGACGTTGTTTCTTTCGATTTTGCATGGGAAGGCCAGTGGAAAGAGTACGAATACGAATTCGACTATGATGGCGAATTGTTTGCTTTTGATAAGTATCATTATACCCCCCACGAAGATTACCGCATTACAAAATTTGAAAACGGCACCAACCTGATCGATAGCTATTCTGTTTCTGTTACCGTAAATGGCTACGAGCTGAACCCGCATGTGGTAGAAGTGGCAGACGATGCCCTGTACATGTTTGGCAACCGGAACGACGGCACCAAGACCGATATCGTGCGCCTGACGGAAGAGGATTACCGCATGTACGTGAACAGCATAGTGGTGACCACTACCGATATTGACCGGGAAACCGGCGACACTGTAAAGCTGGATCCCTTTGATGTGATCATCGAAGGCAAACGCACCAACGATGGCCCTTGGGAGTATATTACCACTCTGCGCATTAACAACAGCGGCACCTCTTATGCCCCCAAAGCCTCTTTCTTTGAGGAAAACTATGTGGCTATGCGGGCAAGGGCTGCGGAGCCTGCCAACGCTTACACCAAATTGTCCATGAATGTAGGCGTGGAGATCTATGCAGATTCTCCCGTGGTGCAGGCACTGTTGCAGGAAGACTTGAAAACCATCGAGCTGCATAACTACAGTATTCACGAGATCTATCTGGATGATGGTGAGGGCAACTTCGAAAGCATCACCCATTTCGAAACCCCCACTCTGCTGGATTCTGTGGGCACAACAGAGCTGAATGCCGGCGACCACGCTGCCAACGGCTATTACTATCTGCGCGATAAGGCAAGCTGCTACGGCGGCCGCCTTGTAAAGGGCAGCAACATCCGCAAATATACGCAAAAGGTGGAAAATGATACCATCAACAGCAAGGTGGATGTGCAGTTTAATGTGATCGCTCTGGAATATGTGCCACGCGATGAGATACCGGAAGTAACAGCCTCCACCCACATGGATGAAGGCGTGTTCTACGACCTGCTGCCCACGGGCTATACCTATAACGAGGATAAGGGTATAAAGGTTACTGGTTATTCCACCTCTGCCCCGGCGGCTGTTGTCAAGGTGGAAACCGTGGATAACTATAAGGGCACCGGCCGTCAGCTGGTAAAGTTCTATGTAAAGTATACCGGCCCGGAGGACAAGAATTACGGCAGCTGCACCTATGGCTACGGTTCCGGCTTTAATATCACCTTCTGGGCAGCCATTTCTTGGAAGGAGCTTACTTACTTCCCCTACGGCTACAATCTGGTGGCTTTCCAAGAAGGCGACGGCGGCACGGGACGTGTGATCGCCAATTCCTATAAGGATATGGGTGGCCCCGGCGTTGATTATTTCGAAGACGCGCTGGATGCTAACGGTGAATTGGTATTCAAGGATATCAACGGCGATGGCCTTACCGACCGGCAGGATACCCTGTATGCCCACTCCTACGTAAACCCCGACTTTATCGGTGCGTATCAGATCGGTATTGCCAAGCTGGTAAAGGCCAACAGCGGCTATTACCGCCTGCATGATATCGCCGATCTGGGCGGCCCCTATAGCTACAAGCTCAGCTTCTCAGCATCCGACCTTGGCTTTACCAAGGATCTGGTCATGTTCGATGTGCTGGAGGATGCCGCCAATACCGAGGGCCATTCCGGCGAGACCTTCTGGAAGGGCACCTTTGCGGGCATCAGCACCAGCATGCCCGAGTCGCAGGGCATTGCACCGGTCATCTATTACTCCACCCGTACCGACCTTGACTCCAACCACTTCGCCACCAGCGCAGAGGTACCCAACGCCAAGGATCACCTGAAGGATACGGATACCTGGTCCACCACACCGCCGGAGGATCTGTCTCTGGTAACGGCTGTGGCCATCGACCTGAGCACCAAAACCAATGGCGAGCCCTATATTTTTGAGGCAAAGAGCGCGACCGAAGTAGAGATCTTTATGACTGCGCCTGAGGAATTGCCCGAAGCACCGCTGGCGTACAACCGCTTCTCCTATTCCTCTATCTTCTCTGCCAACACTACGTTTACAGCCGCTTCCAAGCACAACATCGGCCACCGTGTTACCGTGGAGCTGCAGGACTTGAAGGAACTTTCCTTCATCAAAACGGGTCAGCATATCGAAGAGGAAGAACCCTTTGCGCTTACTGGCGTGTCGTTCGATCTCTACCGTTGTAGCCATATGTGCGATGATGGTTGCTTAGAAGGCTGCGTTCACACCCACAGCGGCACCCCCGGGGTGCAAACTTCCTGCTGGACCAACATACCTGTGCAGACTCAGTACAGCGGCACAGGCGGGCGCGTGGTTTTCAACGGCCTCAGCACAGGCGATTATGCCATTGTTGAAACTGCGACCAGAGCGGGTTTTGAACTGCCGGAGAATACTTGGTGGACCTTCCATGTGGATGCTACCTATTACGGCCGGGTAAGCGACCCCGTCAATGCAGGCAGTGCTTCCAACCATATTTCCTTTGTAAAGGATGAGGAAACCGGCGAATGGACGCTGACCAACAAGCGCCAGTATCGTGAGTACCGCATCAGAAAGCAATGGACACAGGATAGTGGAAAACTGCTGCAGCCCAATGAGGTCATCGTGGATCTGTACCGCAATGATGAGCTGTACATAGAAGGCATTTCCCTCAGCACCAACAACAATTTCTACAAAAACATCGGCAAGCTGCCCTATGCCGATCCCTTCGGCAAATACTATACCTACCGTTTTGTAGAACGTCCGGTGGAAGGCTATTCCAACTCTATCAGCAGCAACTATCAGTATGGGTATTACACCGTTACGGTGACCAATAGCCGCCTCGGTATATTGGATATCATCAAAGAGGCCGTCAATGGCGCAGAGGATGATGTATTCACCTTTGATGTGACATTGACCAATTCGAGCAACGAGCCGGTGGTGGCAGCAATGCGTCTGCAAACCTTTGCCGCCGATGGCTCCAGCACCATCACCGATGTTGCCTCCAACGAGGAAGGCGTTCTCACCGTCAGCTGCAAACGCGGCGAGACCTTGCGCATTCTGGATATTCCGCTATCCACCAACTACTCGATCACCGAGCAGGAAAAACCCGGCTATACGGGGGTGGTGACCGAGGGTAGCGCGACCGGTAAGAGCAGCAGTACCACCATACCTTCTGTAACGTTTACCAATACCTATGCAGCCACCGGCGAACTGACCCTTGAGGGCCAGAAGACGGTCAACGGTGCTGCACCCCAGCAGGAGGAGGTATTCCAATTCCAGCTGATCGCCAACCAGCAAACGTTGCAGACAGTCGAAAATGCTGGTTCTCAGATCACCTTTGCTCCGATCACCTATACGATCGAGGATCTGGAAGGTTCGCCCTACACCTACACCGTAAAGGAAAGCAGCACCTCCGGTAATGGCTATACTGTGGATGATACCGAATACACAGTCTTTGTCTGGCTGGCAGATAACGGAGACGGTACCCTGCAGGTAACGAGCAAGATCATGAAAGACGGGGAGATCGCATCGGCCATCGCCTTCGACAACACGTACGAAGCGGTCGGTTCTTATACCCCGGTGGCAACCAAAACCGTCAACGGCATTGCCGCCCGCGAAGATCAGCTCTACAGTTTCTCCCTTGCCAGCACTGGCGATGCGCCGCAGGTAAGTCAGGTAAAAACCAACGCAGGCGGAACGATCACCTTCGATGCGCTGTCTTTCTCTTTGGCCGATGCAGGCAAGACCTACACTTATGTGGTAAAGGAAGAAACGGCATCTGCAGGCAATTTGGTGGCAGATAGCGCAGAATACACCCTCAGCCTGAGCATTGAGGACTTGCGCAACGGTACGTTGGGCATTACCCCTGCAATTGCGAAGGGCACCGAAACCGTGCAAGCCATCACCTTCGATAACACGCTCTATTCACCGCTGACCATCGAGAAAACGGTGGATGGCCCCGAAGCAGAGGAGACCTTCCCCTTCACCATCCGCTTGTACGAAAAGGATGGCGCGGAAAGCCAGCGTACCTTTGCCTACGAGGGCAGCCAGACAGGCACCCTGCAAAGCGGCGATGTGATCCGGCTGGGGCACGGGGAGCAGATCGTCATCCCACTGCTGTTGCCCGGTATGAGCTATACCGTGCAAGAAGCCCCGGGTGTTCGCTACACTGCCACGGTAAATGGCACAAATAGCGAGACGGTACAGGGCGTATGCATAGAGGGCGGCAATACGGCGGCGTTCACCAATGTATTCAAAACCACGAGCATTACCGTGGTAAAGGAATGGCAGGGCGCTATTGCCGGTGATATCGAGCTTACGCTGTATGCCAATGGCATAAAGGTAGACCCGCAGCCGGTTTATCATCAAGACGGGCAGAATTATTCCTATATCAATCTGCCGCAGTACGATGCGCAGAACCAGCGGTACGTGTATTCCGTTAAGGAAAAGTACATGGACGGCTATGTGACCATCTACCAAAATGTTGCTCCCTATCAGTCCGAAGCGGAAAGCGTCTACGATGGCGGCACGATCATCAACCGGGAAGTCGTCAGTTTCCGCATCCGCAAGATATGGGAAGGCATCGGTGACGCCGAACCGCCCGAGATCCAGCTTATCCTGCTGTGCAACGGTAAGCAGTACCGTAAGAGCACTCCCGATCCCGACGAAAAAGGCAATTATGTGTACCATAACCTGCCCAAGTATGCAAATGGCGAACTGGCGGTTTACACCGTTATGGAAAAGCCCATGAGCGGCTTTGAGACCATTTATGTTGGCCCTGATGGCCAGCTGTCGGATGCGGGCCTCAACGGTGGGCGCATTTTCAACAAAAAAATACCGGATACCAGCGACTATGGCATGCCTGGATGGTGGGCGTTCCTTTGCTTGGCAGCTGTATGCGGTCTTGGCATGATGGCTCTTCGCCGGCGTAAAGAACAATAATATAGATGCCCCGAGTAAGCTTTTGGCTTGCTCGGGACATTCAGGTCGTCGGAAAAGTAAAGAAAAATCCCGCAACCCATTGAAAATACAGGGTTGCGGGATAATTTGCTTTATTCCCACTCGTCGGATCAACCCAAAACCCAAACATTTTTGTTTAGGTTTTGTGATTCCTCGTGGGAAAATCTGAGTCAGATGATCCTGAACACAGGGTCTGTACAGACTTTTGCTATCAAAAATCTATCACCACCGGGCTATCACAAGTAAGAGATATTGCGGTTTTCCGGGTGGCTTGGATGTATTATAGCACAGATTTGATGATTTATCCAGAGGGGGTCTCTGTATACAAGATTGATTTCTTTAGTGGCAGATGGCTCGATTTTGTGGTGGTGCCAGCTGATGATCGTACCGGATGGGATTCGGGTTGCACAACTTTTTTCATGATTGGGGTTATGAGCAGACGAAGCTGTGCAGTTGTAGTGAATGAACGTACGGATCTCTGTAAATGGCATATGGTGATTGCTATTTTGATGATGAATGTTGTGTTACAATGGAAAACACACGAATAAATGGTCTGACTGACAAATCAAACAGATGTGATATAATGAATTAAGAGTCTGATTAGCGCTCGATCACAGTATATTTTGCGGAGGACAGGCATGGACTATATTAAGCTTAACAAAGCGCAGAGAGATCATATGCATAGCATTTGCCATCCCGATATGATGTTTGACTGGCAAGAACAGGATATTATGGATAGCTTTATGGGAAAATTGCCAACATTTCATCATGTTCGTGAGACGAAAGAAAGTGAAAAGTATGTCCATGATCTGAAGCAATATTATGCGACATATGATCCCTATATAACAGATCAAGAGACTTTTTTGGACATGCTAAAAACAAAAATAGAAACCATAAGAAAAGTTCAACCGGACTGGCATGGACTTAGCTTGGAGATTGTTAAGAAAACGATGGCGTTGCATCGCTTTTGTTTAATCGCTGGAGAGGGTGGTATTGGCAAGAGCTATTTTGTTATGCGATTGGAAGAAAAACTGGAAGAAAAAGAAATACCGCATCTTTGTTTCTATGGAAAATTCAAAAATAGCATTGATGACATTGAGGTTGAGCAAATTGCTGCAATGAGTCGGTTTGTTCTGGTCATTGATGCGGTTAATGAAATGTCAACAGATGCGCAAAAAGCATTAATCCCCATGCTGATGAAACTAAAAGCCAGTCGTGGCTGCCGCATTATTATTACATACCGAACCCATAAAATGGAACATGCAATTCTTACACAGTATCAAGAACTCGCAGAAAGAGAATATGTATTTCCTGGGGTATCATTTGAATCGGCCTTGGATTGTTTGGCGCAGCAAGAACTTGTTGATATTCATCTGTATGAAGATATCTTGTATTCGAACAATGCTCTTTTGTTAACAACATTGAAAGAAGTATTGAGAAGTCCTAAACTCTCTGAACGGGATATGGACACCGGAACTAACAACATAACGACAGTCACCTATATATTTGAACGGTATCTGAATAGTGTATTCCTTTCTAAAAAAGCCGAACAGAAAAAATTGTCACACGAACTCGAGGGAACCCATTTTCTTGATGGTGTTATGAACCGCCTGAAAAACATTCTATATTCTCTCAATGCAATCTCATCTACTGTTCAAAGAGTTGAAGAAGCTTTCTGGTTTGCATTGTGGAGCAGCGCAGCACCTAATTCTGACATTCGCAATCTCGCCACAAAACTTATGTTTGATATCGTTTGTGACAGTGAGGAGTATCAGACAAAATTGATAAATGTCTTTCCCGATATTGTTGATGACTATATCAAAGAAACAATAGTGTTTGTTTTGACAAAGAGCAATATCAAAGACAAAACGGTGATCAATACCTTTTTTCAAAGTCTTATTGATGATCCATTCTTTCTTTCTGCACGAAGCATAAAACGCATTGCTGAATACTATGGAGATCCATATTGTTATATACATTGGGATAAACACAATGTCCGCAACGATGAGTTTGTTGCTTCTGATGAAGTAGAACATGTGATTCGGCATTTTGATTTAGTGGAATCTTCGTTTTTACCCTTTAGATATTGGCATAATGAACGTGTGGAAATGTATAGATGTTTTCTGGATGTTGACAAAGAAGAAATCCAAGCATGGAACGATCTGCTAAATCAGCATTTCAAATGCGTTAATTCATCGAGCGCATGTTGTGGCTCAATGTGTTTTGATGAAAAGGTTGAAGAAATGTTTGATAAGGAGTATCGCAATTGCAAGTTGAGCGGTGTCAGCTTCTTCAGATCATTTTCAAAGGTTGCTGGGGAAATGCTGGATCAATACTCGGCAAAAAAACGAGATGGCCATTATGTTTATCAAGATACCGGTGCCTCCACATTGGTAAGAAAATGCTTGGATGTTGCTATTGATAGAACTCTCGGGAGCTTTATGTGTAATTATTTTTCGAATCAGTTTGGCACAAACAATAATACCCAATTGTGCCTGGGATATGAAGTGTATGATCCAATGGGATATTCCGAGGCTTTGCCGCTGACAAGTCCTATACCGAATTATCGTAGTGAGATCGATGGGTTGGACGATATAGTGGCTGCGAAAGTGGTTTTGCCTCCCGCCAAGGATATTGCTTGGGCTAATGATGTTGATCTTGCTCGGAAGAATTTGCTTTCGCTAATAGCGCCTAATAAACTGTATGATCATGAATGGGTGATGATTGCTGGTCGAATCAGGTATCGTAAGGACGATGGTCTCCACCATACTGAATGGGTTGATGAGAGTATCATTTGGTGTTGCGTATCAGAAGATGTTGGACTTCAGGGCGATGAAAATGATCGATACTTAACAATTGAATTGGATCAATATGAGGGTCCATTGTCAATGTATGCAAGTTGCGACGAGAGGCCATGGCTGTGCAAACAAATACCATCTTTAGGTTCTACAACATTTGATAAATTGGCTGAAACAGAACTGGTGGTGCCGCCTGCAAAGTTGATAGCTGATTTGGAGCTTGTGCTTGACTCAAAACGCATGGTTTGGGTTAATGTAAATAACGAGGTGATTATCTATTGCAATAATATGAAATCCTCATACTATACAAGCAGAGTGAGCAGGACTGTATATATGCGCAAAGATGTGTATGAAAAATATGTGCAGAGCCATCATTTCAAATTCTTTGCATTCACTCAACGCTTTCATCCTGAAACCGGCTATAACAATGCTGTTTCTAAGCATTACGAGATCATCAACGGTGAAATTGTTCGTGAGTGTAGCAATTACAATTTGGAAAAGCAGACTGAACGTACTGCTTTACCAGATATTTGCGTCAATTGTCCTCATGGTTTCTATCGTTCTCGGGAAGAACAATTAAGTAAGTTGGATGAGCTTTTGATTCAATTTTCGTACGGGGAAAATGAAATCGAGGAATAGGTAGGGTTCGAGGCTTGAACGAGCTTGTGTACACAAGCTCGTTTTTGCATCGGGTGGAGAGTTGAACTACTCGAAAAATTCGAATAGTTGGGTGTTGAGCTGGTGGGTGCTCAGTTATTTAGTCAAGTACGATTTGGTCAATCGTACTTGACTAAATTTTCTGGCCAACTGTGGAATCCCCATCCCAAAAAGATATTGATATTATTCCGCTAAATGAATATAATATAACCAGCGAAATCCGAGGTGAACGACCATGAAATACCTGACCACTACCGAAATAGGCAAACTCTGGGATCTTTCTGCCCGCCGTGTGGGCATTCTCTGTGCAGAGGGACGCATCCCGGATGTGCAGAAAGCCGGCAACACCTGGCTGATTCCGGAGGGAGCAACAAAGCCCGCCGATGCCCGTATCAAGAGCGGCAGATATATCAAAGCAAAGCAGGAGGTGAGCACAAATGGCAATTCCGACTAATATCCAGACACTGCTATCCGGCGAAGTGGTAGAGTGGGCGCGGATCGAGTTCAAAGAAACTTGGGATCCCGAAGCTTCTCTCAAGACCATTTGTGCCTTCGCCAATGATATCGATAACTGGGGCGGCGGCTATCTGGTCATCGGCATCAGAGATCATGAGAAGGGTCTGGATGCTCAGATCGGCATCCCTCAGGAACGTGTGGATGGCTATCTGAAGGATATGCTCAACAAGTGCAAGAGAATCCAGCCGGAGTATATGCCTATCACCGAAGTGGTGGAGCATGCCGGTAAGTTCTTTATTGTTGTCTGGGCTCCGGGTGGCTGTATGCGCCCCTACTCTTCTCCCAAGAACATGAGCAAGGATTGCCATGAGCGGATCAATTGGATCCGGAAGATGGCCAACACCATCCAGCCCAGCGAAGAAGAAAAGCGGGATCTGTACGCCCTTGCCAATAACGTGCCATTTGATGATCGTGTTAATCATCAGGCAAGCCTGGACGAGCTGAACCTGACCCTGATCCAGCAGTATCTGCGTGAAGTGAATAGCGATCTGTATAAAGAAGTCGGTCGGATGGATTTCCGCAGCCTGTGCCGCAGCATGAATCTGGACAGCGAACTGCCGGAATATCCCCATCCCAAGAATGTAGGTCTGATGTTCTTCAGTCTTGAACCCCACAAGTACTTCCCTTATGCGCAGATCGATGTAGTACAGTTCCCGGACGATCTGGGCGGCGACAGGATCATTGAGAACACGTTCACGGGTCCGCTGCATCAGCAGCTGCGCAGTGCGCTCCAGTACATCCGTAATGCTGTGATCACCGAAAAAGTCGTCAAGCTGCCTGATGTTGCAGAGGCAAGGCGTTACTTCAACTATCCCTTCGCAGCCATCGAAGAAGCCCTGTCCAATGCGGTCTACCACAAGGGCTACGATGTGCGCGAGCCCATCGAAGTGCGCGTTCTGCCTGACCGCATTGAGATCCTGAGCCATCCCGGCGCAGATCGTTCCATCAGCATCGAAGGGCTGAAAACCTATCGCGTTTCCAGCAGGCGATACCGCAACCGCCGCATTGGTGAATTTCTGAAGGAATTGCGTTTGACTGAGGGTCGCAACACCGGTTTCCAGAAGATCCGGAGGGCGCTGCAGAGCAACGGTTCGCCGGAACCGCTGTTTGAAACGGATGAGGATCGTACGTATTTCTTGACGACAATTTTTGTGCATTCGGAGTTTGTGGATCAAGGTGACACTTTGGATGACACTTTGGATGACACTTTGGACCCGCAAAAACGTACTATAGATACGATGGTGTTTGATGCGATCGTAAAGAACCAAACGTTCACGATTACACAGATTGCAGAGATGCTTGGTACATCCAAGTCAACTGTTAATCGTGCAATAAGTCGTTTGAAAGCTGCCGGTAGGATTGAACGTGCAGGCGGTAAACGCAACGGTAAGTGGAGCATTTGTAAATAATCACTTGTTCGTTTGGTTGAACTGCATTTTATTCTACCAGGAGATGCGGCAGGTAAGCGCACCGCTTTAGCCGCATGCCTGTAATGAATGTATGATTGGTTTATACAACATGATTTTCAGGAAGTGACGCGAATGCTCCGTCCCGGCATATATGAACTCCCCATCACCCGCAACCTGGCTGACCAACTGGATACCATCCCTGAAGCGCGCAAAGCCACTGCCGCTATTGATCAGGCAGAGGCTTCTTCCGTGCTGTCTGCCTATGTGGCGCAGGTGGTTCGCCGTGCGCTGGAGCGGATGCAGGATGCCCATCAAGAGCTGCCGGAGCAGCTTCACCTGGTCAATCAGCTGATCGCTCTGGCCGGCGGCGTGATGGATGAGGATGCAGAAGGGCTTTCGGTGGACGAGCGCGCCCAGCAGTTGCTTACGCTGCTGGCAGAGCAGGATCCCCGGCTGGCGCTGGGCAAGTCCGCAAAGGATGTGCAGCGTCCGGAGACCTCGCTGGCACAGAGCAGCCTGTTCACCGGTGCGGTGCACGAGCCTCAGATGTTCTCTGAGTTAAAGAAGGAGATCGCATCCGCCGACAGCATCGATATGCTGGTCAGCTTCATCAAATGGAGCGGTCTGCGCCTGATCTGATATAGTCCCCATAGAGTAGACACACGAAAAAACAAAATTTCGAGACTACTCTAAGGGGGCTTTTTACATGCCAAGAAAAACACATAAGAACAAGGTATACAGTCCAGAGCTAAAGCTACAAGCAGTACAAGACTATC
>JAZSRK010000119.1:0-6557 GCA_045538465.1 Candidatus Limiplasma sp. | reverse complement strand
GATGTTCTTCCTGCATTATGCGGATTACCTGCTCTTTGAATTCTGGCGTATACCTTTTGTTTGGCACTCCTTTTGGCATAGTAAACACCCCACTTGTTATCTAGTATACCATACTGTCTAACAAATGGGGTGCAGTTCATGTTCGCCGGATGCTCGGTTTTTCAATGTTTTCAGGCTCTCCTCTGCATCAAAGGATCAGCATCGCATCGCCAAAGCTAAAGAACCGATACTTCTCCTCCACGGCAATGTTGTATACCCGCAGGGCTTCTTCCCGGCTCATCAGGGCAGAAATAAGCATGAGCAAAGTGCTTTGGGGCAGGTGGAAGTTGGTGATGAGGGCATCGGTGGCCTTGAAGCGATAGCCGGGGGTGATGAAAATACCGGTATCGCCGCTTTGGGCTTTGATGAGATCATCGTCGGTGGAGGCGCTTTCCAGCGTGCGGACGCTGGTGGTGCCCACGCAGATGCAGCGTCCACCGGCAGCTCGCACGGCGTTGATGCGCTCCGCGGCCTCCGGGGTCACTTCGAAGTGCTCCACGTGCATGTGATGGTTGGAGAGGTCTTCCTCCTTGACGGGACGGAAGGTGCCAAGGCCAACGTGCAACAGCACCGGCTGGATGGGCACGCCCATCTTTTCGATCTGCTCCATCAATTGGGGGGTGAAGTGCAGACCGGCGGTGGGGGCGGCGGCGCTGCCTTCCTGCTTGGCGTAGACGGTCTGGTAACGGGTCTTGTTCTCCAGCTTTTCGTGAATGTAGGGGGGCAAGGGCATCTGACCCAGCTGATCCAACAATTCCTCGAAAACGCCCTGATAGTGGAAACGCACCTGACGGCCGCCGTCCTCGGTGGTGCCCACGATCTCAGCCCGCAAGAGACCATCTCCGAAAGAACACCATGCGCCGGGCTTGAGCCTGCGCCCGGGGCGAACCAAGGTCTCCCACAGATCCTTTTCCAAGCGCTTGAGCAACAAAAGCTCCACGGGTACGCCGGTGCCTTCCTTTTCGCCCAAAAGCCGGGCAGGGATGACTTTGGTCTCGTTGATGACCAGGATATCCTTGGGGGTAAGGAACTTGGGCAGGTCGTAGAAATGCAGGTGCTGGATGCTCTGGTCGGCTCGGTTATACACCAAGAGGCGGCTGTGATCCCGGGGCTCGATGGGGGTCTGGGCGATCAGTTCCTCTGGCAGGTTGTAGTCAAAATCGGAGGTTTTCATTGGGTCAGATCCTTTTCTTGTATTGGGTTTTGAGGTTTACAGGGGCAGTACCATCAGGTACTCGTTCAGCAGCGTGCCATCCTGCAAGCGGATGCCGTTGGGGCGGTAGCCCACGATGCGGAAGCCCATCTTCTCGTATAGGGCACGGGCACGGCTGTTGCCCTCGATAAACTCCAGCTCCATCTGGGTGACGCCTTCCTGCTGCTTGGCAACGGCGATCATCTCCCGGAACATGGCGGTGCCGATGCCCAGATTCCAGTACTTTTTGGTGATGCCGATGGCCACGCTGCAGCGGTGGCGGGTCTTGATCTTGTTGTGGAAGCTCAGGTGGCAGTTGCCCGCCAGTTCGCCGTCCACCTCGCACCAGATCATCATATCGTAGGGGGACTCGGCAATACGGTTGAAAAAGTTAGCCTCCTGCTCGGGGGTCATGGTCACTTCCTCGGGCACACGGAGGATGAAATCGGTCTCGGCGGCGGTTTGGCGCAGCCACTCCACCGCAGGGACAGCGTCGGCCACGCTGGCAGCACGCAGGATGGCGGTGCGCCCGTCTTTCAGGGTGATGGTCTTGGTTTGAAAAATCATGGGTCTGCTCCTTTCTTATGGCTTGCGAGCCAGCTGTAGGTCGATGGTATCGTAGAGGGTGATCACGCTGCTGTAGCGGTGGATGGCCTCCGCAATGCCAGCGAAAAACGACTTGCGGATGGGCTCGTCTATGACGATGTGATCGGAATAGGTGCTCAGCAGCTGAATGTATTCCGCTGCGGTGTCGAATGTCCAGCCAAGGCCTTGGATGGCGGGCATGGGGGGAACCTGCTTTATCCTTCTTACAGCTCCATCTTCACCTGTTCCCCGCCAGCACCCTGCTGGGGTTTCCGTCCCAAATGCTCATAAGCAGCCGGTGTGACTACCCGGCCTCTGGGCGTTCTCATCAAAAAGCCCAGCTGCATCAAATACGGCTCATACACATCCTCGATGGTGCGTGCATCCTCGCCAGTCATGGCCGCCAAGGTCTCAAGCCCCACCGGCCCACCGGCAAACTTATCCATGGTAGCCGTCAGCATCAGCCGGTCCAGCTTGTCCAGCCCCAACTCGTCCACGCCCTGCATATCCAGCGCTTTCTGGGCGATCTCCTTGGTGATGACGCCGCCGCCATGCACCTGCGCATAGTCACGCACTCGGCGCAGCATTCGGTTGGCGATACGGGGCGTACCGCGGCTGCGGCGGGCGATCTCCAGAATGCCGTCCTCCTCGGCCTGCACCTTGAGGATGCCCGCAGACCGGCGCACGATGGAACTGAGCTCCGCAGGGTTGTACATCTCCAGCCGGAACAGGATGCCGAAACGGTCCCGCAGCGGTGCCGACAACAGACCCGCACGGGTGGTGGCGCCCACCAAGGTAAAATGCGGCAGGTCAATGCGCACCGATCGGGCGGTGGGGCCCTTGCCGATCATAATATCCAGCGCATAATCCTCCATGGCGGGGTACAGCACTTCCTCCACCGAGCGGCTCAGCCGGTGGATCTCGTCGATAAACAGCACGTCGCCATCTGCCAGATTGGTCAAAATGCTGGCTAGATCGCCGGGGCGCTCGATGGCGGGGCCGCTGGTGATGCGGATGTTCTGCCCCATCTCGGCAGCAATAATGCCCGCCAGTGTGGTCTTGCCCAGACCGGGAGGGCCGTACAGCAGCAGGTGATCCAGCGATTCATGCCGTTCCAGCGCTGCTTGGATGGAGATATTCAGGTTTTCCTTTACGCTTTCCTGACCCACATACTCCCGCAGGCTTTTGGGGCGCAGGCTGATCTCCTCGTCCCCTTCCCGAAAGCCGGTGGATACAAAGCGTTCGTCTTGCATAGGCATGGATGGTTCCTCCTGTTAGCCGTTTTGCGCCATGTGGCGCAGCGCCAGCTTGATGAGTCCGTCGGCGGTATCTGCCTGACCCTTGACCCCTTTCAGGGCATTAGCGGCCTCCTGCGGCGTATACCCCAGCGATTGCAGCGCAAGGATGGCTTCGCTTACCGGATCAGCCCCGGCAGCATCCGCGGGGATGACGGTCTCCACCATTTCGCCGCCAAAGGAAAGGGCATCCTGCGTCAGTTTATCCTTGAGCTCCAGCGAAATGCGCTGGGCGGTCTTCTTACCGATGCCCGGCGCACGGCTCAGGGCGTTGGCATCGCCGGTCAAAATGGCCAGCCGCAGGTCGCTTAGCGGCATGCTGCCCAGCACCGCCAGCGCACTCTTGGCCCCGATGCCGCTTACCGAGATCAGCCGCTTGAACATATCCTTTTCGTCCTTGCCGTTAAAGCCATACAGCTCCATGGCATCCTCCCGCACGCTCAGGTAGGTGAACAGGCGGCAGCTCTGCCCGGCAGCAGGCAGGGTGGATAGGGTATTCACGCTGCACATTACCCGGTAGCCCACGCCGCCGGCGGTCATCAGCAGCACTTCGTTCTCGTTCTTCTCGATCACGATGCCTTCGATCATAGCGATCATGCAAGGTACCTCATTTCATCAAAAATTGTTCCCGGGCGGGGCCTGTGGCTGCATGGGTCAGCGCAATGGCGATGGCATCCGCTGCATCATCCGGCTTGGCAATATGATCCATTTTCAAAAGCAGTTTTACCATCTGCTGTATCTGCTGCTTTTCTGCCTTGCCATAGCCCACGATGGCCTGCTTTACCTGCATGGGCGTGTACTCAAACAGTCGGTCGGTATACGCTGCACACGCTGCAATGCTCACGCCGCGGGCAGCACCGACCGTAAACGCCGTGGTAACGTTCTTGGCAAAAAACAATTCCTCAAACGCTATCTCGTCCGGCTGATATAGCGCCAGCAGATCTCGCATATCCTCGCCGATCTGCTTTAGCCGATCCGGCAGCCTTTGCTGGGGTGTGGTCAAAATACACCCGTAATTTACCAGCCGCTGCCGTCCGCTTTCGGCTTCGATCACGCCCCAGCCCAGCGTAGCCAAGCCAGGGTCGATACCAAGTACGCGCATTCATTTGCTCCTTTGCTTCGCAGACCAAGGGCTCTGCTCTTGGATCCCGGCAGGGGCCTGAGGCCCCTGCACCCCGCTCATTGCGTCCATTTCATGGACGCAAAGGTCGGGATGGGGAGGTGGTGTTGACTAAAGTTACCGCCGGGGCTCACCAGTAAGAGCCCCGGCTCGCAATGCGGGTCGGTTGGTGGGTCGCTGTGCAGTAAAATTTTCGGTAAAAGATGGTAATCTTATAAAGCTAATCCCTTTTGCGCCCGTGAAACGGGCGCAATGAGTGGGTGCAGGGGGTCAGTTCCGCAACCTCAGTCGGCGTACAGGCCACTGCCGTGGCCTGTACTTGCTTCGGTTGACGACTGCGGGTCGCTTTGTGCTTCGCACAAGTGCCCACTGGGCACACGCTTCCCTCCGTCGCCCTGCGGGGGTGTGGGGCAGAGCCCCACGTCCGTCCCTTACTCCGTTTTCTCCTCGGCTTTCCCGGCTTCGATGACCTTTTCGACCATTTCTTTTTCTTCTTCGCCGTCTTCGCTGCCGCCTCCGGCTACACGGATGTCGTCGGAGGTGAGGAGCATGAGGGTCTCTTTGGTGATGGGATCGGTTTGTGTGGCGAGGCGGTTGGCTTGGGCGCTGACGGCGCGTTCGAACAGGTTGCGCACGCCGCGGGCGTTGCCGAAGCTCTTCACATCCAGGCTGAGGAGCGCCAAGAGGCCACGGAGCAGATCCTTTGCATCGGGGGCGAGGGTATAGCCGCTCTTTTCGCAGCGCATTTCAAAAATGGCGATCATCTCGTCAATGGTGTAATCCTTAAAGTCGAGGAAGCGGTTGAAGCGGCTTTCCAGACCGGGGTTGGAGTGGACGAAGTCCTCCATCAGCTCGATATAGCCAGCCACGATCACGATCAGGTCGTCCCGGTGATCCTCCATGGCCTTGAGCAGGGTATCCACGGCTTCCTGACCGTAGTCGTTGCCGCCCTTGGTGGTGAGAGTATAGGCTTCGTCGATAAACAGCACGCCGCCCAAGGCTTTTTCGATCACTTCGCCGGTCTTGATGGCGGTTTGTCCCACATATCCGGCGACCAGGCCGCTGCGATCCACCTCTACTAAGTGGCCCTTGGAGAGGATGCCAAGGCTCTTGTAGATGCGGGCCATCAGGCGGGCGATCATGGTTTTACCGGTGCCGGGGTTGCCGGAGAAAACCATGTGCAGGCTCAGGTCGTTGACGGGCAGACCATTGTCCTTGCGCATCTTCTGCACGGTAACCAAGTTGATGAGGCTCTCCACCTCTTTTTTAACGGTATCCAGACCGATGTATTCGCTCAGTTCTTTCTTGAGGTCTTCGATCTTCTCCGGGGGTTCTTCCTGCTGAGCTGCTTCGGCGGCGGGAGCGACAGCTGCTTGTTGATTTGCCGCAGGGGCAGCAGGCTGGGCAGGGGGTACATTGTTCTGGACGGGCTGTACCGGCTGCACGGGCACAGCGCTTACGGGCTGTACAGGCACGCTGGTGACGGGGGTGTATACACCGGTCACCGGGTTAAAGCCGCCGTTCATGCCGGGCTGGTTGAGGAAAGGGTTGCCGGTGCCCTGCAAAGATTGCAGGTCGGGCATGTCGGAGGGGATCGCGGAAGGAGCGGGCGATACGATGCCTGCGGGCTTGCCGCCAAGGGTCATGCCTGTGGTCTGGGATGCGCCTACGCCCCATAGATCGTCGGCGATGCGGCGCAGGTTATTGCCGGTCATCTGGCTGATGACCTCCATTTGCAGCTTGATGATCTCATCTTTGCGGTCGCGTGCCATATCAATCGTCCTCCGTCATCAGTGTATTTTGAGGAATAAAGAAACGGTATAGCTGGTTTTCGCGGGTGGTCTCCACATAGGCCCATTCCTCGCCCATAAAGGCCAGCAGGGTCACTTCGTCGCCCTTTTTCAGCTCCAGAGAGGTGCTTTGCCCAAGCAGGGGATCCTCCGTGCCTTTGGCATTGCGGGTGAGGGGCATGGTGATGGAGGTAAAGACCAACTGGTCAACGTTTTCGGCATCAGCCAGCGTATCGTTGCGAATGTAGCCTACACGCCCCCGGGAACCATTGCCGATGGGGTAGTATACCAGCACCCAGCCATCGTGGGTAACGCCGTAGATGGAAACCTTGTTGTTGGTATCCACCTGCGCATTCTCATTGCGGTAGGTGTTCTCACCGGGCGCGCTGTACACCTTCATGGTTTTGGTATCGCTGAAAGAGGCATTGCTGAGAGGCTGCAGATTGGGGGCTTCCATCAGCGCCTGCACATAGGGCGAAAGAATAAAGTCGGAGGCCAAGCGGTCTTAGGAAGACAAACCTGATAACAACTCCTTG